>JBBUFE010000017.1:0-25817 GCA_038056635.1 Patescibacteria group bacterium
CCGCTCCGAGAAGGCGGAGCTTCTCTCCCGCAAGAAGTCGTTGGAGGAGAAAATGGCCGAAGTCGCAAAAGGGGTATCCGCTTGGGTTGAACCCCTGCGCGATTGGCTGAAAGACGCACAAATGCTTAACGAAATACACGAAGACGCCCCTCTTTCTCTTAAAAAATCTTTCGCCAAAAAAATCTTCGGGTTGAACCTGACACTTCACGCGCGCGAAGCGCGCGGCGTTGCGGAAATTCAATGGGCTTCCGTTGCGGAAGCCCATCAAAAAATCTCTAAAACTGAATTGAGTTGTATCTTGGTGAGTATTTACGACACCTTCATAACCTATTTTGCGGAGAACCCCCACGAATGAGGACGCCCCGCAACCGCCTCGCTTGGTTCGACACAGCTCACCACAGGTCGCTCGGCGGTCATTCGATTTACAATTCTTCGTGCGCGAACGGGTTGGCTGATTGTGCAAAGAGTATTATTATGAAGCTGTATGGGACAAGAAAGTACCGAGCACGGGCAAATAATACCAATATCAACGTGGTTGTTTTCCGGTCGTCTTGAGCCCCTCGTGGGTTTACCGGAAAAGAAAGAAAAGAAGCTTGCCGAGATTTGCCCCGACAAGTTCAGGGGCGACAACGCGTGGTCCAATTACGCAATGCAACATCTCTCCAATATCATCGACATGGCTAACTGGAAGTGGAAGTCGAACGACGCGGCAGAGCGCCTGCGGCAGCTCGGCTATTTCAGCCGCATTCTCGGCACTTTCAATTTGCGTCCCGAGGACAAGAAGGCCGTGGCTGGCTGGATGCTATCCGAAATGCTTACCGAGGTCCCTAAGTAACATATCGGACAAGAAAAATTGACCGCAACATGTGGTCCAAGGAGACGCGCGACTTTCAAACTATGGACAATGCTTTTCTTAATCAACTTACAGAAGATATGTATAAGATGCCGCGAAAGATTGCTCTAGTGGCTGTTACAAAATACGTGGGAATAGACGAGACGAACGAGGTCATTAGAGCAGGAGTGAGCGCAATAGGCGAGAATAGAATCGAGGATGCCGAAAAGAAATTCCCGGACTTACTTCCTGTGGATTCGACAGATTCGACAAGCTCACCGCAATCAGGCTCACCGCAGGTTGAAAAGCACTTTATCGGACAGATTCAATCACGGAAGATAAAAAGAATCGTTGAATTATTTGATGTCATACAATCAGTCGGTTCTATCGAGCATTTGCAGAAGATTGAAGATGAGGCGATTAAACAGCGCAGAGACACGCGCGTTCTATTGCAATTCAATATCTCGGAAGAGAAACAGAAAAGCGGTTTTAACCGAAATGAAATTGAAAAAATAACAACGGCCATTTCAACAATTCATCGCGTCAAAATCATTGGAGTAATGGGAATGGCATCGCAGACAAGCGACGAGGATATTGTGCGAAAGCAATTTCAACTGCTCAAATCCATTCGAGATGAATTGCACGCAACCTATCCAACAATAACTGAACTTTCAATGGGTATGTCTGATGACTACAAAATAGCCCTCGAGGAGGGCGCGACTATGTTGCGGATTGGGCGAGCGTTATTTCGTGATTAAGTAATTGTGTGGCTACGTCGAAAATGTACTCATTTTCAGCGCGATTTTTGCTCCTTGGAGTACCAAGGAAAAAATCGACTGCAGACTATTTACTACTGGCTACTAACTGCTCCAGCAATTTGCACAATTGTTGGAGTGGTGTAGTATTGTGGCGTAATGTAAGTTTTCCAATGCTTGAGTAGGTTGCATTAGACCAAGGAGAGCGAGGAAAGGTTGGTTTACATTTCTATCGGAGCACCATATAACTCATCACTTTTCATAAGCTTCTCGTTTGTGCTATGTGCGCAATATTTGATGCAGGTGTTAAGCGAGCGTAAATAGGTGCTCGATTTATAACAGAAAAATATCTAAGAATCATGGCAAAGAAACTATATGTCGGCGGTCTGCCCTACAGCACGACCGACGCAGAACTCAAAGACGCCTTCTCGCAAGCGGGGTCCGTCGCGTCAGCCGTAGTCATCATGGACAAGATGAGCGGCCGTTCGAAGGGATTCGGTTTTGTGGAAATGTCTTCCGACGAGGAAGCACAAAAGGCGATTGAGTTGATGAACGGAAAAGATTTCGGCGGACGAACTCTTACAGTGAACGAGGCTCGCCCAATGGAGGAACGACCGCGGCGCGATTTCCGAAGTGGCGGCGGCAATGACCGCGGTGGCTACGGAGGCGGCGGACGAGACGGTGGAAGAAGCTGGTAATTATTTTACTGGTTTTGTTTCAGAACGACCCCGCGGTTTACCGCGGGGTCGTTTCTGATTTCCCCCAAGCAAAAAGCGAACACGATATCCACAAGTCCGCGAAGGGAATTGTCGGCGCATAGCGCATACTGTGTGTACTAGTATGAAGTTCGCAAAGCTATTTGGATGGGGAATTGCCATTTATGCCGTGATGTTTTTAATTTGGTCAGGATTCATCACATACGGTTTTACGGCCGGTCTTCAGCCAAAGATACTCGCGTTTTGCGCGCTTATCGCTATGACGATTCTTGCCGGACGCTCTCTGCATTTCAGCTCATGGAAGGACATCGCTCCTTACTCTCTTTTATGGGCGGTAATTATTGCGATTTTGGATGCTATTTTCGCGGTTCCTCTCACTGGGTGGGGGATTTACGCAAACGCGAGCGTTTTAGTCGGATATGCGCTGGTTTTTGTCGTACCCCTGTTTACTTACGAGAGGGTTGCGATAGTGCCAGATGAGACATAAGTGGTTCCGCGTAATTATGAGCTTTTCTAAACCGGCCAATCAACAAATAATGCCCGAGCGCAGACAGTTCGACCTCGCTCATCACAGGCGATTCGGTTTTCTTCATGCCCACAGATTCCTGCTTCGCACGGGTTTGGGTATTGCGAACGCATTTGCCTGGATTTTTGTTTTTCAATATTTCTTTTCTCAAACTGGGGAAATAAAAAACGCATTGCTGGGAACTGTCCTCATGTATGCATTCTCGCAAGTTGCGACGATTCTTTTGACTCCGCTTTCCGCAGGACATCTTCGTCGCGGAGTTAGAAATTCAATTCTTTACGGCGTCATCGTAGCTTCCACAGCATATATATATCTTGGCGCGACATTAGCCGATTCATTCAATGGAAATCCTGCGGGGTGGGGAATTGCCATTTTCGCGCTTCTTCTTGGCGCGTATAGGGCATTATATTGGGTGCCATATCAACTGCGGGCATCCACAGACGGCCATGACCGCTCGCGCCTGCCGACGGTGTACGAAATCCTAATCGCGCTTATGCCGGCGTTTGCAGGTATAACCATGGCGACAGTCGAGTTCGCGCACCTGCGACTGTTATTTGGGAGTGCGGTTTTGATTGCTGTGTCGCTCGTACCAATAATGGCGCTGAAAGATATCTTTGAGAAGTTTTCGTGGCACTACACAGAAACTTTTCAGCAGTTATTTAGGGCGAGACACCGAAGGATTCTTGGAGCATCTCTCACCAGCGGGCTTCAGGGAATGGTGCTATTTCTGATATGGCCGATTTCTGTATTTCTAATCGTCGGCTCGGATTATAAAACGCTTGGAGCAATATTGAGCGCGACTTTTCTCGCAATTCTTTTGCTTCGGTATCTTTATCGCAAGTTCTCTCAAAAAATGCAGTTTGAGCAGTCTATACTTGTACAAGTGGCTTTTTCAGTTTCTGGATGGGCGATGCGGCTTTTTGTGGGTACTCCCGTCGGAGTATTTCTTGCAGACTCTTATTCGCACGCAAGCGCCTCAAAGACCACGCACAGTATTGATGCGCTCGCATTTGAACAATCAGCCGATAACGGTTCGTTTATAGACGAATATACTGCGCTTAAAGAAATGGGTCTGGCGATTGGAAGAATCGGCGCGTGCGCGATTTTCGCATTGCTTCTCCTGTGGACAACTCTCCCGATAGCGTTCGCGAGCATGCTAATCCTGGCAGGAATAGCATCAGCGGTATCAATAATTATGGAGCGCCCGGTTGTGCCAAGAGGGTTTTAGCGTTTCAATTATCCCAAAACAAAAAGGGCGCGATACTGCAAATCCGCGCCCCCGATTCTGTCGGTCAGAATAGTTTAAAATAGTTTAAACTGAACCGGCGCGCCCTTCTTTGAGGCTTTGCGACTTTTTTGAGCCGCTTTTGTTCCGCCGCGCCTGCCGCATTCACTCAGTATTTGCGCTTTATACTGGGAGAATTGCGCCTCCGTCAAACTGTATCGCGCAAGCACAGCTTTCACTGCTTCCGGCATTCTCTTGCCGGTTGCACGCGCATGTTCGGCCGCTTGCGTCGCCAACACCTTAATGTTCAGGTTCAGCGGGTTCAGCACCGGGCACCTCCTTCTGGGATTTCCAGGTTAACAGAAGATTTGTGGGTCGGAAAGATCAGCAGGTCGCACAATAACACGAAAGTATGACTAAAGCAAACCTTCCACAACCGCCTTAACTTCTGCGCCGTCGGCTTGTCCTTTGAGTTCTTTCATTACTGCGCCCACCAGCACGCCTATTTTTGACTTGTCGGCAACACCAAGCTTCTCCTTCAGTTGTTTTGCAACCTTTTCAATCTGCTCGCGCGTCATTTGCGCAGGCATATAAGTTTCCAAGATTTTCAATTCCGCTTCTTCTTTCTTTGCCAAGTCCTCGCGGTTGCCATTTCGGAATTGCTCTATTGAGTCCTTTCTCTGTTTAACAGCGCGCTTAACCACTTGCAACGCATCCTCATCGGAAATTTGCTCCTGCGGTTTTATTCCTTTTGCAACGAGCTCATTCACAAATGCGGCAAGAAGCCCCCGCAGGGTATTCATCTTCAGAGAATCCCTCGCCCTCATCGCATCAGTCAATTCTTGTCTAATCTTCTCACTCAACATTTGTACATTATACATGACTCTGACGGTTAGTTGTATTTCGTTTTTTATCTGTCGAGGATGGTGAGCGATACAAACGCGCAAGCGCGTTTGTATCCGAACGGCGCAGACAGCAAAGGTTAAAAACCCCGCGGCTTGCCGCGGAATGAGCCCGCGCAAGACATGTCTTGCGCGGGCCCAGGCCTAGGGCAAGCCCCTGGGGTTTGACACCTTTCATCGTAGCCAGGATTGAATACCCAAATCGAATATCCCTATCTTTCACCATGGTGAAAGATAGGGATATTCGCCAGGCTAAATAAGGGTCTTGCAATCTTATAGATCAAAATATGACCGTGATATACTGCAAAATATGGAATGGGTAATCATCGTGCTTCTTGCCGCGATTCTCGCGATTCTCTTTTTTCTATTTTGGCGCGGGCAAGGGAGCCGACAGGACACGCAGAGCTTTATGCTGCTTCAGAATCAGCTTCAGGAACTCACGCGCACGATGGACACCAAGCTAGGAGAGGGAGCGAGAACAATGTCGGAGTCCATGAAGGCGCAGTTTGGGGAATCCCAGAGATTGACCGATTTGGTAACGCGCCAACTCACAGAAGTGGTCCGCGAACAAACGAAGACAAACGAATCGACGCTCCGCTTTATGACAATCGCCGAGCAACTGGCAAATCTTGAAAAGGTATTGAAGCATCAGAAACAGCGGGGAAATCTCGGCGAGCGTTCGCTTGAGCTCGTTCTTGAAAATATCCTGCCACCTGGCACATTCAAAACGCAGTACGCTTTCCCCGGAGGGGAGACGGTAGACGCGGTTATAATCACGAAAGAAGGAATGATTCCTATTGATGCGAAATTTTCGCTCGATAATTACAATCGCGTCGTGAACGAACCCGACGAAACGCGAAAGGCGGAGCTGGAAAAGGATTTTAAAAATGACCTCAAACTGCGCATTGATGAGACCGCAAAATATGTGCGGACAAAAGACGGCACTCTGCCATTCGCTTTTATGTATATTCCAGCGGAGGGAATTTATTACGACTTGCTAATAAATGAAGTCGGCTCGGTCAAGGTCAATACTCGCAACTTGATTGACTATGCCTACAACGAAAAGAAAGTCATCATAGTTTCTCCAACGACATTCGCCGCGTACTTGCAATCGGTATTGTACGGATTCAAGGCATTCAAAATTGAAGAAACTGCTAAAGACATAGCAAAAAATGTGGAAGCGCTCGGACGCCACCTCAACGCCTATCAGGAATACTACAAGAAAATAGGAACGTCGCTTTCAACGACGGTAAACCATTACAATGCCGGAACCAAAGAACTGGGCAAGGTAGACAGAGATGTTTTTCGTATCACGGGTACTTCTGCCGAATTAGACTCACCCCTTTTAGAAAAGCCGTCTATTGCATCGGACGAATAGTCGGGGTATAATGGCGCCTCTATATGGCAAAGATAGTGATTATTGAATCGGGCGGGAAGCAATACCTTGTAACACAGGACAGCGTTTTGAATGTTGACCCCGTAAAGTCGCTGCGCGACCACGGGGCGGGAAAAATTGTTTTTGATAAAGTATTACTTGTTGACGACGGAAAGGAAACGAAAGTAGGGACTCCCTATATTGCTGGCGCGGTTGTATCCGCAGAATATGTTGAGGAGGGACGGGAAAAGAAAGTTACAGTAATTCGATATCGGCAAAAGAGCAGGTATTTTAAGAAGAGAGGACACAGACAGCCGTTCACCAAAGTCAGAATAACCGCCCTTCCATAGGGCGGTTATTATTATGCGGTACCATGCAGTGAGGCGCCTCGCTGACAGTTATTAAATCACACTTCCACTACATGTATAGGGCGATATATCGCTATAGTGCCAGCAGATAATAATATATATTACCTTCGCTATTTCCTAGATTCAATCGCATTCTTGATTGTGTCAGAATCGGCGTATTCAAGTTCGCTGCCAGTTGAAAGTCCCCGACCCAGCACAGTTATAGAAATTGCATGTTCTTTAGCGATACCTTCTAATTCTTCTTTTAGTTTTATTGTTGTCGCGTCGCCTTCTGGATTGGCGGGAAATGCGAGAATTATTTCTTTCAGGCCGTTTTTCGCCTGTTTGGGTATGGAAGCAATGAGCTCTCGCAGGTGCAGACCGTTCATCTTTTCTGAGGCAAGCGAGACAGTCCCGCCTAATACGAAATAAAGGCCGTGAAATGTTCCGCTTCTCTCGACGGCGAGCAAGTCGGTATCATTTGCCACTACTGCCAGCAGTGCTCGGTCGCGCCTATCGCTTTCGCAAATGGAACAAGCGCTGTCTTTTCCGGAGTGATGCCGCATGCATAGAGGGCATCGGTGGACGGAGGAGCTCAAGTCGTCCACGGCGCTCGCAAGTTCGGCGCGAATGCTCTGCGGCGAGCGCAGAAGAAATTGCACAAATCTGCCCGCTTGCCGAGGTCCAATGCCGGGAAACTTTTCAAATATCGCGCTTAACTTTTCTATACTATCCATATTGTGTCAATCAATAGAGTACCAATCTACGAATGCATTCCAATCTACAAATAACTACGAATGTTAATCATCTTATATTTGTAGCCATTTGTAGTATTTGTATCATTTGCAGATTGGGATTTTCAAAATGGCGCGTCTTCATCGCCCACCTTTGCTTCAGTCGTGAAATCTCCAAAATCGTTTTTGTCTATCGATAGGAATGTAGTTTTCTTCTCGTCGAAACGAAGGTCAATTTTGCCAACTGGGCCATTGCGGTGCTTTTCAATCAGAATTTCTGCGATGCCCGGCCGATCAGAATTTTCGTTCATCTTATCGTCACGGTGAATAAACATAACGACGTCGGCGTCCTGTTCCAAACTTCCGCTGTCGCGAAGGTCCGACAGGCGGGGACGGCCGCGCCGTTTTTCGATTTCGCGAGAAAGTTGTGAGAGCGCGAGCACGGGAACGTCAAGCTCGCGAGCCATAGTTTTCAAAGCGCGAGAAATTTCCGTGACCTGCTGAACCATTGAATCACTTCCTCGCGTATAAGTAGGCGTAATCAGCTGCAAATAATCCACAATGATAAGTCCCAGATTTTTTTCCATCTTGAGCCGCCGAGCAACGGAGCGCATAGAAAGTACTGTGGAAGAAGGTTTGTCGTCAATATATATAGGCGCTTCTGAAAGAGATGCAATACCGGCCTGCAAGCGGTCGTATTCGTCGTCCTTGGAGATTTTGCCTGTGCGCAATCGCCATGCATCCACTCCCGCCTGCGCGGCGAGCATTCTGTCTACAAGCTGTTGCGAGCTCATTTCTAGGGAGAAAATGCCGACAGAAGTTCCGTGTTTTATTGCAGTTTGACGAGCAATGTCTAACGCCAGCGCAGTTTTACCAATCGATGGCCTAGCGGCTAAAAGTATCAAATCGGATTTTTGAAGCCCGGACAAAAGATTATCAAGTTGTGGAAATCCAGTAGGAATTCCGCGAATTCCGCTTCCATGCTTTTGCAATCGCTCAAGGCGCTCCCATGCTTCTGCCAACTCATCTTTAATTGCGGTAAAAGTACGAAGCATTGGGGAATTAGAAACGGAGAACACTGCCGCTTGCGCTTCGTCGAGAATTACTTCTATGTCTTTGTCTTCCTGGAATCCTAACTCGCCGATTTTTGCCGCGGCATCGAGAAGCGCGCGAAGTACAAATTTTGTCTGCACCATCTTCGCGTAATGGCTGGCGCTTCCGGGCGAGGCGGCTTCACCAGCGAGTTCGGAAAGATATCCGGCGCCTCCAATGTCCGCAATTTGTTTGCGCTCTTTCAATTTGCTGGAAACCGTAATGATGTCTATCGGTTCGCTTTTGGCATAAAGCGAAAGCATTGCGTCGTAAATAGTGCGATGTTTGCCGGAATAAAATGAATCTATTCCAATGGTATCCGCAACCTCGAATATTGCGTTTGGATTAATCATTAGCGCGCCCAAAAGGGCGCGCTCCATTTCAATATCCTGCGGGGGGACTCGAGATGCCGGATTAACCATGGTAAAAGTGATGTTAACACGAAGGAAATCTTTGTTAATTGAGCCCATGATTCAATATATGGGGCTTATCTGTGGAAAACTTGCACATTTGACAAAGTGTGTTACATTTGATAGTAAGCATTAATTAGAAATTAAAGACAGTATATTAGCCATAGATTTATGCCCCGTTAGAGACCGCGGTCGCATAAAGTAGCAACAAAGAAATATGCAGAAAAAATCAGACAATAGTTATCAGACTAATATGTGTCGGGACAGCCAGACCGCGGCCTGCCCCGTTAGAAGCTACGCCTTTTCCTTTATTTTTCACAATTCTTTCCTTATCAGCACAATTCGCAGGGCTTCTAACGGGGCCTGTCTCTAAACGGGGTATGCTCTCGTTCTCACCGCGAACAGTTAGTAAGGGACTTCTCTCTGACCTGCCGGAGCGTTCTCGGCATATCCTTACAGACCGTTTCGGCCTGGGTGCTCGGGGTGAGGAGAGAACGCTCGACGCAATAGGTAAAGAATACGGCATCACCCGGGAACGAATTCGACAAATTGAAAAGCACGGGCTTTCCACTGTCCGCGATTCGTCCGGCTACAAAGAACACTCTTCTTCTTTTGAAGATTTGAAGCGAGCGCTTCACGCATTAGGAGCGGTTTTGTCGGACGAAACTATTCTTTCTGAAATTGTAGACAATGCGTCTGACCGCAAGCATCTCGTCTTTCTGCTTACTGTCGGGCATCAATTTACAGACAGGCGCGAAGATAATAATTACCGCGCGCGCTGGTTAATTGATGGGCAAATTGCGGACCAGGTTGAGCGGGCGCTTGCATCTCTATGCGAATCAATTGATATAAATAAACTCACGCCAGAGGAAGAATTTCTGCAGATTTTTGCTAATGCGCTGAAACAGGAGGGAATAAAGAATAGTCCGACCGAAATTCTCTCCCGTTGGCTTAAGATTTCAAAACGGATTGGTCGCAACCCTCTGGGTGAATGGGGTTTAATTGATTCTCCGCACGTCCGAATCAAGAATACGCGCGACTTTGCGTACTTAACCCTGAAGCGGCACGGCTCCCCGATGCACTTTACCGAAGTGGCTTCAGGAATTGACAAGCTCTTCCAGCGCGAAACTCACCCAGCCACTACTCACAACGAGCTTATTAAGGATAATCGCTTTGTTCTTGTGGGGCGTGGTCTCTATGCCCTCAAAGAATGGGGATATCAGCCGGGAGTGGTGCGGGATGTCATAAAAAGAATTTTGGAAACCGAGGGTCCGCTCTCGCGCGAAGATATTATGGAGCGCGTGAAGCGCGAGCGATATGTAAAAGACGCGACCATCGCCGTAAATCTTCAGAGCAATATATTCGTACAACTGCCAGACGGACTGTACTCTCTTCCGAGGTAATCAAAAGTGCAGTTCGTGTTTTCTTCTCACGGGGTTAAGCAATATCCCCGACAGATATTAATAGCGCATGTGCTGTTCATCTCTGATGCTATTATATATATATGGCTGGAGCACCGAAAAGCGATTGGGACGAGATTCGAGAAATGCTCGTGAGTTTTAGTTTCGAGAAATGGCTAAGTGTTTTGGGCGGCCTCCCCGGATTCGGGGTTTCAAGAGCTCTGTTTCTTGGAATTCTATACGTCGGAATGTGGAGTATCCTGAACATCCAAATACCCAATCTATTTTTGTTCACGTTTGCGTGGCTTATCGGGACCTCGCCCATCTGGCTGCCGATCGGCCTAATCATCGGAGCTTATTATGTATGGGTATGGTATGCCACATCTAATTTTATTTACAAACAGGAGTTTGTTCTTCTGGAGATGAAAATTCCCCGCGAAATTAACAAGTCGCCGCGAGCTATGGAGGCCGCGATTACGAATTTCTGGATTCCGTCGCGAGAAACGACAATTATAATGCGCATAATTCAAGGGTCGGTGCGCCCTTGGTATTCTTTCGAGATTGCGTCGTTGGGCGGCGAGATACATTTTTATGTGTGGGTGCCGAGGCTATGGCAAAAAGGATTAGAAGCGACCCTATACTCGCAATACCCTGAAATCGAATTGCACGAAGCGGAGGATTACTCGCAGAAATACACTTATGACCCAAAAACAGAGACGGTCTATATCTGTGATTGGCGGTTAGAAGGAACTGTCAAGAAAAATATAGACGCGTATCCCATAAAGACCTATATTGACTTTGAACTGGAACAAGACCCTAAAGAAGAGTTTAAGGTTGACCCGCTTGCTAACGTGCTCGAAGTTATGAGCAGTATAAAACCTACGCAACAGATGTGGATTCAGATAGGATTCACCTCGAGTTTTAGAATGGGCAGACTAGTGCGCAAGGATAGCGAATGGAAACACATGGTGGAAACGGAGGTTGAGAAAATACGGCTAGAATCGATAGTATTGCCTGAAAAAATCCCAGAAGCGCATATTTCTGAAGAAAGGTTGAGGTCAGCACGGCCGCGCGCGACATGGAAGCAGACACAGCAAATAGAGGCTATGGAGCGCAATCTCGGCAAACACGCATTCGATGTAGTGATGCGCGGCGTATACATTTCGCCTACCAAAGATTATGGGTGGAGATTCTGGGATATGCGCTGGATATGGAGGCCGTATGCAAATCCTCAATATATGAGCCAGCTTCGAAATCGCAGGTGGCATCAGATGTTTGATTGGCCGTGGCAGGACTGGCACGATTTTCGATGGGACCAGCAAACCCGGCGGGGCCTTGATGCTTATAAGCGCAGGTCATTCTTTTATCCCCCGTGGGTAACTCCTTCCAATTATATGACTAGCGAGGTTATCGCATCACTCTTTCATCCTCCAAGCTCGGCGGCAAAGATTCCGGGTCTAAACAGGATTTCGGCCACGAAATCTGCTCCGCCCGCTAATCTGCCGATGTAGCGGAAAGCGGCAGTTAGTAGTAAATAGTCGGTAGTGAGTAGAAAATGCGAGGGCCATTTTCATCGTATCCCTGTTACTAATGATTACTAACTACTATCTACGTACTACTTTTTATGGATGACAAACATGGAATAGGGAGGTTTATAGGTCGCGCGCTTGATGCGTACGAAAGAATCATTGAAAATCTCTCATTTCATTCGCGCCAACATGCTAACCGACGAACACTTACAATCCTTATATTTATTGGTACCTTAACGACATATCTATATCTAACAGAAGTGCGCCCGCCCGATAACTTCCCAATAAATGAGCTCGTGACTGTTTCCGAGGGCTCAACATTAACCGATGTAGGCGCCATGCTTGAGGAAAACGCTGTTGTCCGCTCGGCTCGCGCTTTGCGAGTCATCGTTACTCTCATGGGATACGAACACGATGTGCGCGCAGGAGATTATCTCTTCAAAGAGCCGAGGGATTTAATCAGCGTCGCGCGCGCTGTGTCTATCGGAGCGTTCGGATTGGAGCCAATGCGAATAAGAATCCCAGAAGGCGCAACCACTAAAGAAATGGCGTTAATATTTGATAGCCGTCTTTTGCGTTTCAACAGAGATACATTTCTAAAGGAAGCGCTTCCTATGGAGGGATTTCTTTTCCCAGACACGTATTTTTTCCTTCCGAATGCCACGGAGGATTTAGTCGTTCGTACGATGCGTCAGAATTTTGACTCGCAGATGGCGGCTATCGAAGACAGAGTGCGAGAATTTGGGAAACCTCTTAAAGAAGTGGTGATTATGGCATCTCTTTTGGAGCGCGAAGCGCGCAAGATGGAGGATAGGAGAAAGATTGCAGGCGTTCTTTGGAATCGTTTAAATCGCGGGATGCTGCTTCAAGTAGACGCCGCATTTCTTTATACAATTGGAAAAGGCACTTACCAACTAACGACAAAAGATTTACAAAGCGATTCTCCGTACAACACTTATAAATACAAGGGCTTGCCGCCTAGCCCAATAGGAAGCCCTGGATTGAGCTCTTTAGAAGCGGCTGTTACTCCGGCAAAACATAATTATTTATTTTACCTTGCGGATAGAAGCGGAGTTACTTACTATAGCGTTACATACGCGGAACATCTTCGAAAGAAATCGAAATACATCTACTAAGCGAATGTCATAATGTATAGTAAGTAAATGTCAATGACCGTTTTCGTTGGTTTATCTGGAGGAGTTGATTCAGCCGTGGCCGCTATGCTTTTGAAAGATAGGGGATTCGATGTTATCGGAGTATTTATTAAAATATGGCAACCGGAGTTTATAGAATGCAATTGGGCGAAAGACCGGCTGGATGCGATGCGCGTCGCCGTCTCACTCGGGATTCCATTTCGTGAGATTGATTTGTCTCTTGAGTACAAAAGGGAGGTAGTAAAGAAAATGATAGATGAATATACTCGCGGAATCACTCCAAATCCGGATGTGCTGTGCAATAGGCACATCAAGTTCGGCAGTTTCTTAAAGTTTGCAGAAAGAGAAGGAGCGGATTTTATAGCGACTGGCCATTACGCTCGCATAGAGGAATCGAAGGGCGTGTTCAGCCTTCATCGCGGTCTGGATGCCTCGAAAGACCAGTCCTATTTTCTCTATACATTGGGGCAATCAGAACTTTCTCGGACCCTGTTCCCAGTCGGTGCGTTAAAAAAAGAAGAAGTAAGGACTCTCGCTAAAAAGGCGCGACTTCCAGTTGCATCAAAACCAGACAGCCAGGGACTTTGCTTTGTGGGAGACGTATCGATGAAAGATTTTCTATCGCGTTTTATAAAACTAAAAAAGGGAATCGTGCTTGATATCAACGGTGTTGAAATCGGCGCTCATGACGGTGCTCCGCTTTATACTATCGGCCAACGCCACGGATTCTTTGTAAAAGATAAGGGTGCAGAAACGAAGCCTTATTTTGTCGTTGCTATTGACGCCTCGGCAAATACAATCTCCGCTTCAGCAAACCTAAAAGACGCGAAGCGCAATAATGTCTCATTAGATAGTATTCATTGGATATCAAGCGAGCCAATCCTGCCAATCGAAACACTTGTACAATCGCGGTACCGAGAGGTGCCGGTTAAATCTCTCGTCGCGACGGAGGGAGAGCGCTTCGTTGTATCTTTTGGTGAATCTCATATAGCGTCTCCTGGACAATCTATCGTTATGTACGACAAGGACAAATGTCTTGGCGGCGGGGTGATAACAAGTCTAGGTAAATTGTGAACAACGAATAACTTTCTGCAAATAGGGGATACAATTACACGATGAAGAACATTTTAATCACGAAAGCCGACGGCGAACAGGAACCGTTTGATTCATCAAAGCTTGACAGCTCGCTTGCGCGCGCGGGGGCAAGCGAGCAAATACGCGCGCGAGTTCTTATCCATGTCGAGCAAGAACTAAAACCGAACATGACCACTGAAGAGATATATCGGCACGCTTTCGAGATTTTGCGAAGGGAAGAGTCCGCCCCTGTCGCCGCTCGCTACTCGATTAAGCGTGCAGTGTTCGCTCTCGGCCCGTCTGGCTTTCCTTTCGAGCAATTTCTTGCTGAAATACTTCGAGCTCACGGCTGGATTGCGAGAACAGGAGCCGCGCTCACTGGCCGATGTGCTCCGCACGAAGTGGACGTACTTGCTGAAAAGGGGGGAAGGCGAATCGGAATCGAAGCCAAATTTCACAACGAGGCGAGCGGGAGAACGGATATAAAGGACGCCCTCTATGTGTATGCGAGATATGAAGACCTGAAAAAAGCGCCGGATGTTTCGTCGCGGGTGGATGAAGGATGGCTTGTGACAAACACTAGGTTTACTCGCAACGCGATTCGTTACGCGCAGTGTTCCAATCTGACTCTGCTTGGATGGGATTACCCGCATGAGCGCGGACTCCTTGCGATGATAGAAGAAGCGCGCGTACATCCGCTTACATGCCTTACCACTTTATCGGAGGGGGAGAAGCGCAGTCTTCTGGATAACAAAATTGTTCTCTGCAAAAACATTCAAACAGGCCATCTCTTAGAGGAATATGGCGTAAAGCCCGGACGAATTCCCTTGGTTTTGGAGGAGGCGCAACGATTGTGCGGAATATGAAGAATGGTATATAGTATCTAGTATCTTGTATTTTGTATAAATACGAAATACTTCCCAAAATACGATATACTTCCCATCATGAATCCTGCGCAATTTCTTGACCCGACGTACATAATGTTTGCGAAATTAATTCTCGCCCTGCTTTTAGGGGGATTAATCGGGACGGAGCGCGCGGTAATTGCGCGACAGGCGGTAGGTACGCGCACATTTGGACTTGTCGCTCTCGGCGCGTGCTTGCTTGTGATAACGGCAAATTATGTGAACTCCGCATATCTTGGAGTCGTTAATTTCGACCCGATTCGCATCGCCGCCGCGATTATTACTGGAATCGGTTTCATAAGCGGAGGCGTAATAATATTTCGGGGCGATACATTGCACGGAGTAACAACGGCCGCCGGATTGTGGATTGCGGCTGCCGTCGGAATTGCCGTTGGATATGGATTATACAGCATCGCTATATTTGCAAGCATTTTAACGCTGGTTGTATTTACCGGAATGTGGTATTTGGAAAACCGTTTCAAACATTGGTTTGAAGACAAAGAGATTGGCGCAAACAAGCCGGACTCCTAAGCCAAACTGCCCTAGCCGCTTTGCTATATTCGTATAGCGTATGGCGTATCGCGTATGGTGGAAAGCTAAGTCTTTTCTTCTGCATTTTTCCCTCCATACCCCATTACCCCATACCCCATACTCTATACTCCATACTTTTTCTTTCCGCTCCATGCGCCATACTCTCGGTCTGCTATAATTCCGCGATGCCTCCTAAATTGTACGCAAAGAGAACGCGTAATTTGTTTGACCCAAATTCATCCGAGACTTTTCGGATAAGCCGAAGCAAGATAGATTTATTTTGCGAATGCCAGCGCTGTTTTTATCTGGATGTGCGGCTTGGCATCGCGCGCCCCTCCTTTCCGGCGTTTACTCTCAACAACGCGGTTGACGAGTTGATGAAAAGGGAGTTTGACATACATCGAGCCAAAGGAAGTCCTCATCCGCTCATGAAGGCGTACAAAATCGACGCAGTCCCGTTGAATGATTCGCGCATGGAGGAATGGCGAGATGCCCTGCGGCGTGGCATCCAATATCACCACAAAATAGGCATTATTTTCCGGGGCGGAATAGATGATATCTGGGTGAATCGGAAAGGTGAGTTAATTGTTGTGGATTACAAGGCGACAAGCAAGAAAGAGGAAGTAACAATTGACGGATACTGGCAGAGAGGCTACAAGCGGCAGGTTGAAATATATCAGTGGCTTTTGCGAGGAATTGGAGAGAAGGTTTCATCCACTGCGTATTTCGTTTATGTGAACGGCAAGAGCGATTCAGAATCATTCGACGGCAAACTTGAATTCGATATAAAAATAATTCCGCACGAGGGGGACACGTCTTGGATAGAACCTGTGGTTATAAAACTCGCGGAGTGCTTGCGGGGGAGTGATACGCCATTGCCGGCTGAAGCTTGTGAATATTGCAGATACCGCGAGGCGGCTGGGAAAGAACTGCAAGCGCTCACTAAAAAGCCCAAGGACAGCGAGAAAGCAAAATCCGATGGAGACGGGACGCTGGGGATTTAGGCCGGTATGGGCGAGAAAACTTCTAACGGGGTAAAGATAGAAAGCTCGTGGAAAGAAGCGCTCAAAGACGAGTTTGGTCAGGACTACTTCAAGGAGTTGCGCGAATTCGTAAAAGGGGAATATCAGCACGCAATCGTGTATCCCGCGCCGAAGAATATTTTCCGCGCTTTTGAACTGTGCCCGTTCAATGCAGTTGAGGTCGTGATACTCGGGCAAGACCCGTACCACGGCGCCAAGCAGGCGAATGGACTCTGCTTTGCCGTCGGCGAGGGAGTGCCTTTGCCGCCGTCGCTCCAAAACATATTCAAAGAGCTTTCAGCTGATTGCTCTTTGCCCTTCGAAGCCTTGGCGAAGAAGGGTAGGCTCGAACATTGGGCCAAGCATGGGGTACTCCTGCTTAATGCGACATTGACCGTAGCCGCACACAATGCCGGCTCGCATCAGGGGAAGGGGTGGGAAGAGTTTACCGACGCGGTCATCCGCAAGCTTTCAGACGAACGGGAGAATCTCGTCTTCATCCTCTGGGGCAACTACGCCAAAGCCAAAGGTGCGCATATTAATCGCGCAAAGCACCTCGTCATTGAATCCGCGCACCCTTCGCCCTTTTCCGCAAGCAACGGCTTCTTCGGCTCAAAACCTTTCAGCAAGACGAATAAGTATCTAGAAGCTCACGGCAAGAAACCTATTGATTGGTTGTAATACTACCAAGGTCGGACCTTGGTAGAAAGTTCTATTCATCCTGCCGCGCATATATCGCCGCCTCTTCGATAAGCTGATCAATCGTTTGCGAAATATCCAGCATCTTTAACACGGACTTTTTGTTGATGATAGAGGACTCTTGGTGTGCTACGGAGTAATCGCGAAAACTAGAGTAGCGGTACTCCGACAAGAATGCTCGCAAATTCTTCTCGTTCCGGATTAATCCTTGTTTCCACTTGGGCTCAACTAACTCCGCAGGGTTTGCATGAATATAACTCACGACCCTGTTGAGATTCTGGTCAGACACAATACGTTTTGATTTGAAAGCTCCTTGGAACAAAGCACCACTGCGTTCATATTTTATATTAAAATACATCGTATATCCCGTTCCTATTCGACGCATAAAGGATGTAATCCCCCCGTAATTGTGCTCGCGCAGAAGCAGGTGATAATGGTTCGGCATAAGGCAGTACGCGCCGATATCCACTAGCGTCTCTTTCCGCGCAACAGCAGCTACCAAATCTACCAAGGTCCGACCTTGGTAGACATTGCTGATGTGGATTGGTTCGCGGCTGTTGCATGCGTAGAGGAGCATTAGGAAGCGCTCGTAGTCTTCCGGATTCGTAAAGACGATTCGCTTGTCGACACCCCGATTAAAGCAGTGATACCATTCATCGGGGGCGAAAGGTGTTGCATGATGACTCATGTCGGAATAATAGCAGATATTTCAACCAAGGTCCGACCTTGGTTGACTATTTCAACCAAGGTCGGACCTTGGTTGAAACTTCCAGGGGACAAGGGATTTTTCGGCTCAAAACCTTTCAGCAAAACGAACGGATACCCAGAGGCCCGCAACAAGAAGCCGATTGATTGATTGCTTGTAGCTCAAAGACACGCTCAAAAAGGATTTTCAAGCGTTGAAAGATATCTGAATTCTAGATTCGCAAAAGAGCGAGGAACTGCTCTTTATTCAAATGAGGCCCGATGATTGCGAGATTCAATCCTTCCGTGCGGAGCAGGTCTTTTGCTACTCGCATGATGTCTGCCGCTTTTACTTTGTCTATGCCTTTTATTATTTCTTCCAGCGTGCGGATTCGGCCGAGACTGATGAGCGATGTGGCTGTGTGTGCGGCCACGGCGTCGCTTGTTTCCAGTGCGAGCGTCAGCGTGCCTTTAATGTGCGCCTTTGCTTTCGCAAGCTCGGCTTTAGAAACTTTCACACTTTTTATTTTGCGGAATTCGACGAGAATGGTTGAAATGGCTTTCTGAAGCTTCCCGTGTTCGACTCCGGCTTGTACCGCAAGGTAGCCAGTGTCAGGATATTTCTCCACCATCGCATGCACGGAATAGGCGAGCCCGCGCTTTTCGCGGACTTCCAAGAACAAGCGGCTACTCATTCCGCCACCCAATATCGTCGAAAGAACTTCCAAGATATACTCATCTTTGTGCGCGTAAGGGTATGAGGGAACGCCCAACATCAATTGCGTCTGGTCGGTTTTCTTTTCCTTTATCGCGACTCGCGGAGCAATCTGCGCGCCCCTGAAAGGAACGAACTGCGGTGCAGGAAATTTCTTGAGACGCCCAAATGAGCGCTTGATCGCCGAGAGAATCTTTTTTTCCTGAATGTCTCCTGACACACAAACGACAGTATTTTCCGGTATGTAGTGGTGTGTGAAATAATTTATAAAATCCTTTCTCAAGAATGCGCGGATATTTTCTTTCGGTCCCAAGATAGTCCGGCCCAATGGATGCTCTGTTCCAAAAATCAATTCATCGAAAACATTGTCGATTGTGCGCATCGGCATATCTTCATACATATCAATTTCTTGAATAATGGCACCGCGTTCTTTCGCAATTTCTTTGCCAGGCAAAGTAGAGTTCAAAAATATGTCGCTTATAACATCCAGCGCTGTGTCCAGATAACGACTGCTAACTTTCGCATAATACGCAGTCCTGTCCTTTGCCGTAAAAGCGTTGTATACGCTCCCGATTCCATCAAGCTCCTCGCTTATCGATCGAGCGCTCGGGCGCTTTGCCGTTCCTTTGAAGAACATATGCTCAAGAAAGTGCGCTAGCCCGTTTTCCGCTTTTGTCTCATAGCGCGAGCCGGTACCTGCCATTACGACGACGGTTGCCGTTTTAGAGCCAACCATTGGGATAAGCGCGACTCGAAGACCGTTTTGCAAAGTGTGTAGGGAATACTTCATAGTTGGACAATACTATCGTTTTATCTCGATTGAATCAATGATTTTCGCGACGACTTATGTGTGTACTTACATTAATCGGTCGGCTAATGTAAGTACGGATAAGTGCGGGATGGCGGAACTTTCACTATGATTATTTGGTAGGGTATAATCATTCACTATGGACATTAGCGAGGTACGCTCGAAGTATATTGAATTCTTCAAAAAGCGCGGGCATGCCGTTATTCCGTCTGCTCCGCTCGTTCCCGAAAACGACCCGACAACGCTTTTTACGGGGAGCGGAATGCAGCCATTGGTGCCGTATCTTTTAGGAAAAGAGCACCCGTCGGGGAAACGCCTTGTGAATTCGCAAAAATGCTTTCGCGCGATGGATATAGACAAAGTGGGGGATAACCGCCATACAACGTTCTTTGAGATGCTCGGCAACTGGTCGCTTGGGGGCCCCGACGCCGCAGACGGGATCGGGGCAGGTTATTATAAAAAAGAAGAGTTGCCGTGGCTATTTGAATTTTTGACAGAAGAAGTCGGCCTGGACCCAAAGCGGCTTTACGTTACTGCGTTCATTGGCGGAGAAAAATACGGATTACCGCGCGACGAAGAGTCGGCCGAAATATGGAAAGAGCTTTTTTCAAAGAAGGGAATTGATTCGGGGATTGTAGATATAGGGACTCAATCAGACGGATACAGAAAAGGAATGCGGGCGAACAGCATCTCGGACGGCTCGGCCGTTATGGGCAGGATTTTCTACTACGACGCGGACAAGAACTGGTGGAGCCGCGCTGGCGCGCCAGAAAATATGCCGGAAGGCGAGCCGGGGGGGCCTGATTCCGAAGTGTTTTATGATTTCGAAACTCCGCACGACGAGAAATACGGGGTTAATTGCCATCCTAATTGCGACTGCGGGAGATTCTTGGAGATTGGCAACGCGGTTTTCATGCAGTATATGAAAAATTCGAATGGAACTTTTGAATTGTTGCCGAAGCAAAACGTGGATTTCGGCGGGGGACTCGAGCGCATCGCAGCCGCGTCAAATAATAATCCTGACATATTCCAGACTGATATTTTTGAGGGGGTTGCAGAACTTCTGGAGCATTATGCTGATAAGGGCAAAACCTACACGAACAGCTTGTACACAAAAAGCTTTAGAATAATTGCGGACCATATTCGTGCCTCGATATTTATGATTGCCGACGGCGTCCGGCCTTCAAACACCGACCGCGGATACATTCTTCGGCGGCTCATCCGACGCGCGACGCTGCATGCCAACAATCTTGGAGCTAATCAAGGACAGGCGGAAAATAACGAGCTCCTTCGTTGCGCCGTTCTTCTGGTGGAAAAATACAAACAGGTCTACTCCGAGCTTCAGGGCGAAGAAGTATACGAAAACATAGTTCGTGAGATTTGGCAGGAGGAAAAGCAATTCGCGCACACTCTGGAGCACGGTTTGCGCGAGTTTGAAAAGATGGTTTGTCCCGAGCCGGGTCGAGGGACGAGCGGCCCCATCACAGGCGAGCAGGCATTTATGCTTTTTACCACATACGGCTTTCCATTTGAAATGACGCTTGAAATGGCGATTGAACGCGGGCAGTCCGTAGACGAAATGGGATTTAAAACGCTAATGGAGAAGCACAGAGAAACTTCGCGGGAGGGAGCGGAGCAGAAATTCAAGGGAGGTCTCGCCGACCATTCGCTCGCAACGACGCGCCTTCACACGGCGCACCACCTTCTCTTAAAGGCGTTGCAGATTGTGCTAGGCGATAATGTTAAGCAGAGGGGGAGCAACATTACCTCGGAGCGTCTTCGGATTGACTTCTCGCATGGGCAGAAGCTGGCGCAGGGGCAGATTGAGGAGGTCGAGAAAATCGTGAACGAAAAGATTCACGAAGAGCTTCCGGTAATATGCTCGACAATTCCTAAAACAGAAGCCGAGAAGCTTGGCGCACAACAAGAGTTCAGAGCAAAGTATCCGGATATGGTTTCTGTCTACTCCGTAGGGCCGCAAAGCGCCACACTGGAAAATCCGCAATTTGAAAAAGCATTTTCCATAGAGTTTTGCGGAGGGCCGCATGTTAGTAACACAAGAGAACTGGGACAATCTGACCCTTCGACTTCCCTCGACTCAACTCGGGATAAACCGCTTAGGGCAAAATTTACAATTTTGAAAGAAGAAGCCGTCGCCTCGGGCGTGAGGCGAATTAAGGCGGTGTTGTTGTGATTTTCTACTAACTACTAACTACTAACTATGCGTTATAATATGAATCAATGTTTGCCTTACCATTTGCTGGACGGAAAGAAAAAGTTGTCGCTATCCTGGATATTGGAAGCGGAAGCGTGGGATATTGCTTGGCGCAAGTACAGCGCAATGCTCCGCCTAAAATTCTGGCATCGGAACGTTTGAATTTGCCGTTTGAAGAACGAACATCTGAACAAACTCAATCAGCAGTTTTGGCCCTGTTAGGCGAGGCCTGCGAGAAAACTCTCGAGGTGCACGCGCGGATGTACGCACAAAAGATTGTGCCCGTAATTTCTTCGTCCTACGCCATTTTGCGCGCTCCGTGGGTTCGCTCGGAGTTCGCTGGCGCACAGGTTGAATACGAGACAGACCAGCGCATAACCGGCGAAACAATGGACGAACTTGCGCGAGAGGCGCTTGCAAACGAGACCGAGCTGAATCACCAGGCTCTATTTGAAGCCGGGGTGGTTTCCGTTGGGCTAAATGGATACGCGACAAAAAAACCAATTGAAAAATCGGCTCACACTGTTTCCGTCACTGCGCTTATTTCAGAGTGCGAGCCCGATTTTCGGACAAAGGTTACAGAATCTTTACAGCGCTCCTTTCCATCCGCGAAACCAAATCTGCGCTCTTCTACGCGCGCGCTTCTGTCATCGCTCCAAGAAAGCGGAGTGCCTCCACGCGATCGCGTGGTAATTGACGTAGAAAGTGAGGCAACCAACTGCGTTGTCATGCGCGATGGCGTAGTTGCCGAAAACTTTCTTGTGCCGGAAGGTACACGAACGATTTTAAATCGCATTTCAACTGGAATGCCCGAAGAAACCCTATCGCTTATGCGAATGATGTCGCGCGGAACATGCAATAGTCCGGCTTGCGACAAGATGAATGAGTCTCTTGCGCGCGCGGAGCCGGAACTTGTCAAAATATTCGGTGATGCTCTCGGGCGCCTGGTATCCGTGCGCCGTCTGCCGAATGAGCTTGTGCTGATAGCGGAACCGGAACTCTCGCAATGGTTTTCCGTTTTCTTTTCACGCATAGACTTCTGCCAATTCACTACAACGACAAGGCCGTTTACGCCGACGATTCTTAATTCAGAAGGCATTCGCGGCTTTGCGGACACAGATACTGCAGGCGCGATTGATGCGGGGCTTGCGCTTGCCGTAAACCTTGTTAACACGGAGGAGCAATCCACATGAGCTCGTATATCGTATCTTGTATATGGTATATAGTATGGAAGTCTTAATGTGGCATTAATACTTTTCAGTTCGGCTCTTTTGTTTTATACCAAATACAATATACTGAATACAATATACTAATTCCATATGGCCAACGATTATTTTAAAGATATATTGCCCGCCCCTGGTTCTTCCAACCAACCGCCGGCGCCCAAGGCGAATGATAATACTCCAGTTGGTTCCGGACAGGCGCAAAGCAAGTCTTCTCAAGGAAGCGTCGAACGCTCAATTCGCAACATCAGCGTATCGCCGCGGCAAAGACCGCGAGTTGGCACAAGCGATATGCGAGAAGTTCCTGCCGGCATGGCTTCTACAGTAGACGCGAGGCAACCCCAAGGCTCAAGAAGGCGTCCTTGGATTTGGGTAATCGCAGTTGTTTCCGTGATTGTACTTGCGGTGCTCGCCCTTTTTGCATTTCGCTCGACTACCGTGACGGTAATACCGCGCTCGCACGCGGTTGTTCTTGACCAGACATCCAAATTTACAGCGTATCCCGCGCTGGGAGCGGCAGCCGGGTCCCTTACATACACCGTTGTTGCCAATGACATTGAGGATTCTGCCGTCGTGCAATCAAAGGGGAAGGAGCGTGCAGAGGAACGCGCGAGCGGCACAGTAGAGGTTTTCAATGAGTATTCAAGTGCAAGCGTTCGTCTGATAAAAAACACGAGATTCGCGACCCCCAATGGCCTTGTATTCCGCGTGCCCGCGTCCGTGGTAGTTCCCGGCAAAACCGGAACGAAGCCGGGGTCTGCAAAAATCACAATATTTGCCGACCAAGCGGGTCCGGAGTACAACATCGGTCCGGTGGAACGATTTACGCTTCCCGGGCTCAAGACGAGTCCGGCCATGTATGCGAAAGTTTACGCGCGCTCTTCGGCTTCCATGACCGGAGGATTTGTGGGCGACCGGCCGATAGTATTGCCTTCCGCGCTTGAATCTGCGCGCGCGGAAATTCGCGGTCGTCTTGAAAGCAAAGCTCGCGACGGCGCGCGCGCGCTTTCCAGCTCTACCTCGGCTGTTTTTACCGACTTAATGCAAATTGCATACGAATCGCTCCCGTTTTCCACAGAAGCTGGGGGAGATGTACGAATACATGAAAGGGCCCGCGTTCTAGTCCCGGTGTTTCCCGCTCTTGAACTTTCACAGGCAGTGGCTCGCGTCGCAGGAGCAGATGCTGAAAATGCAAGCGTAATGCTTGTTAAAATTGATAAACTCGCCGCAAAACGAAGTTCATCGGCTTCCTCAATCTCGCTCGGAAAAGACCCTTTCGATTTCTCAATTAGCGGCACCGCCCAAATTGTCTGGAATGTAGATGCGGCGGCGCTCTCCAGCGCCCTTGCAGGCCGCGACAACTCCGCTTTCCAGGAAATAGTTAATGGGTTCTCGAGTATTCAAGAAGCCCGCGCGCGCATTGAGCCGTTTTGGAAAAGCACTTTTCCTTCAGATGCATCGGACATAAACATCGAGTTGTCGCCTGTGCAAACCGATAAGCAGGGTTGAAAGAGGGATAATTATGAAAGCAATCTCAATGTTTAAGAGGGAAGGAGTAATCTCGGTAACGGTTGCGACCATAGTGTCATTATTTTTAGTTATCTCCGCGGTTCAAGCAGTAACGACAATCAGCACTGACATTGCGACGGGAGGCGCGCTCTCTGTTACGGGCGCAACCACTCTCACTGGCCTCGCATCAATAGGACAGGCATCCTCCACGCGGTTTTCCGTTTTTGACACCGCCTACTTCGGCGGAACGGCAACTTCCACATTCAATTCCGCAGGCGTCCTCACCCTCGCCTCGGCTCTCGGCGCAACTTCCGGAGGCACGGGACAATCAACCCTTACCACAGGCGACATTCTCTATTCTTCCGCCACCAACGTTCTCTCCAAACTCGGCATCGGCACAGGCGGCTTCGTCCTCGGCTCGGTGGGCGGCATCCCCGGATGGGTGGCGACATCAACTCTCTCTACAATCACCGGAACCTTGTCTGTGGCCAAAGGCGGCACCGGCCAGACATCATTCGGACAGGGCTGGCTCTCTATCTGACGGCACGACACTTTCTGCCTCCACCTCTCCCACGGTCAATTACATTATTGCCACCTCAACCACGGCCACCTCCACATTTGCCGGAGGTATCAGCGGAACCAGCGCGGCATTTACCGGCACGCTCAATGTGGGAACGACTACTCTCTCCGGAGCCCTCACCCTATCGGGGGCGGCGTTCAACGAGGCCGCCACGGTTGTAGTGGCTTCCGCCGCCTCCACTCCCATCGGTGCGGCGGCCTCCAACAACGTAGACATCTCCGGCACCGTGACCATCACCTCCTTCGACACCGTGGCGGATGGCATCAATCGCAAGGGCAGATTCACAGGCGCTCTCACACTCACCCACAACGCCACCTCCCTGATCCTGCCGGGGGCTGCGAACATCACGACCGCCGCCAATGACCGCTATGAAGCCAGGAGTCTTGGAAGCGGGAACTGGCTTGTCACCAAATACGAGAAGGCAGACGGCAAGGCGGTGGGTGGTGTCACCACCAAAGCCCTTGGCTTCACGCGAGATACCGCGTTAGCTTCTGGTACTCAAGCTGTTACGGGGGCGGGGTTTAAGCCTTCGGCTGCTTTTGTAGTGGCCCTGCAACACCAAACCCGTGAAATGGGGCTCATGTTTTTTGATTCAACTTTTGGCGGCTCGGGTTATTCGGATGAGAGTGCGTCCGTTGTAGATTCTTACAGTAGTAAGGGCACTCTTTATATACAAGAAGCTGGGGCCAACAGATACGAGGGAACAATCTCCTCGTGGGACAACGACGGCGCAACGTTCTCGTGGACCAGAATTGGCGCGCCTACGGGCACGTTAGAGATAACGGTCCTGTTTATTAAATAGGAATAAGGGGGTCAGGTACCCTTTTCTTTTGTCTCTGGGGAAATCCGCTTCGA
>JBBUFE010000018.1:0-10740 GCA_038056635.1 Patescibacteria group bacterium
CGGCAAGGTAAGACCTTGCCGTAAGGGAATAAGGGAAGGAATAAGGAGAATAAGGGGGTCAGGTACCCTTTTCTTTTCTTTTGAGGGGTGACATCCACGGCAAGGTAAGACCTTGCCGAAGGGAATAAGGGGGTCAGGTACCCTTTTCTTTTGTCTCTGATACACTAAGGGCATGTCTCGCGCCACTCGCACCGATATCGGCAATTATTGCTATCATGTCATAAACCGAAGGAATAAGGGGGTCAGGTACCCTTTTCTTTTGTCTCTGTGGAGAAATGGGGACAGCCCCCGTAATCTAATTCCAAGTGCAACGCGCTGTCACTTGGAAGCCGAGCTTCCAAGTGAGAACTTCCAAGTGACACCGTATCTTAATAGGTCATAAGATAAAAGGGGGTCAGGTACCCTTTTCTCAAAAAAGGGTACCTGACCCCCTTTCTTCACAAAAAAGGGTACCTGACCCCCTTTCTTCCCTTTCTTCCTATACTAGTGTTTTGCAAAAGATTGCAATAGTGGAATAGTGGAGAACGAGAACTGGGAAAAGGAATGAGGCTATGAAAATAGTTGAGGCAGGTGTCATTCTAACATTTTGCAAAATGTTAGAATGACAAGAAATAAAGAAAAGAGATGAGAAAGGGGATGAAAGGGAGAGGATACACATGCGCGATTTTTCTTATACTAGTGTTTTGCAAAACACTAGCATAAGAAAAGATGGGATAAAGATAGAAAAGATAAAATAGTAGGGTGGGAGCGGAGTGAATCACGGAGGTTTTTGGTTTTCCACAGCCCCTTGTTCTTGACTGATACCCCCTAGGGGGTATACTAATATCATTATTAGCAAATGAGTCTTACGTTTACTAACTACTAACTACTAATTATTTATATGATGTACTACTGGGGAAATTATGGCGGTGATTTCTGGCCGTTTCATTTCCTGGGCTTTGCCGTGATGATTGCTTTCTGGGCTCTTGTCATAGCCGGTATTGTCTGGCTCGTGCGGCAAACTTCTTCTGGAGGGAGCACGAACTTGACCAGCACCGCGCATAATTCTGCACTGGACATCCTCAGGACGCGATACGCGAAAGGAGAGCTGACGAAAGAACAATTTGAGAGTATGAAAAAGGATATTCACGCGTAGCCCTCTATGAAAGAGAAAAACAAGGTCGCACAGCGCCTGCGAATTATCGAAGGCCAGGTCCGCGGGCTTCGACACATGATTGAAAAGGGGGCTTATTGCATTGATGTCATTACGCAAAGCTCCGCCGTGAAGCAGGGGCTTTCAAATGTTGAAGACATGATTTTGGAGAGGCATCTCTCCACTTGCGTGGTGAAGCAAATCAAAGAAGGGAACGCTAAGAAGGCCGTTGGAGAAATCCTTGCCGTCTACAAGCTCAAGAGAAAATAGGTGGAACAGCTTCTAGGGACTAGCTACTAGCTTCTAGTGAACACAAAATACAAATACCGAATACCATATGAAATCAGAAACTTACAAAGTAAAAGGAATGCACTGCGCATCTTGCTCGGCCATTATCGAGAAGACGCTCAAGAGAGTTGGGGGCGTACATTCAATCGAAGTGAATTATGGAACTGAAGCGGCAAAGATTTCATACGACGAAACAAAAACAAATCCGGAACATCTTTCGGAAAAAATAAAACCGCTTGGATATTCATTGGCTGTGCCAATATCGGGGCCAACGACAGCATCGATGGGTCCCGCCAGAGGCCGCGATGGCTCGCAGCGTGCCTCTGCCTCTAACGGGATGGGCATGTCAGAGAGCGAGCATGCGGAGCATTTGGGCCTCAATCAATCAAAAGAGGAAAAACTTGCCGAGCTTGCCGATATGAAATGGAAAGTTATTTCCGCTATACCGCTCACGTTGTTTAGCGCTTTCGTTTTGGGGTGGGATACCTTTGCTCAATTTAACATCGTTTCAGTCGCCCCGTATTTTTGGAAGGAATTCTTTCATCATCTTTTGCCCATCATGGCGGCTTACATGCTTTTTGTCGTGGGCAAGCCATACCTCCTCGGTTTTTACCGTTTTCTCCGCTACGGCAAGGCCAATATGGACACTCTTATCGGTTTGGGCACTTCCGTCGCATTTCTTTACAGCTTTGCTATTTCTGCATTTGAAGAATCGCTTCGGCCTTTCATCAATGTTGAGCAGTCGTATTATGACGTGACGATTATCGTCATTGCCTTTATCGCGCTTGGAAAATATCTTGAAGCGCGCTCAAAATTGAAAACGGGCGACGCGATAGAAAAACTCCTAAACTTGCAGGCAAAGACCGCGCTTGTTGCGCGCAACAGCAAAGAAATAGAAATTCCGGTTGACCACGTGGTTCATGGCGACCTCATCATTGTAAAACCGGCGGGGAAAATCCCTGTTGACGGCGTTCTTGTCGATGGTTCCTCGCACGTAGACGAGTCAATGGTAACGGGCGAGCCGATGCCGGTTAAAAAATCCATCGGCGATTCGGTTGTCGCGGGGACGATAAATACCAGCGGCTCGTTTACATTCAAAGCAACGAAGGTGGGCTCTGAAACGATGCTCGCGCATATCGTGAAGATGGTACAAGAGGCGCAGGGAAGCCGAGCGCCCATTCAAGCGCTCGCGGATAAGATTTCTGGCGTTTTTGTCCCGATTGTCTTGGTGCTCGCATTTGTTTCTCTCGGAGCGTGGCTCGCTATCGGCACGCAATATCTCGGTTTTTCGCAGGCGCTTTCTTTCGGCCTAGTTTCTTTCGTCGGCGTTCTTGTTATCGCTTGTCCTTGCGCTCTGGGGCTTGCAACGCCGACGGCAATTATTGTTGGAGTTGGCAAGGGAGCGAGGGAAGGAATCCTCGTCAAAGATGCGGCAACGCTTGAGAAACTTCACAAAGTGAACGTTGTCATAATGGATAAGACAGGAACGATTACCAAGGGAAAACCGGAGCTCGTGTCGCTTAAAAATCTCTCTCAAAAAAACGATGCAGAAATCGTCGCAATTCTCGCCTCGCTCGAAAATAAATCCGAGCATCCAATCGCACACGCTATTGTTTCTTACGCAAAAGAAAAAAACATCGGGCTTCTGCCGGTAGAACAGTTTGAAATGATGAGGGGAAAGGGGATTTCGGGAGTAATTAAAGGAGTGAAATATTTCGTGGGCAGTGCCAAACTTGCGGAGGAACTGAAAGCGAATACCCCAAGGTTCGACCTTAAATCCGGATTCTCAAGGTCGAACCTTACCGCGTTAGGTACGTCCGAAGGAAAAACTCCGGTTATTCTTTTCGCGGAAAACATGATTCTTGCCGTCGCGATGATTGCGGACCAAGTGAAACCCGAAGCAGTTTCCGCGGTGAAAGGTTTGCACGCGCTCGGAATCAAAGTAGTGATGCTGACGGGAGACGACAAAAACACCGCTCGATTTATCGCTGGCCAAGTTGGAATTGACGAGGTTGTCGCTGAAGTTTTGCCGGAAGATAAACTTAACCTGATTAAAGATTTGCAATCGGGGAAATTTGAAAATTGGAATTTGAAAATTGAGAATTCCAGCCATAGGCTGGTTGTGGCCATGGCTGGAGACGGAGTAAACGATGCGCCAGCGCTTGCGCAGGCGGATGTTGGTATCGCGATGGCGACAGGGACAGATGTTGCCATTGAATCCGCCGGCATCACCCTTCTTCACGGGGACATCTCAAAGCTGGCGAAAGCAATCCGTCTTTCCAAAATAACAATGCGAGGCATAAAGCAGAATCTTTTTTGGGCGTTCATCTATAATATTGTGGGAATTCCGCTTGCGAGCGGCATATTCTATCCCGTTTTCGGCTGGCTTCTCTCGCCGGTATTCGCAGGCCTTGCTATGGCGTTCTCTAGCGTTTCGGTGGTCGGTAATTCTCTTAGACTTAAAGCAAAATCGCTATGAAAGGTTTCAAACCCCAGGGCAAGCCCTGGACCCGAGCCCAAGCAAGACATGTCTTGCTTGGGCTCATTCCGCGGCAAGCCGCGGGGTTTTCACCTTTGCTGTCTGCGTCGCTCGGAAGTGAAAGAGAGTACTCTTTCACTTCACTCGCTATCCTCGACAGATAAAATATGTCAAACGTTTGTTGCGATACTGATGAAATGACGAAAGACCCTGCGCGGCAGAAGGCGCTTCGTAGCGTCCTTTGGCTTGCGCTCCTCATAAACATGGGCATGTTCATTGTTGAATTTGCTGGGGGAATACTTGGCAATTCCAATGCGCTTCTTGCTGATTCTGCAGATATGTTAAGCGACACGTTTGTATATGGCGTTAGTCTTTGGGTCCTGACGGGAGACCATCACACTAAAGCGCAAGTTTCGCTTGCAAAGGGAGTACTCATGGGCATCCTCGGTCTCTTTGTCCTTGGACAAGCCGTGTACAAAATACTGGTTCCATCATTGCCTGAAGCAGGGCTCATATACGTTCTTGGCTTCGTTGCTCTTATCGCGAATATTATCACTGCGCTTCTCTTGCTTCGATTCCGTAATGATGACCGTAATGTGAAATCGGCATGGTTATGTTCAAGAAATGATGTACTCGGCAACGCGGCTGTCATAGCGGGAGGATTTTTAGTTTTGTATTTTGGTTCTATGTGGCCGGATATCATTATCGGAGTAGGTATTGCTCTTATCGTTCTGTGGTCATCAATCGGTATCGTGCGAGATTCCATCCCCCACATAAAGCATGAACACTAATATCTTACGAACGCCCCAAAGAACCAAAAAAATGATTATGCATAACTACAATCCTGAAGAGGGACATCACCATCACAGACATGCGGACGAGCACGGCCACACGCACGGATTGATTGATCCGAGCATTGTGCGCTCGAAAGAAGGAGTCAGGGCCGTCTCTCTTAGCTTTCTCGCGCTTTTCATTACCGCCGGACTCCAAGTAGGCGTCTTTATGTATAGCAACAGTGTCGCGCTTCTCGCCGATCTCATACATAACTTTGGCGATGCGCTGACCGCCATACCCTTGGGACTAGCCTTTTTTTTCAGAAGCATTCGAGGAGAAAAATGGGCTGGATACTTCGTCGTATTTCTTATACTCGTGAGCGCGCTCGTCGCAGGCTACGAGTCTATCCAGCGGTTTTTTCTTCCAATTGCGCCAACGCACCTTTGGGCGCTCGCCCTTGCCGGAGGCATCGGTTTTCTTGGGAACGAGTTCGCTGCCGTCATTCGCACGAGGGCAGGCAAGAGGCTACACAGCCCCGCGCTCATCGCAGACGGCCATCACGCGCATGTCGACGGCATGGTCAGTCTTGGAGTTGTCGCCAGCGCTATTCTTGTCGCTCTTGGACTCTCCATTGCCGACCCGCTTGTAGGTTTGGTAATAACAGTCCTGATTCTGCGAATCACATGGCAATCATGGCAAACGATTGCCGCGAAAGACAGCGCATGGCTATGAAAAAACAAGCATCCGTTATATGGTCGTTACGAATTCATTTAGGATTAAAAATGCAAAATTATAACCTATGAAAACATCTAAACCAGAATCAGTCGGATATGTTTGCTCCGAGTGCGGATTGGCTTACAATGAAGAAGGGTGGATGAAAAAATGCGAAGCGTGGTGCAAGAAATATGAGAGTTGCAATTTGGAGATTATCAGTCATGCTGTGAAGGATTAACCGCTTATGTTCATACGATTGCGACATAGCACGCTATTATCGAAATTACTCGCCGCCCTCATGCTGGCGTCGCTTCTCATTGTTGTTTTCTTTAGTTTCGGCACGATGACGCACAATTCGGGCGGGAACATGGAGGCAGGCTGCCCGTTTTCTGCCATGGGTACGCCCCTGTGCCCGCAAGATTTGGCGGCTGCCGCCGTTCATCACATTTCCGCGTATCAGTCGCTTCTCAACACGCCCATTGGCCCCGGCATAACGGCGCTCATCATCGCGTTAATCATGCTCGTCTATGGAGTTTTCACGCTCTTTATCCGTCCGCCCGCGTTTCAACCGCAACTCATAGGGCATTTCCGCCATTCTCCCGATTCTTCTTTGCGGGACAGAAAAATCGCAAGCTGGCTTTCACTGTTTGAACACAGCCCCTCTTTGGTTTAGGAGCGCCTGAAAAGCCGATGCTTTTTAGCGCTCTTGCTCGCTTATCAGCGGGTTTTTGATTTGACTGCTTCTTTAAAAATCAATCCTAACCATTATGAAAACAATGCTAATTGGTGCAGCAATATTGATTGGCGGACTCGCTCTTATATCATGGGGCCGGGTCAATCAAGCGATTGCGCCTGCCCAAATCAACTCGAAAAGTTCCCTCGTTGCCCAGGGAGTTCTGTACGACTTCGGCACCATCTCGATGAAAAACGGAAATGTGACCAAGGAATTCAGCGTAACTAACCCAACAAATCAAGACATTACCGTAAAGACCGTGCTCACTTCCTGCATGTGCACGGTAGCCTTCATCGTCAAGTCAGATGGAAGCGCCAAGGGACCGTTCGGCATGGCGGGAATGGGATATGTCCCGCCAGCCAATGAAGTCATCAAGGCCGGCGAGAGTCGCGTTATCCGCGTCGTCTATGACCCGAACGCGCACGGTCCCGCAGGCGTAGGGCAAATTGACAGATTCGTATCGCTCACAGATTCTTCCGGCGGGACGCTAGAACTTGAGATAAAAGCGCTCGTAACGCCATAATATGAGGCGACTGTTCATCATCGCGGGTGTTGTCGGCGCATTCATTCTTGGAATCATTATCCTGAAGTTCAGTCCTGTAACATCAACGCTCATCTGGAATGCAAGCGGGAGTGGAACGTGGCTTCTGCCGCTCGTGCTTATATCGTCGCTTCTTGACAGCGTGCACCCGTGCTCGTTCTCGATTCTCTTGATTACCATCGCGTTTCTATTCGGGCTTCAACTTACGCGCGAAAAAATTCTGCAAATCGGAGGCGTTTACATCGCGGGCATCTTCGCGTCATATCTTCTGATAGGACTCGGGCTTCTTAAAGTACTGCATCTCTTCAACACTCCGCACTTCATGGGGAAGCTGGGCGCCTCGCTCCTAATAATCTTCGGCGTCATCACTCTATTGAACAGGTTCTTTCCGAACATGCCAATCAAGCTCAAAATGCCATCCATGGCGCATCGGCCAATGGCGGCGCTAATGGAGAAAACTTCCATCTTGGCGGCGTTCGGGCTGGGTGTTCTCGTCGGCGTCTGTCAGTTCCCGTGCATGGGCGGGCCGTACCTTATGGTAATCGGGCTCTTGCGCGACAGCCAGACGTACCTCGCGGGATTCTGGTATCTCCTCCTGTACAATCTCGTTCTCATCATCCCGCTCGTACTCGTCTTGTGGTTTTCTGCCGATAAAACCGTGGTAGACAAGATGCAGGAATGGAAACGCGGCAATCTCTCCCGCGTGCGGCTCATCGCTGGCGTTGCCATGATAATCTTAGGCGCGCTTATTCTTTTCGTCTAAATATATGATTCAACAGAAACCAACGCTGGAACAATTCTTAGCGAAGATTGCGTCGCTCAAAGAAAAAAGCGGAGTCGACCTTTCGACTGCGGAGGATTTAAGCATCGCAGTTATGAACCTCATTTCCCTCGAAGAGCACTTCTTCTTCACGGGAGTGAAGACGAAGCGCGACGAATATTTCGACTCATCGCTTGAAATTCGCGAGCTTCGCAAGGAACTTCTCGCCAAGCTCATGCCGAACCACGAAGGCGAGACGTGGTGCATATCCAAGCACCTGTTGTCTACAACCATGCGCCTCATAGAGGTGGGAAACAAATTGCATTCCGAAAAGAAAAAAGATGAAGCGAAGGAAATGTTCGAGAAAGCCTACAAAGTGTACTCCATTTTCTGGGCCCTTAAACTGAAGCTTATCAGCGGAACACAGATTAAAAATACGGCGGCTGTCGTCTCGACACTTGAGGACCTGGTGTCGAAACTCGCCGACTGCTGTGATGAATGACATATGGAAAAAAATATACGCGAGGCGTTAGGAATTGCATTTGTATCTCTTGTGGCGCTAGTCATTTATTTGGCGCCACCGGCGGCAGGTTTAATAAATCGCCACGACAATTCACTAAGAGGGCTGGTGCTCCCATCAAACGGAGTTGTGTTGCCCGTGGTGTGGGGAGATTTGGGGGCGCGGCTAGTCGAAGCGGGGGCGATTGATTCAGCCGCTCTCAAGCGGGTGTATGGAGAGCGGGGCGCGTTTACCGCCGAGTATGACAATCTGCTTACCGGGCGTTCAGATGGCGCGCTCGCCATGACGGAGGAAAACGCTGGATATATTCTGAATCTGTTCTGGGCGCTCGGGCTCGCGAACAAGAATCCTATTCTCGAGGACAAAGCGGAAATGATGAATCCGGCGTACGGCGGGGCGGGGAACTTTGCGTCCACTGGAGGATGGACGCTTGCGAAGGGCAACGCGATGAATCACTACGGCAAACACGCGCTCATCGCACTGACGCTAGAACAGCAAGAACTCGTTGACCGAGTGTCGCAAAATATCTATCGGCCGTGTTGCGGAAACTCCGCGCATTTTCCCGATTGCAATCATGGGCTAGCGATGCTCGGACTCTTGGAGCTCATGGCGTCGCAGGGCGTGAGCGAAAAAGATATGTACAAAACGGCCCTGGCAGTGAATTCCTATTGGTTCCCAGATACGTATCTCATAATCGCGGAGTACATGAGCGGCAAGGGGATTGATTGGGAGGATGTGTCGCCGAAAGAGATGCTCGGCGCGGATTATTCTAGCGCGGCTGGATTTCGGGATATTTCATCGCGGGTTAGCGCACCTTCCAACAGAGGCGGAGGCAGCGGTTGCGGCGTAGAAGCTGGAGGAAGGGCACCAGCCCCGCCGCGCCGAGGGAGCGGGTGTGGCGTAGGCGCCGAGGCGCCGCCTGCGCCGCGCCGAGAGAGCGGATGCGGAATTTAGGAAAATTATCAGTATATAACTTACCAATCTAATTAAAATGTATATGAACAATCAAATTATATTTGGAATCGGAGGGGTTGTTATCGGGTTAGTTTCAGCAACGGTCTTTACACCAACGATGTTTTCCGGATTTCGCAACGGCGGTATCGGAATGATGGGCAATTATCAAAATACTGGAAACATTCAAATGACAGGCAGTATAGATAGGCACTTCATTGAACAGATGATTCCGCATCATGATGGGGCAATAGCCATGGCAAAATTGGCTCTTACAAAAACAACCAATCCAGAAATTAAGATTCTTGCCGGAGCAGTAGTTGAAGCTCAAAATAAAGAAATAGAAGATATGCAAAGTTGGTATAAAAACTGGTTTGGTAAAAATGTTCCAGAAGCAAGCGCCTCTATTATGGGAGGGGGAATGATGTCGGGAAGCGGAATGCATATGGGAGGACAAGGAGATGTTAAAATACTGGAAAATGCAGCAGACTTTGACAAGGCATTTATCGAAGCGATGATTCCTCACCATCAGTTGGCCATTATGATGGCGCAAATGCTGAAGTCCGGCACTAGCAGACCGGAAATGCTGGCTCTTGCCGATAACATCATCGAGTCACAGTCTAAGGAAATACAAGAAATGCAATCTTGGTACAAGAGTTGGTATCAATAAAATGGTTTAACCAATTAATTAAAAACATATGCACAATCACAACAATACAAATGGCGGGCACAAAGGAATGATGTGGATGATGCTCATCTGTTGTGCATTGCCGCTCGCCATTCTGCTTTTCTTAGTGGTGAGATGACACCGTACTGATGTCTGCAGAGCTATCAGTAAATGTGGTTAAAAAAATACGGTAAAATCAAAATAACCAAATATGAAAAATGTATTAATCGTGGGCGGTATAGCCATTCTTCTTCTGGTAGGCGGGTCGTGGTGGACAAAATCTCTGCAATCAAAAGATTCGAATGTTATCGCCACGGGAGGCATGCACTGGCATCCGCGACTTGAAATGTATGTGAAGGGCGTCAAGCAAGACATCCCCGCGAATGTCGGCCTCGGCGCGGTGCACCAGCCGATACACACGCACAGCGAAGACGCCGCGCAAGGAGTGCTCCACCTTGAATTCAGTGGACGGGTGACAAAAGACGACGTAAAGCTCGGCAACTTCTTCCGCATCTGGGGCAAGGATATGCGTTCGTTCGGCGAGAACATACAAATGACCGTTAACGGGGAAGCTAATACCGAATTTGAGAATTACCCGATGAAGGATAAAGACAAGATTGAATTGCGGTACGAGTAGCGTGCAATGGCTCCACGAAGCGCACAAAGGCAAGGCCTTCGGGGGCAGTTTAATTTCTGGGCTCCGCGATATTTTTTTGCGCAGCGCGCTCCTCTAAAAACCGAATCTCGTTTTGTTCATGCCGTTGTTTCCACGCAATCCAACCGCCCACATTGAGCCCTCCCCATACAATCAGAAGGGAAAGCGCGAGAGCGCCGTTTTTAACCGCTTCCTCAAACAGCGGGATTTGATACGCAATCCAGACGCCCGCAAATCCCGCCAAAAGATCCGAAACGCTATTGGTGAGCGGTTCCGCAACCTTGGCGATTCCCTCATACACTTCCCAGCCAACGAGAATAACCCCGACAACGATAAGAGAATCCAGGAGATTAATATTGAACGCTATACGAATCGCGTACGCAAGCGCGACGCCGCCCAAAAGGTGAATAAACGTCCAGATGTCCAGATATTGCGCCCCCCCCCACGATGTTAGAACAACCAATTTCACCTTCTTATTTTCTCACAAGCGAAGACCAATTTCAAGGACATTATTTTTTTGAGGGAG
>JBBUFE010000019.1:0-8106 GCA_038056635.1 Patescibacteria group bacterium
GAGAATCTCGCATTTGCGGAAAAAGGCGTAGACGAGATCGCGCGGAAGAACATCGGCCGGCTCGGGAACGTCTTGGCGTTCTATCAGCTGTATGCCGACCCCATCAGAAACTCTTCGAGTTCTAACGGGGCAGGCGGCACTTCGCGCAGCAATAAAAGCCAGAATGTGCTGGACAGGTGGATACTCGCGCGGCTCGGACAGCTCATTCGGGAGTCAACACAGGGTTTCGAGAAGTACCAACTTGATGCGGCAACAAGGCCCATCGCCTTTTTCATCGACGATCTTTCAGCGTGGTATTTGCGCCGCTCACGCGAGCGAATTTCTGCCAAAGGCAGGTCCGCCTCCGGCGGAAAAGAAGGCAAACAACAAGCGCTTGCCACACTAAGATATGTACTCCACACACTTGCGCGCGTCATTGCACCATCTATGCCATTCTTTGCCGAGCGCCTGTACCAGGCAGTGAAAGAAGGGAACGACCCGGAAAGCGTGCATCTGGCCGAGTGGCCCCTAACTCCGCACACAGGTTTCTTTAGCGGTCTTTTCAAAAAGAGGGATGATGGGGTTCTGAAGGCAATGGCCGATGCGCGCGCAATCGTAACGCAGGCTCTGGAAGCGCGCGACAAGGCGGGCATCAAAGTGCGTCAACCGCTTGCGTCGCTTTCTATACCGACCAGTTCAAAATTAACGGACGAATATCTTTCGATTATTGCTGACGAGGTGAATGTGAAGACTGTCCGCAAAGCGGGTGATGATGTGGTGCTCGACACCGCACTCACGCTAGAATTGAAAGAAGAAGGGTTTATACGCGACCTTATACGTGCAATACAGGACGCGCGGAAAACTGCGGGCCTCAATCCTCGCGACAGTGCGCGCCTCACAATATCAACTTCCGACGCGAAAGAAATTATTGAGCGCAATGATTCCGCTATCAAACAGGCGACAACGGTGTCTAAAATTTCTTTTGGCGAAGCGAAAGCCGAACCGGAAGACATCGGTGGCTACCAAATTGCGATTTTCCTAGAAGCTAGAAGCTAAAAACTAGAAGCTGTCCAGTCATGTACCAGAAATATCACACGGATGCGCTGGTGTTAAGTAGCCGAGAAATCGGCGAGGCGGATAAGATGCTCTCGCTCTACACACGCGAGTTCGGGCTCGTAAGAGGAAGATGCGGGGGCGTGCGCGCGGGAAAATCTAAGATGCGCTACGCTCTCCAGAATTATTCATTGGCGAATGTCGCGCTTGTAAGAGGAAAACTTGGATGGCGCCTTGCGGGGGCGAAGCCGATGCAAGGCGCATCCGAAAAAGATATTAAAGGAATTGGGGCATTCGCGCGCATCGCGGGGCTCGTTGTTCGATTTGTCGCCGGAGAAGAGGCAAACAGAAACCTTTTTGAAATTTTAAGCGAGGCGCACTCGGCACTGATGAGAAAAGAGTGCGGAGCGTGGGCTACGATAGAACTTGTCTGCGTCGCGCGAGTACTGCACGCGCTTGGATATATCTCATCCGAAGCCCTGCAAACGGCATTATTAACGCATACGACCTATACGGAGGCCAGTCTTCTCGAGGCCGAAACCAAGCGCGATGAACTTCTGCGCACCATAAACCGGGCCATTTCAGAGACGCATCTCTAGATAGCCCTTCACTAATATGGAACATAAAGAAAAAATCCTAAGATACTATAACGCCACTTACATAGACTACAGGGCTTTGTGGACTGGTAAATCCGATCGAGCCGTCCATTTCGGTTATTACGATTCAAAAGCTACGAAGCATAGAGATGCCCTCTTGCGACTAAATGCGGTACTTGCCGATTCAGTACACATCACCGAAAAGGACAACGTTCTCGATGCTGGATGCGGTTATGGAGGCAGCGCAATGTGGCTTGCAGAAAACATTGGATGCGATGTTATCGGTATTACGCTTGTGCCACCACAGGTCTTGAAAGGGCAACGGTATGTAAAAGAGCGAAATTTAGAAGGAAAAGTGAACATTCTGGAGATGGACTTTACTCAGACAATATTTCCAGATGAAGCGTTTGACGTGTATTGGGCAATCGAAAGTCTTGTGCACACAGAAGATCGGCAGAAAGTCTTCGACGAAGCTTTTCGCATCCTAAAGAAAGATGGCAGAATTGCCATCGCTGAATTTACCCTCCGCGAACACCCACCTCTTTCAAATAGTGAACGTGAATACCTGAAGCCATGGACAAGTGGATGGGCCATGCCATCACTTCTAACACCAACTGAACTTAGGGATGGTTTATTAAAATCTGGCTTTTCGAATATCAAAGTAACAGATGTTACTCCGCATATAAAGCCCTCTCTCCGTCGCTTGGAAGTTTTGAGCATATTGAATTTTCCCATCGCAATCCTTATTGCCCCTTTTTTCTTTAGAAGAGAACGTTTAGAGAACTATTACGGATCATGGAGACAGATTAGTGCCCTTAGAAAAGAGTTGTGGACATACTCAATCGTTACGGCTCAGAAAAAGTGACTGGAAATAGGTTCAACGCCTTTCACTTCACGAATGGGCACGATTCAAGTCAGTTTTGATGGTATATTTATTCGCATGCAGGGATCTCCGCATGAGGACGAGAAAATAGAGCGCTTGCGCCGCGCGATGTATTCGCGCTCGCTGTCACCGAAATTAAAAGACCGTCCTCGCCGAGCTCTGGGTGAAGATAGCTCGCAAGTCGGCGAGGATTGGAAAAGGCCTGAAGCCGGGACGAAGACATCAATCGTGGCTCCGATGGGAATGAGGACTGCGCGGATAGTTTTGAGGTGGTTTCTATTTGCGGCAATCGCGTTTTTCGTCGGTGCAGCAGTGTTTTTTACTTACTACTTCACTTTAGGGGGCGGGTCTCTGCCAGCTTCTCCGGGAAATATAGCGGTCTCGATTTCCGGACCGCCAAACGTCGCCGGCGGAGAATCGACCGAACTTCAGATTACCGTATCAAACAGGAATCGCTCCTCGCTCCAGCTTGCTGATTTGGTCATCACATATCCTCCCGGCACGCGCGCAACTTCTCAAGCTTCAACGGACGCGCCGAGTAAGCGGATTCAAGTTGGAACATTGGAATCTGGAGAGGCTCGCAATATTCCAGTGAAGGCGATTTTTACCGGAGCAGAAGGGCAGCGCGCAATTGTAAAAGTCGAACTTGAGTATCGCCTTCAGGGGTCTAGCGCGATTTTTGTCACACCGGCCGCTAATTTTGAACTTGCTTTTAGTTCTTCTCCGCTTTCAATTTCAATTGATGGAAATAACGAGACTGTTTCGGGCCAGCCGATACTTTTGACGCTGACTGTCGCCTCGAATTCTGCGACCCCAATTAGAGACGTACTTTTGAGCGTGGGGTACCCATTCGGATTCAAATTTTCGTCCGCAGTTCCTTCACCCGTGCGCGGAGGAGTGTGGGAGCTGGGCGACATAATTCCCGGCAAGTCGGTGCGCATAGAGATTCGCGGCACTCTTACGGGAGAATCCGGCGATGAACGCGTATTTCGAACAACTCTCGGTACTCGAAAAACAAAGGACAGTCCTAACGTAGATACTGCGCTATCCCTAGGGTCCTATCGCGTTACCATCTCAAGACCGTTTTTGGCTCTTGCTGTTGCAGTGAATAAAGAAGATGGGGCAAATGTAACGGTTGCTCCGGGAGATAGGGTCAATGTCTCTGTTCTATGGCAGAACAATCTTCCGACGGCGATAACCGATGCCGTTGTTGTTGCGCAGTTGTCTGGCGTGGAAATTGATGGCGAGACGGTTCAATCGAACGATGGTTTTTATCGCTCGTCTGACAATGCGGTATTGTGGAATAAGACAACCACTAGCGGGGCGCTTTCAAACCTGGCGCCTGGGGCAAAAGGAACAGTGAATTTTTCCTTTCTCATGCCGCAAAGCGAAATTCTGGAGACGCTTCGGAACCCTAGGCTTATCATTACTGTGCATGCTTCGGCAAAACGCCTTTCCGAAGCGGGCGTGCCGGAAAATCTGCAAGCGACGGCGGCACAAATCATTAAGGTCGCAAGTAATCTGCAAGTTGTCGCGGAGGGCCACTATTATGACAATCCTTTTGGAAGTGTTGGGCCTATGCCGCCCAAAACCGGAGAAGAGACCACATATGCAATTCTATTTACAGTTACAAACACTACCAACAAAATCAAAAACGCGAAGCTCGCGGCACACTTGCCGCCGTATGTGCGGTCACTGGGATTTATTCCGCCTTTTGAAAAAATATCTTTCAATAAGATTGACGGGACTCTCACGTGGGATATTGGTGATATAGCATCCAGCGTAGGTGTTCGGGGAAATCCGCCGCGATGGGCAGCTGTTAACATAGGGTTTACTCCATCAACCAGTCAGATTGGACAAACACCCTCGATTCTTGAAAACATTTCTCTCACAGGACTCGATGAAGCAACCGGAGCTCCCGCTGATGTGACGGCACAAGATGTAACCACGAACATAGAGGGAGATGCAAGTTTCTCTTCGACTAATGCGAGTGTAGTTAGATAGCAGAAACCGTATCTAGTATATTGTATTTCGTATCTGGTATGTTAGGGGATTCAGGGGCTTCAATACAATATACTAAATACCATATACGATATACTGAATCACTATGTCTGACGTAACAATGAATCCCGTTAGAGACCGCGGTCACTCGGGATTTATCAAAACTGCATATAAAATATCCATATCCTCGCTATGAACAAATCTTCGGAAGACGATACACGACCGCGACCTGTCTCTAACGGGATGGAAAAAATAGTCTCGCTCGCAAAGAGGCGCGGGTTCGTTTTCCCTGGCTCTGAAATTTACGGCGGGTTCGCAGGTACATACGACTTCGGTCCATACGGTGTCGAGCTTCGAAAGAATGTAGTCGACACATGGCTACGGAGCATGAAACAGCACGACAATATCGCGCAATTGGACTCGAGCATTTTTACTGCAGGCAAGGTGTGGGAAGCGAGCGGACATGTTTCAGGATTCTCCGACCCGATGGTGATTTGTAAGAGCTGTCACACAAAACTGCGCGCTGACCACCTTCTTGAAATTATCGGAGTTGTCGCGGATGAAAAAATGTCGGAAGCGCGCATCAACGATATTTTCGATCAACATCGCGGGAAACTTCACTGCCCTTCATGCGGCAAGAAAGATTTCGGCCGAGTAACTGCCCAAAGCCTTCTCGCCACATCAACGCTCGGCATGTTTGAGGAAGGAGACGAACAAGTTTATCTTCGAGGGGAAACCGCTCAAGGGATATTCATAAATTACAAGAATGTTCTCGACACAGGATTCTACACGATTCCATTCGGCATTGCTCAAGTAGGGAAGGTTTTTCGCAACGAGATAAGCCCGCGGCAATTTCTTTTCCGCAAACGCGAATTTGAGCAGATGGAAATGCAATATTTCGTTTCTCCTGCGGACGCTCCGAAGGAATTCGAGAAATGGAAGAAGGAGCGCTTTGATTTCTACCGGCTTCTCGGCATTAAAGAGGGGAAGCTCCGCTGGAAACAGCACGAGAACCTCGCTTTCTACGCGAAAGACGCATGGGATATTGAATACGAGTATCCATTCGGATGGAATGAACTGGAAGGAGTGCATTATCGCGGAGATTACGACCTAGCGCAGCACCAGAAATTTTCCGGGGTTGACCTGACTTTTTTCGATGAAGCAACCAAGCAGAGGTATATACCGCATGTCGTTGAGACATCGGTTGGCGTCGATAGAACTATGCTCATGTTGCTCGCTGATGCATATGATGAGGACGAAATGAATGGGGAGAAACGAGTGGTCTTGCGTTTTTCTCCGCGCATGGCGCCGATAAAGGCGGCGGTGTTTCCGCTTCTTAAAAATAAGCCGGAGCTTGTTGCGAAGGCGCGTGAGGTTTACGAAGGTCTGAAAAAGCAAATCCCGCAAATAATGTGGGACGACAATGGAAACATCGGGAAGAGATACCGCAGACAGGATGAAATCGGCACGCCTGCGTGCATCACAATTGATTTTCAAACACTCGAAGACGATACCGTTACTGTTCGAGACCGCGATACTGGGAAGCAGGATAGAATACGGATTGTTGAACTTGGGCAGAAAATCAAATGCAATTAAAACAACGGAGCCGCAACAGACACTCACAGTCCGTTGCAGCTTTTTTGGGAATGGTTACCCGTAAGCAATGCCTTCTTCGAGCTCGCCAGGAACCGCCACAGCCCCTTCCTTCGGTGGAGTCGCTTTCTACTCCGCTGGAACACCATTATTTTGTTTGCCTCTTGTCCAGCACCTGCTAGGATTACGTGAATGGAGGACAAACCGATGAGCATTTCTATAACGTTTGGTACGATAATAAAGACCGTTCTGCTTTTGGTTGCCGTATGGCTTTTGTACTACCTTCGGGGCTTTGTTCTGGTTGTCATCACGGCGATTGTCATTGCTTCGGCTATTGAACCTGGCGTTACGGCGCTAATCCGCAGAAAATTGCCGCGGCTGCTTTCCGTCATCGCAATCTATCTATCCTTATTTGCAGTGTTTTTTCTCATCTTCTATTTTTTCCTGCCGACGATTTTGGAAGAACTAACAGCCTTTCTATCGGCGCTTCCGACATATCTTGACGCATTCACTCGCGCGGGAGCATTTGACGGGTACTCCCGCTTCTTGGGAGCCGTAACTCCGAGTACTGTGTCCGGCGTCGATATTATTCAAAGCGTACGCGACGCTCTAAACGTGAACGGGGTATTCAGCAGCGCTTTTGAGACTGCAAGCAACGTATTCGGCGGAGTGTTCTATTTCATACTCATAATCGTCTTTTCATTTTATTTTGCGGTTCTAGAGACCGGTGTGGACGATTTCCTGCGCATTGTTTCTCCTGTGAAATATCAGAAGTACATTCTCGATTTATGGCGCAGGTCGCAGCACAAAATCGGGCTTTGGATGCAGGGACAACTGATTCTTGCTGTCATCATTGGAGTCCTCGTGTTCTTGGGGCTCACTATCTTGGGAGTAAAACATGCATTGCTACTGGCTATCCTAGCCGCAGTATTCGAAATTATTCCAGTTTTCGGCCCGATACTTGCGGCGGTGCCAGCGGTCATCATAGGATTCGTTGATGGCGGGGCATCTCTCGGATTTCTCACAGTCGCGCTTTATGTAATTGTCCAGCAATTTGAAAATCACCTTATATATCCGCTTGTTGTTACAAGGGTAGTCGGTGTTCCGCCGCTCCTCGTAATTTTGGCGCTTATAGTCGGGGCAAAACTCGCCGGTTTCTTAGGGATACTTCTTTCAGTCCCTGCGGCGGGTGCCATTCAGGAATTTGTTAAAGACATAGAGAGCAGACGAATATTCGCCTTCAAGGAAAAGGATTAGGGGCCTCAAAATCACTTGCGACGAATATAATTATATGACGCATGTAAAATGGAAGGCGCCTCTAACGGGACCTGCCTCTAACGGGGCGAAGAAGGCATATTACCTCACGACCACCCTTCCGTATGTTAATGCGGAGCCGCATATCGGTTTTGCGCTGGAAATCGTGCAAGCGGATGTTTCGGTGCGCTACCACAAGCTCCTAGGAGACGAAGTTTTCTTCAATACCGGAACGGACGAACACGGACTCAAAATTTACCGCAAGGCCCTCGAAGAGGGGAAAGACGCGCAAAAATACACGGATGAATACGCGGAAAAGTTCAAAGCTCTCAAAGAAAAACTGAATCTGTATCCCGACCTGCATTTTATCCGTACCACGGACTCGCATCACAAGAGAGCGGCGCAAGAGTTTTGGAAACGATGTGCCGCAAACGGCGATATCGAGAAGAAATTCTATAAGACAAAATACTGTATCGGATGCGAACTTGAAAAAACAGATTCCGATCTAGTGGACGGAGCATGCGCTATCCACCCCAATCTAAAAATAGAATTTATAGACGAGGAAAACTATTTTTTCCGATTTTCAAAATACCAAGAGAGATTGCTTCAAATGTATAAAGACCGTCCCGATTTTGTAGTTCCGGATTATAGATTCAACGAAATAAAACGATTCGTGGAAGCGGGACTTGAGGATTTCAGCATCTCTCGTTTGAAGAAGAAAATGCCATGGGGTGTTCCTGTGCCGGA
>JBBUFE010000019.1:8206-9623 GCA_038056635.1 Patescibacteria group bacterium
AAGTTTTGGGGCACGATTGAAAGTCCAAATGGCATTCAAATGGCTGGGAAGGACCAGATACGTCAACAGGCGGCGATGTGGCAGGCCATGCTCATGTCAGCAGGTCTGCCATCCTCAAAACAGATAGTCATACATGGATTTATTAATGTGGGGGGGCAGAAAATGTCCAAATCGCTCGGAAATGTCGTTGACCCGATAGCAATTGTTGATGAGTATGGCACCGATGCCCTGCGTTATTTCCTCGCTCGCCACACCCATCCTTTTGAGGATTCCGATTTCACGATGGAGAAATTCAAAGACGCCTACAACGCCAATCTCGCGAACGGCCTGGGGAACCTTGTTGCGCGCGTGATGCAACTTGCCGAAACACATTTGCCGGTACCGGTGAAGATAGAATTTGTGCCTTATCCGAAAGAATTCACGCAAGCCCTGGATAGATACGAGATAAACATGGCGTGCGATTATGTTTGGAAGCGCATACAAGAGCTCGACCAAAAAATAAACGCGACAGCGCCATTCAAGGTTGTAAAAACCGATAAGGAAAAAGGCAAGATGCTCATAGAGGAACTTGTTCGCGAGCTCGCTTTTATTGATGAGATGCTCGAACCGATTTTGCCAGCTACCAGCCAAAAAATAATAAACGCGATTATGAGCAACAAAAAGCCGGAGACGATCTTTCCGCGAAAGGAATAGTATTCTCAAATTCTCAAGAATACAGGAATAGATTATGAGATATTTTGATTCCCATACGCATGTAAATTTCGCCGCTTACGACGGGGACCGAGAAGCGGCAATTTTGCGGGCGAAAGAGGCTGGAGTCGCGATGAATGTGGTTGGGACACAGCTTGATACCTCATCTTCGGCAGTCGCGCTTGCCCTAAAATACGACAATGTGTTTGCGACAATCGGACTTCACCCCATCCACACCTCGAAGTCGTATCACGATGCGAAAGAGCTGGGCGAGGGCGGAAAAGAATTTACTTCGCGCGGAGAAATCTTTGATTCAAAAGCTTATGAGGCGTTTGGTCGCAGTCCTCGCGTAATTGCAGTCGGGGAATGCGGATTGGATTATTATCGCGCCGAGGCAAATACAAAAGGACTTCAGAAAAAGGTATTCATTGAACAGATTGAACTCGCCAATACACTTGGGAAACCGCTGATGCTGCATATTAGAAACGCATATGCAGACGCTTATGAAATTCTAAAAACACACGCAAAAGTGAAAGGAGATGTGCATTTTTTTGCAGGCACATGGGAGGAGGGGAAGAAATTTCTCGATTTGGATTTCACACTCTCATTCACCGGCGTTGTAACTTTCACTCACGACTACGACGAAGTGATTAAAAATACTCCGCTCGACATGATTCTCTCCGAAACCGACGCGCCGTATGTCACTCCAGTCCCATATCGCGGAAAG
>JBBUFE010000020.1:0-2840 GCA_038056635.1 Patescibacteria group bacterium
TTGTAATTCACTTCGTTCATAACGACTTCTTAATACTATGACGAAAAGGCGGGAATGCAAAATAGTTAAATGGTAAGTAGTAAGTAGAGAGTAATAAATAAATGGTGAAATACAGATTGCGTGAAATTGCTTCTTCTACAGACTACTAACTACCGACTACGCTCGCTGTTGATATGTTTAAGACATTTTGGTACTCTCTATAAATGAACACATTTGCAATTGTCGGCGCGACAGGAGCTGTCGGAGAAGAAGTGCTCAAAGTCCTTGAGAAAAGGAATTTTCCCTGCGGCAAACTCGTACCCTTGGCGAGCAAGCGCTCTGCGGGCAAGTCAGTTACTTTTCGAGGAAAAAGAATCGCAGTTGAAGAACTGACGGAGAAAAGTTTTCGCGGAATAGATATGGCGATTTTTAGCGCGGGTGCCAGCGTGTCGCTCAAATTCGCGCCGATTGCAGCCAAAGCTGGCTGTGTAGTAATCGACAATTCGAGCGCGTTTCGCATGGACAAAAACGTGCCCTTGGTCATCCCGGAAATCAATCCAGAAGCTCTGCGCGGCCACAAAGGCATAATCGCAAATCCAAACTGCACCACCATCATTACCTTGATGGCGCTCTGGCCGCTGCATAAAAAATTCGGGGTGCGCAGAATTATCGTGTCCAGCTATCAGGCAGTTTCAGGAACAGGTGTGGAAGCCATTCGGGAGCTTGAACAGCAAGTTAAACAATCTGTGCATGGCGAAACCATAACAAAAGAAGTTTATCCGCATCAGATAGCTTTCAATGTTCTTCCGCATGTCGATATCTTTTTGCCAAATGGTTATACCAAAGAGGAGATGAAAATGGAGAACGAGAGTCGAAAAATCATGAGCCATCCGACTCTCCGAGCCAGTACCACTTGCGTTCGGGTGCCGGTTTATCGCGCGCATTCCGTCGCAGTTACCGCGGAATTTAAAAAACCGATTACACCGGCGAGCGCCCGCGCTGTTTTGCGCAAAGCGCCGGGAATTGATGTCGTTGATGATTTAGAGAAGGGCGAATATCCGACTCCTCTTGCGGTAACCGGCAAAGATAACTGCGAGGTCGGGCGTATTCGCAAAGATATTGCATTTGATAACGGGCTTTCTTTTTGGGTTGTCGGCGACCAAGTCTTGAAAGGCGCGGCGCTGAATGCCGTTCAGATTGCGGAAATTTTGATAGGGAAGTAGGGGGCGCTCAAAGACTTGGCGGTTTTTTTAACGGAATTACAGCAGTCAGACTGCCACAATTCTGTATTCAAACAACTCCGCGGGCGCGGAGGGCTTCCGCTAATCTTTCTACGCCGAGTAGGAATGCAGAATCTCTCAAAGATAACTTATGCTTTTCGGCTCCCTGCCACACTGCCTGCGATGCGGAGGTCATGAGCGGTTGAAGTTTCTCGAACACCTCTGCCTCCGTCCAGTAATATCCTTGCCGATTTTGTATCCATTCAAAATAGGAAACGGCAACGCCGCCGGAATTTGCTAGAACATCGGGAATTACCTTAATGCCTCGTTTCTCAAATATCGCATCCGCTTCGGGAGTCGTGGGGCCATTCGCGAGCTCAAGAATAACTTTCGCCTTCACGCGAGGGGCATTTTCGGCCGTGAGTTGGTTATCAAGCGCGGCGGGAATCAAAATGTCGCAATCCGCTTCTAACAAATCCTCGTTCTCTCCGACGCTCGCCCCATCCCGTTTCATTCGCTTATCATCACAAACTCCGCCTTGGCAATAAAGTCCGGTAATCGAATCGTGCTCATGCTTTGCCTTTTGCACGTGCAATGGGTCTAGGCCGTCTGCGCGGAAAATCGCGCCCTTGCTGTCCGAGAGGCCGACAATGGTGAATCCTTTATCGTGCAAGAGCCGAGCCGCGTGAAATCCCGCGTTTCCGAATCCCTGAACCGCGACGCGCAAACCTCTAGTCTTCATACCTGCAGATGCGAGTATATTTAATAGAACATAAACTCCGCCTTGCGCTGTCGCCGTGTCTCGCCCCAAGCTTCCGCCGAGAGCCAAAGGCTTTCCAGTAATCATTCCAGGCTCGCTTCGCCCCTTTATTTTTTCGTACTCATCGAGCATGTAGCCCATAATTTCCGCCGTGGTGTAGACGTCGGGGGCGGGAATATCTTTGTCCACGCCGATATAATCTGACATTGCGCGAGCGAACGCCCGCGATACCCGCTCTATTTCTGCCCGACTGTATTCTTTGGGGTTCAGCTGTACTCCGCCTTTTCCGCCTCCGAGCGGAATGTTGACGACAGCGCATTTGATTGCCATCGCGGCGGCGAGCGATTTCACCTCGTCCAAATTTGCCCCAGGATGATATCGGATTCCGCCTTTGTAAGGACCGCGGGCGTTATTGAACTGCACGCGGTACGCACGGAGCGTTTGTTTTTTGCCGTTGTCGCGAGTGATTTTAATGTTGCGCTCGACAATATTGTTCGGCTTTTCAAGCGCCTTTAGTTGATTTTTCGACAAACCCAGTGTTTTTCCCGCATGCCTAAGGCGGATAAGATAAGACTCAAACGGATTTACCCAGCACCTTTTAACGACATGCGCTTTTGCGCGGGGAGAGTTTGCATTTCGAGCCACGGAGTTTAACGCCCCATTGTCTTGAAAAGGTGCTGGGTTTACCGTATGTGTTTTTTTCATCAAGGGATTATATATAAATTATCTACGAATATCCAGTAAAGCGATTTCTTCTCGTCCCTCGCCGCTCTCTGAAAAGTACTCTTAACATTTGAATGAGGAGAATAAATACAAGTGCGAGTGAAATATAAAACAGTGTTTTTGAGCTGACTACTGTGAGGCCTGCAAGCGCCGCGTAC
>JBBUFE010000021.1:0-12750 GCA_038056635.1 Patescibacteria group bacterium
GGAGTAAAGCGAGTATCAAAACCGGGGCGTCGTCTTTACCGAAGCGCGAGAGAGATTGTTCCAGTGCGCTACGGCCATGGCTCTCTAATACTCTCTACTCCGAAAGGAATTCTAACGGGCAAGGAAGCCCGCAAAGAGAATGTCGGAGGCGAAGCGCTTTTTGAAATATGGTAAGCAAAACAAGGAGCACAGCGACTATGTTTTGCTTATCCAGCACCAATTTTGAAACACACAAAAATATGCAAAACTATGGAACTAAATCGCAACCAGAACCTGTAGGCAGGAACTGCTGGAGCTCAAAATTGGTGCTGGATCTAAGATTTACTAAGCTCGCTTCGCTCACTAATTAAATCTAAGATATGAGCAGAACAGGAAAAAAATTAATTATAATTCCCGCAGGCACGGAAATTTCCGTGGCTGATGGAACAGTAACCGTCAAGGGCAAGGGCGGGTCTCTCCATCGCAGGCTGCATTCGGAGGTTTCTGTCGCGGTTCAAGATGGTTCTGTTTCCGTAACGCCATCTTCGCAATCGCGTCTCGCGCTTTCATTGTGGGGCACGTATGCAGCACACGTTCGCAATATGATTCGCGGTGTTACCCAGCCATTCGTGAAAAAACTGCAGATAGAAGGAATAGGATTTAAAGCAGAACTTTCTGGCAAGACTCTCTCTCTTTCGATAGGATTCTCCCATCCGGTTAAGGTTGCCCTACCTCTAGGGCTTCATGTTGCGGTTGAAAAAAATATAATAACTGTCACAGGAGCCGACAAAGAACAGGTGGGGCAGTTTGCAGCATCTGTGCGGGCTCTCAAGAAACCGGAGCCGTACAAGGGCAAGGGAATTCGCTATGAAGGAGAAGTTGTCCGTAAAAAGCAGGGCAAGAAGGTAACGAGTGCGGCGTAAAATTATTATGAGTAAAACGATGAACAAGCAAGATAGTAGAACAAGAAGGCACCGCCGTGTGCGCGCTAAAGTCGCGGGCACGGAAAAGCGTCCCCGACTCGCGGTTTACAAATCAAACACTCGCCTTATCGCGCAGATTATCAACGATGCGGAAGGAGCTACCATAGTCTCAATTTCGTCCACGGATTCTAAGGGAAAGACACCGCGCGAACGCGCGGAAGCGTCTGCCGGAGCGTTGGCAAAGCTTGCAAGCGCAAAAGGGGTGAAAAGAGTGGTTTTTGACCGAGGAGGATTTCAATATCAAGGCACCATCAAAGCATTTGCGGATGCTGCTCGCGCCGCCGGATTGGAGTTTTAAGTTCTTTCTAAACTCGCTTATACTCGTTAAGAAAAACTAACATGACCGCTGAAACGAAAATAGACGAAGTAGAGGAGGTAATTGTCGTACCGGAGGCAGTTGTACTTCCCATTGAAGATGCACTTGTGCCCGCTGACGTGAAAACGGCGAGCAAAAAAACAATGTCGGGGCGCCGCGGGGGGGACAGAGACCGAGGAGGCAGAGGCCGCGGAGGAGGCCGCCGCGACGAACGCAGAAGCGAGTTTGCGCAGAAGTTGATAGGAATTCGGCGAGTGGCCCGTGTCATGGCAGGCGGACGCAGATTCAGCTTTAGCGTGGCAATAGTGCTAGGGGATAAAAAGGGGCGAGTGGGGGTTGGTCTGGGCAAAGCCGCCGACACCGCGCTCGCCATCGAAAAAGCGACTCGTGCGGCTAAGCGCGGCATGCTGACCATAAATCTCACAAAGACGCGGAGCATTCCTAGAAACGTTGAGGCCAAGTTCTGCGCATCGGTAGTGGAAATTCGGCCGTCGCCCGGGCGAGGACTGGTAGCAGGTTCTTCCGTTCGAGCTGTTTTGGAACTTGCCGGTGTTTCTGACGTTACAGCGAAACTTCTTTCACGAAGCAAAAACCCTATTAATAATGCGCGCGCGGCGATGACTGCGCTTCAGGGGGTTGCAAAAAAATAAGTAAAATAACGAGCGTAACGACTATATTTTACTTACCGAGCACTTTCTAACTAACTATTGAAATAATCAATCCAATATGCAAAAGTACGCCAGCTTAAATATGGAAACTAAAAGCGCATTGAAAGTGCTCGGTGCAAGAGCTTCTAAACTCATTATCATTCGTTAAGAATCTCTAACACATGACCGCAGGACTTAATACGCTCAAGAGAATGACCGCGCGCCCGCGCATGCGCGTAGGGCGCGGAGGAAAACGCGGGAAAACTGCGGGTCGCGGCACTAAGGGACAAAACGCGCGCTCTGGTCGCAAGAAGCGCCCCGAACTTCGCGACATCATAAAGAAGCTTCCGAAGCGCCGCGGCTTCGGGAAGAATCGAGGACGCACCGTCAACGCCTCTCGCAAGAGAACCATTCCAGTCTCGTTATCGCTTCTCGCTAAACTTTTCCCGGATGGCGCGGAGATAACGCCAAAGATTTTGAAAGAGAAAGAGATAATTAACGAGCGCGGACCCCTGTTTCCCACGATAAAAATTATGGGTGGAGTTGATATAGGAAAGAAACTATACTTTAAGGGGTTCGCTGTCTCTGCATCCGCGCGCACTGTGATTGAAAAAGCCGGGGGAACAGTTATCGCCTAAGGAATATGTTTGAAGCTTTTGTTCGCAAACTAAAACTTATCGTCCATGACGAAGTGCTTCGCAAGCGCGTTCTCTTTGTGCTCGGGGCTCTTGTCGTTTTTCGCCTGCTTGCCGCAATACCGATTCCCGGAATTAACGCGTCCGCGCTAGAAAACTTCTTGAGCGGCAACCAATTACTCGGACTCCTCAATATTTTCTCTGGAGGCGGATTTTCGAACCTGTCGATAATGATGATAGGCGTTTCTCCGTTCATCACTGCTTCTATCATCATGCAACTTATGTCGGTCTTGTCTCCGCGCTTGAAAGCGATGTATCAAGAAGAGGGAGACGCGGGCAGGATGCGCTTTACGCAGTACTCGCGATACCTCACTGTCCCACTTGCGTTAATCCAAGCGTTCGGATTCTTCGTTCTTCTGCGGCAAAACGGCATTGTGCAGTCCATGGATTTCTTTCACACGTTCACCAATGTCATGGTTATCGCTGGGGGGGCGCTTCTGTTGATGTGGGTAGGCGAGCTCATTTCGGAATTCGGAGTGGGCAACGGCGTGTCGCTTTTGATTTTTGCCGGCATCGTTGCGAGCGTTCCCAACGCCGTCTCTCAATTTATCTTTAGCTTCGACCTATCTCAACTGCCTGCGTATATCGGCTTTGCAGCTGTCTCGGTAGTCGTTGTCGCAGGAGTTGTCTATGTAACGGAGGCGGAAAGACCCATTCCAGTCACGTACGCGCGCAGAGTGCGAGGCTCGAAGGTCCTGGGGGGCATCTCGACTTATCTGCCTCTTAGGGTGAACCAGGCAGGTGTTATGCCCATCATTTTCGCGCTATCAATCTTACTTTTTCCGCAGATGATAGCGACATTTCTTTCAAAAAGCTCGATTGCACTCGTTGCGACAGGTGCGTCGTGGGTAGTTTCTGTGCTCGCAAACCAGTGGGTGTACGGCGCTCTCTATTTCGGGCTGGTATTTCTTTTCACATTTTTCTACACGGCAATTACTTTCGAACCGCACCAGATAGCAAAGAATCTGCAGAAAAATGGGGCATTCATTCCCGGCGTGCGCCCGGGCGGAACGACTGCTGATTATCTCGGCAATATAATAACGCGGATTACGCTCGTTGGAGCTCTTTTCTTGGGCTTTCTTGCGATTTTACCGCTGATACTTAGCGGAGTCACCGGCATCACTGCGGTCACAATAGGAGGGACGGCCCTTTTGATTGTCGTCTCGGTTGTCTTGGATGTGGTTAAGAAGATTGACGCGCAGACCTCTATTCGCGAGTACTAACTCGCGAAATTTTCAATTTCCAATTTTGCAATTTCCAATCAAGTATCAATTCCCAATGAAAGGTGTCAAACCCCAGGGCAAGCCCTGGACCCGAGCCCGCGCAAGACATGTCTTGCGCGGGCTTATTCCGCGGCAAGCCGCGGGGTTTTTAACCTTTGCTGTCTGCGCCGTTCGGATACAAACGCGCTTGCGCGTTTGTATCGCTCACTATCCTCGACAGATAAATCAACCTCGTTTGAAAATTGGATTTTGGACATTCAATAAAAATTGAAAATTGTAAATTGGCCTTTAGGGCTTATACTGCGATATGCAAAAACAGGTCGTCGTAATAGCCGGGCCCTCGGGAAGCGGTAAAAATGCGCTTCTTCAAGAACTTCTTAAGCGCGGAGGCAATTATGCCCGCTTGATAACCGCGACAACGCGCGTGCCGAGAGAAGGCGAACGCGACGGGGTGGACTATATTTTTCTTCCAGTCGCAGAGTTCAAGCGAGGCATCGCCGAAGGGTTAATACCTGAACACCGCTTCGTGCCCTCTCTTGGGACGTATTACGGCATCTACCTGCCTAATCTTGAAAAACAACTTATTTCGGGGCATATAGTATTGGCGCAAGTGGACATTGTGGGCGCGCGGCTCTTGAAAGAGCGCTACGGCGCGACGACTATATTTATCATGCCAGCATCGCAGGAAGAATTCGAACGCCGCGTGCGTGCTCGCAATCCGAACATGTCTCACTCCGAACTCTCCGAACGAATGCGCATAGCTCGCACAGAAATGAAAGAACATGCGCTTGAATATGACTATCAAATTCAAAATGCCGATGAGAGGCTTACGGAGGCGGCCCACAAAGTCGTGGCGATACTCAAACAGGAAGGATATACTCTCTGAACATGAAACCCCTTACAGTTTTGTTTTTTGGTTCACAGGGAGCGGGAAAAGGCACGCAAGTTCAAATGTTGATTGATTATCTCGAATCCAAATCGGATAGCGGGGTCATTCGCATTGATATGGGACAGGAGTTGCGCAATCTGAGAGATACAGGAACGTACGCGGGGAAACTTACAGGCGAAATTATCGACGCGGGGGTTCGCATATATGATTTCATGGCAGTCTATCTCCAAACCAAACTGCTCGTCGATAATTTTACAGGTGGACAGCATATTATTGCAGATGGATTGGCGCGCGGTGAAGACCAGACACGAGGGTTCGATGACATGATGAAATTTTTCAGGCGGGATAACTTGCAGATAATTAATCTCGTCATCTCGGACGAAACGGCTGTAAAGCGCCTGATGTCTCGCGGGCGCAATGACGATACGGAAGAAGCAATACGCAAGCGTCTTCTGTGGACGAAAACAGATGTAATGCCGCAGCTCGAACTTCTGAAAAATCGCGGGCGCGTAATTCACGAAATTGACGGGGAGCCGGATGTGGAAACAATACATAAAAATATCGTGGTTGCCCTTGGGCTAAAACAATGAGCGAAGCGAATATGTTTTTCACGACCCAGCACCATTTTGGCATCCCGCAACTTTCACTTGACTGCAAGATATCGTTGAGACCATCTCAACAAAGTCGAGCCATGTGTGTATGAGTACGGATACCAAAATGGTGCTGGGTATAAGGACTCGTAAACTCATGCTCGCTATGCTCACACTCGCCAACGATTCCTAATATGATTGCAAAAACGGAGCGGGAAATATCTGCATTGCGCGAGGGCGGAAAGCGCCTCGCGAGGCATTTGAGGGTTTTGAGCGAGATGATAGTCCCAGGAATTACGCCGAAAGAGCTTGAGGCGCAGGCGTGTGAGATGGTGAAGAATGAGGGCGACGAACTCGCTTTTTATGGCTATGCAAGCCACAAAAATGACACGCCGTTTCCTTCGGGCCTGTGCGTATCAGTCAATGACGTTATTGTGCATTCGCCCGCGAGCGAGAGCGACCATCCGATTGAAGAGGGGGATGTTGTTTGCCTCGATTTCGGGATACGGCACAAGGGGTTCTTCACCGACCACGCAATAACAGTCATCGCCGGCTCGAAGCATAATCCGAAAGATGAGCGTTTATTGAAAGGAACAAGAGAAGCGATTTCTGCAGGCATTTCTGCGGCGAAAATTGGAAACACCACCGGCGATATAGGTTACGCCGTTGAGCTCGTCGCAAAAAAATACGGTTTTGGATTTCCGAGGAATTTATCCGGTCACGGCGTCGGTCTTAAAATTCACGAAGAGCCGCATGTGCCCAATTTCGGACTCCCCGGAAGCGGGACGAAACTGGAAGAGGGGCTTGTCATTGCGATAGAGCCCATGATGGCACTCGGCTCCGGAGATTTATATATTGATAAAGACGGTCATTCCTACCGCACAAAAGACGGCTCGCGCACCGCGCACTTCGAGCACACAATCATCATCACCAAAGACGGACCGGAGATTTTGACACGCGAATAGCGTATCATAAGCGCATGAACATCCTTGGATTATTTGCTGCGCTTGGCGCGGCGATTTCTCACACAGGACTCGACCTGGCGACGAAATTTGCGGTGGGCAAATTCAACCCGCGCACTGTGCTTGTTGCGCAATGGGGTATTGCGGGCGTCATACTTCTTCTTATCTCTGCAATTTGGTATCCCTCGCTCATTCCACACCCTGTTGAGACATTCGCAAACCTAACTCGTCCCAATTTTTGGCAGGTGCTTTTAGCCGACGCGGTTCTAAACGTATTTGCGTCATACTTATCCATCCGTGCTTTCAAATATTCCGATGCATCTATCGTCGCGCCACTCGCTCTCCTGACACCGGTTCTTCTTTTGGTTACCTCTCCGATTATGCTGCACCAAACGGCTTCGCCTCTGGGCGCGCTCGGTGTCGTATTCATCGTTGTAGGAGGGTACATACTCGGTACATCAGTCGGCGGATCTCTCGGCGGATTTTTTGGTCCCCTCAAATCGCTATTTAACAATCGCGGAGCTCGCAATATGCTCTATGCCGCCATTATCTGGAGTATTACTTCTAATCTTGACAAAATGGGAGTTGCTTCGACGACTCCGCTTCTCTGGAGTGCTTCCATCACGACTGCGATTGCCCTGTTGAGTATTCCATTTCTGCTAACTGCCCGCGAACCTTCCGTTATTCCGAGGGCAGAATGGTGGAAACTGTTTGCCCCGGGAGCCGCTACCGCTCTCTCTGTGATTGCATACGTGTTTGCGCTTACGCTTCTCCCCGTTCCGTATGTCATCGCAATCAAACGAACGAGTGTGGTGTTTACGGTGTGGGCAAGCAAGCTTCTGTTTAAAGAAAATATCAAGGGACGATTGCTCGGTTCAGCCATAATGGTTCTAGGTGTTGCCGTTATCGCGTTTGCAGGATGAGTCCCGTTAGAGACCGCGGTCGCTCGCAACACTATCGGGTTTCTCGAACTAAAAAAGCACAAGAGGCATGAAAAGCCCGTGATTATTCTCAGTTCAAAAAGCGGCGGGCTCCAATAGAGCAACCATGCGTCCACCCTACGTTCATCCTATGCTCTACTATGTACTTATAATATCCGGTCGGATATTATAAGTACATGATGCGGTTCGTTGTTGAGGCGTTGAATCTGTTACAATCCTCGCATGGACGTGCTTGTTGTTGGTAGCGGGGGGCGGGAACACGCTCTCGCGTGGAAACTTGCACAATCTCCTCGCGTTGGGAAACTTTACATCGCGCCTGGAAACGGCGGGACGAGGACGATTGGCGAGAATGTAGCTATAGCGGCGGATGATATCGCTGCGCTCGTTCATTTTGCAAAAGAACATTCAATCGGTTTGACCGTTGTAGGACCGGACAACTCTCTTGCTCTCGGGATTGTGGATGCGTTTCACACTGCGGGACTGCGCATTTTCGGACCGTCAAAATCAGCGGCGCAGATTGAAAGTTCGAAAGTGTTCTCGAAGCGGTTAATGGAAGAAGCCGGAATTCCTACTGCAGAATTTAAAGTGTTCAAGAAATATGAAGATGCGCTCGATTATGTGCGCGAAAAAGGGACCCCCATTGTCATAAAAGCTAGCGGTCTGGCGTTGGGGAAGGGCGTGTATGTGTGCGGCACAAATGCCGAGGCAGAAGAAGCGCTAAAGGAAATAATGATAAACCGCGCGCACAAAGATGCCGGCGATGAGGTTGTTACAGAAGAGTTTCTTGATGGCGAGGAGGTGTCAATACATGCTCTTTGCGACGGAAAAGAATATCTGATGTTTCCACCCGCGCAGGACCACAAACGAATCGGAGAAGGAGATACAGGAAAGAATACTGGCGGAATGGGGGTGATTGCTCCTGTTTTAAAGATAGGCGGCGAAATGCAAAACGAGATTCGCACGAAAGTAATTCGGCCAATTCTTTCGGCGCTTGAAAAGCGCGGAGCTCCGTTTTCGGGGCTTCTCTATCCCGGGCTTAAGATAACTTCCAAGGGCCCGAAAGTTCTGGAATTCAACGCGCGTTTTGGCGACCCGGAATGCCAGGTTTATATGCGCCTAATGAATACAGGCCTTCTGGAGCTTTTGGAAGCATGCGCAGATGGCAATCTTGCGGGTAAGTATCTTGAATGGAATCCAGGATTTGCGGTGAATATCGTTCTTGCCTCTGGCGGATACCCCGATGCGTATAAAAAGGGATTTCCGATAACCGGAATAGAAGAGGCAGAAAAAATTCCCGGCGTTGTAGTGTTCCACGCCGGTACCGCTATTCAAGGTGAGACCTTGAATACGGCGGGAGGCCGCGTTTTGGGCGTTTCCGCTGTGGGCGACACATTAAAGCAAGCACTCGACCATGCTTACGAAGCAGTCGAGCTCATAAATTTTGAGGGAAAATACTTCCGCCGGGATATTGGCGCCAAAGCGCTGCTTTAGGGGGTGTATAATCATCGGATGCCACCAAGGATGACGGAGCAAGCACACTCTGCCACAATCGAGAAATTCAAATCGCCCGAGGAGGAGCTCGCGTACTTGCGACAACGCGTGAGCGAGAAAGAGCGAGAGCTTGATGTTCCAAAAAACAGGATTGAAAGCGACCGCATCGCCAAGCGGGAAATTGCGGAATACGCAACCATTCCCACGGCGACAATCATTCATGAGACGGTAGTCATGCCTGAACACGAAACGCTTCGGCATGCGCTCAATCTCGATCCGGAAAAAGACGATGTGCAGATGGATGGGCTTTTAAGAATTGTAGCGGAGCGGGGCATTCGCAATGCACTTTCAGTTTCCGCACGGATGAAGAATTCGCATCTGGAGGATGATTTTCATCGCATGCTTGTGCGTTACATAGCGGAAGGATTGCCGGAAAAAGGGTTTTCGCCTCCGGAGAAAGTAAAGCGCGCGCTCCATATGGTGCTTTTCGAGATTCAACCGCAGGCGCACGGAGAAAAGGATAAAGAACAAGGGCAGAAGCTCGAGCAAATACTTTCCTCGTCAGAGCAGTTGTATGCGGGGCTTCTGTCGCTTATTGCCCCGCACGAGGGATTTTCTCTTGAAATGGCGGTTGCTGGAGGGACGGAGGAGGCATCGCTGTACTTGGCGGTCCCCCGACTAAAACAAACGCTTGCAGAGCGCTTGATATCATCCGTTTTCCCGAATGCGCGGATTTCCGAATGCCGAGGCGACTACAATATTTTCAATTCCGAGGGGGAAAGCGTCGCCGCTGTCGCTCGCCTTGCCGAACACCCGGCGTTCCCGCTCAAAACATATGAGATGTTCGAACATGACCCGCTAAACATTCTTCTTGCCGCTTTTGCGAAAATTGCGAAACACGGCGAGGGCGCCGCGCTCCAGCTTGTCGTGGGCACTGAAGGCGATAGATACAACAAGCACTACAAGAAAATGTTGCGGGAGATAGAGAAGGGAAGGCCTGTTTGGAAAGCCCTAAAAGTTCCGGAAACAGTCCTTGGCGACGTTGCATATGAAATTGCCAAGTCAGTATTTATGCCACAGAGGGCTATAGAGGATAAGGAAAAAGAATTTCGCCGCGCTTCCGACCAAGTGACAACGGAAGAAATCGGGCGAAAAGTGAAAAGCCGCGTCACCCCTGTGGTTATCCGCTTGGCCGCTTCCGCTCCAGACAAAAAACGCGCGGAAGAGCTTTTGAGCAATCTAATAGCGCCTTTCAATCAGTATGACGACCCGAAGGGCAACCATCTTATCTTTAAAAAGATTGGAAGATGGGATATAAAAAATTTCCTGCGGGATTTTATTTATCGCACATTTGATTCTTCAGTTGCGATTCCCTTGAGCTTGGCCGAGCTGACAACGATTTTCCACTTTACGGCCGAGAGAGTAACGACCTCGCGCGAGCTCAAGAAGACGTACGCCAAACAAGCGCCAGCGCCTGTTGAGGTTTCTTCGGAGGGAATAACTATCGGTATCAATCGCTACGGCGCCACGGAAACATTTGTGCATTTCGGGGCGTCAGACCGCTTGCGGCATTGCTACGTCATCGGGCAGACAGGTACTGGAAAGACTGGACTCATCAAAAACATGATTATCCAGGACATTAAAAACGGAGAAGGGGTTGCATTTATCGACCCGCACGGCAACGACATAGAAGACATTCTCGCGTCCGTGCCTCCGGAGCGCGTTGGCGATGTAATTTATTTTGACCCCGCGTACACGGCGCGCCCGATGGGTCTTAACATGCTCGAATATGACCGCACGAAGCCGGAGATGAAGACTTTCGTCGTGGACGAAGTATATGGAATATTCCGCAAGCTTTATGCCGACGTGCCAGAAGCGTTCGGGCCGATGTTTGAGCAGTACTATCGCAATGCGGTCCAGCTTGTAGTTGAAGACCCGGACACGGGGAGCACCTTTGTTGAAATTCCGCGCGTCTTTGCCGATAAGGAATTTCGAGACCTTAAAATCGCGCACTGCAAAAACCCGATTATCGTGCAGTTCTGGCGCAAAATCGCCGAAGCCGCGCAGGGCGACCCATCGCTTGAGAACGTCGCGCCGTACATCACGAGCAAGTTCGATGTTTTTCTAACGAACGACATCATTCGCCCGATTGTCGCGCAGGAGAAATCAGCTTTTGATTTTCGAGAAATAATGGATAAGAAAAAGATTTTCCTCGCGAACTTGTCAAAGGGCCGCTTGGGCGACCGCAACACCGCGCTTTTGGGACTTGTCCTTGTTTCCAAATTTTTGCAGGCCGCGTTTTCAAGAGTGGACACGCGAAGCGACCTGCCGGTTTTCTATCTTTATATCGACGAATTCCAGAACTTCGCGACCCCGTCTATCGGAACGATTCTTTCCGAGGCGCGAAAATACAAGCTCTCTCTCATCATTGCGCACCAATTCATCGCACAGCTAGACGAGAAAATCCGCGATTCTGTAATAGGAAACGTTGGCACGAAGGCGGCGTTTCGCGTGGGCACCACAGATGCCGAATTTCTCGCCAAGCAGTTCGAGCCAGGATTTACCGCGCCTGATTTGGAAAATCTCCCGAATCGAAATGCCGTCCTATCACTTCTTGTGAATGGAAAGCCTGCGCGTCCGTTTACGATACAAACAGAGGACTTGCCGGAATTTGATATGGGAAGAATTCCCGCGCTGAAAGAACTTTCGTATCTCACTTATGGCAAAGACAGAGAGGAAGTAGAAGCGGAGGTCCGCAGAAAATTCGCGATGCAAACCGAGCCATCACCGTTCCCGACGGAAGGCCCCGCGCCGATGTATCAGTAAGGAGGCGCTCATAGACCTAGTGGTTTTTGACGGAGGAATGGCTCAAACCGTAAAAACCACCAAGTCTTTTCGCTGAAGTTGGGAAGAGTTGGTCGAGCGGCTCATTTCAGCCGAAATGAGACCGTTTGGGGGGAAAGGGGGGTCAGGTCTATTTGTAGTGATTGTTTATGTCGATGACTTCTACTGTGTCGTGTTTGGTGTAACTAAAAATCGCGCGATACTTTTTGTCTGTACGAAAACTGAAAATCCGAAGATGCTTCGGCTCCAACAACTCGACATTTAGACTAGGATGAAAGAGGCTGTGTTCAAACAGTTTCTTTTGTTTGTTGAATTTTGCATTAAGGCTGCGCCTCTTTAGATACTCTTCGAGTTCGCAGATGCAGAGCAAGCATGCGCATGTGTCAACGGTTCTTGAAATACGAGGACCGATGGAATCCCTTCTCTAGGCTCTTGAGAAATGCCGCGGAGTAGCGCTTAGCGCCCCGAAACTCTCGCATAACTTCTTTGATATCGCGTGTTGGCGGTGGACTGAAAATATCCTCACGCGCAGCAACAAGAATCCGTTCATAAGCGGTGGCTCGACGCCTCAAGGCTTCGTACTGTGTTTTGCTGATGGTTACCGTACTCATACGCATAATATGCCACAGTCGAAGAATTGTGGTACAATCTCGCCATGAATGTTCACCACAGAAAAGAACGTACGCTCGTTATCATCAAGCCCGACGGAATCCAGCGGGCGCTTGTCGGCGAAATAATGTTGCGCTACGAACGGCTCGGCCTCAAGCTTGTCGGACTCAAGTTGACTGTTCCTACGGTTGAGCAGATAGAGGGGCATTACACTCTCGACCCGAATTGGAGGCGCGTGACCGGCGAGAAGACAATCAAGAGCTATCGCGATAGAGGATTAAAGCCGCCCTCCGAAGACCCGCTCGCGATTACCGCCGTCATTCTGAAGAATCTAAAGAAGTACATGACCGCGGGACCGGTCATAGTAATGGTGTGGGAAGGGGCGCATGCGGTGGAGCTTGTCCGCAAGGTTACGGGCGGAACGGAACCGCGCTCTGCCCTTGTGGGAACTATCCGCGGTGATTTCGTCCTAGATTCCTACGTAATGTCCGACCAAGATGACAGAGCTGTTCGCAATTTAATTCACGCCTCCGGTTCAGTTGCCGAAGCCAATATGGAAATTCCGCATTGGTTCAAAAAGG
>JBBUFE010000022.1:0-8225 GCA_038056635.1 Patescibacteria group bacterium
TGTCTCGCGCCACTCGCACCGATATCGGCAATTATTGCTATCATGTCATAAACCGCGCCAACGCCCGGCTGCCGATTTTCTTTGCAGAAAAGGACTATATTTTGTTTGAAAATGTCCTGGAAGAAGCCGAAGAAAAATTCTCTATGAGAATTCTCGCGTATTGTCTCATGCCAAATCATTTCCATCTTGTACTTTACCCAAGAAATGACGGCGATATGAGCACATTCATGCAATGGCTTACACTCACTCATACCCAGCGTTGGCACCAGGCCAAGAGTACGAAAGGAACTGGCCACCTCTATCAAGGAAGGTACAAATCTTTTTTGATACAAGACGACAGTCATCTTCTTTCCGTCATACGATATGTGGAGCGAAATCCGCTTCGAGCCAAGCTTGTCAAAAAAGCGGAGAATTGGCGCTTCAGCAGCTTATCTCGCCGGCTTTCAAGAGGAGAGAGGAAGAAAGAACTTCTGTCAGAGTGGCCGATACCGGAACCAAAAGATTATCTTTTATTCGTCAATACCCCGCAGACCAAAGAGGAAGAAGAAAATATCAGAGTATCTGTTGTGAGAGGGAAGCCATTTGGTTCAGATGCGTGGGCTGTGAAAATGATCAAAAAATTTGCACTCGAGGCCGCGACTCGCGACCCGTGGAGACCCAAAAAGGGTACCTGACCCCCTTTCCTCCCAAAAAGGGTACCTGACCCCCTTTCCTCCCCGTGGAGACCCAAAAAGGGTACCTGACCCCCTTTCCTCCCAAAAAGGGTACCTGACCCCCTTTCACTTTCAGCCTTTCAGCTTTCCCCAAGATGTGAAATAATTTATCCGAGGAAAAATCGCATTAAATTATTATGAAAATCGTTGTTCTAGATGGCCACACACTAAACCCGGGCGACAATCCGTGGGATTCGGTCGCCAAGTTTGGCGAGTTGACGATTCACGATTACACGCCAGCCGATAAAGTAGTTGAAAGGTCGTCTGACGCTGATATCATTATCACTAACAAAGCCCCGTTATCTGCCGAGGCGCTTAGTAAATTGTCCCAGCTGAAATTCATCGCCGTTACCGCAACTGGCTACAATGTTGTGGACATAAGCGCTGCCAGGGCGCGCGGAATTCCTGTTGCCAATGTACCAGCGTACAGTACAGATTCTGTCGCGCAATTCACATTCGCGCTTATTTTGGAATTAGCGCATCGCGTCGGCCATCACGATTCTGCCATTCATTCAGGAAAGTGGAGCGCCCAGCCGCACTTTTCTTTTTGGGACACGCTGCAAGTCGAACTGGCCGGCAAAACGCTGGCAATTATCGGTTACGGACAAATAGGCAAACGTGTAGCGAAAATTGCGGAGGCGCTCGGCATGAAAGTTCTTACAGCAGGACGCGACAGGACAAAAGTTCGCGAAATTGTTGCGAGCGCGGATGTCATCACACTGCATTGTCCGCTAACCGCCGACAACACGGGTCTCATTAACCGCGATTTTCTCGCACTAATGAAACCCACAGCATTCTTGATAAACGCCGCGCGCGGGGGTTTGGTCGTCGAGCAGGATTTAGCCGATGCTCTGAATGTCGAGACGATTGCTGGAGCCGCGGTGGATGTTGTTTCTGTTGAACCAATCAAGCCCGATAACCCGCTACTGAAAGCGCGAAACTGTATCATTACGCCCCACATCGCTTGGGCTAGCCTCGCGGCTAGACAGAGATTGATGCGAGCGACTGCAGAGAATATCCGCGTATTTCTTGCGGGTAAACCGATAAATATAGTTAACTTATAGGCGCGAAGCAGAAATCAAAAGCGTGCATTTATTCTATACTTTGGTACAATTTACGGAGATTAATAATTTAACCCAAAATGTATGAACAAAAAAACATACTTTCAGGTGGTTTCGGCAATCTTCTTTATCATTGCCGCGCTCCATCTTTTGAGAATCTTTAATAGATGGGAAGCGTCTGTCGGGGATTTTGTCGTGCCACTTTGGTTGAGCTGGGGCGCTCTCGTTTTCTTCGGCTATCTCGCCTTCCACGGTTTTACTTTTGCGAGAAAAGTGGAGTAGCGCCAAGCAGAACACTTCCTGCCCAGCATCTAAAGCGAGGAGGGATATTTTTGCCGCGCAATCATCGTCCCGCTCGGCCATAAGCCTACTGGCGAAGCAGAGTAACAGGAAATCTACGCGTATGTTCAAAGACAGAAAAGATGCCGGAGTACAGCTTGCGGAGAGGCTCGCGCAATATCGTGCGGGAGACGCCGTCGTACTCGCGCTCCCGCGCGGCGGCGTAGTAACAGGATATGAAGTTGCCCGGGCGCTCAAACTCCCGCTCGATATCGTTGTAGTTCGAAAAGTGGGGCACCCGTTCTCCCCTGAATACGCGATTTGTGCGACTGATGAGAAGGGGACGCTTCTCTGTAACGAGCGGGAAGCCGCCTCCGTGGACCAGGCGTGGCTCGAGGCAGAAATCGAACGGCAGAAGCAAGAAGCACTCCGTAGGATAGCCGCATATCGGGGAAAGCGCGAGCCCGAACCTCTCGCAGGCAAAACGGCGATTATCGTTGATGATGGCGTTGCAACCGGACTCACCATGCGGCTTGCGATTGCCGCGGTCAAAGTGCAAAATCCTGCGCGCGTTGTCGTAGCTGTGCCAGTCGCGTCAGCGGAGGCAGTGCGAGACATCATGCAAGCCGCGGACCAGCTTGTGTTGTTTGAATCTCCGGAGAATTTTCTAAGCGCAGTTGGCGCGCACTACGAAGAGTTCGAGCAAATCGAAGACGACGAGGTCATTCGGCTACTTAAAGAATCGGCCCGTTGAAAATCTGATGATGTGGCGTGGGTAAGGCGCGGATTCCAAAAACTACTCTCGGATTTCTTTAGAAGCCCCGACGCTTCGGTCGGGACCCCGACTTTACGTCGGGGCTTTACGTCGAGGCTTGCATTAATAAGCATAATGATGCATAGTAGCGGCATTATCACACAAACCTCAAGCTAGGGCAAGGTTTTAAGCCATTATTTAATGCAAATAGTTATGAAAAAGCTCTATATCGCGCCAATTTTGCTTGCGCTCTCTATGGCAACCGCGAGTGTTGCTGTCGCACAGACCTACTACCCTTACGCCTCTCTCGCCAATTGCACAGGGCTCACGAAAGACCTTGCTTTAGGTTCTCGCGATAGCGAGGTGGCGACTCTCCAGAATTTTCTTGTGAGTCAGAATTATCCTGGGGGCGGAAGCTGGATGGTGACAGGATATTTCGGCCAGGCAACTGCACAGGCTGTACGAAATTTCCAGAGCGGTCAGGGATTACTCTCGACGGGAATCGTGGATAGCTCGACTCGCTCTGCTGTTGCTCGCGTAAGCTGCGGAGCGCAGCCAAACGTTTCTTATTACAACCAGCCGAGTACTTATCCGTATTCTTATAATTACAACACCGGCAATCTCGCCATCACAACGCTTTCTGCAAACACAGGTTACGCTGGCTCGAGCGTTACAATCTATGGCGTTGGCTTCGATAGTTACAACAACACCGTAAACCTCGGCACAATTTCACTCGGCAATATTTCTTCCAACGGTTCCTCCCTTTCGTTCACCGTCCCTTCATATTCGACGAACGGCACTGTCGACCTTCGCGTTACGAACTCGCGCGGTACCAGCAATCCGCTTTCGTTCACTATCTACGGGTACCCGATTTCCTGTGGCGCGCACACAAGTTATGCCGGCCCTTACGGAACATCGTGCAATTGCGGTAACTACACTTATGGAATGTTCGGGAGCTACACAAATAATAATTGCGGTGGCAACTTCAATCCGAACGCGATTGTCACGCCTGCGATTTCCTATTTGAATCCAAATTCTGGCGGTGTTGGCAATTCGGTCACAGTTTTAGGTTCTGGATTTACAACCACGGGAAACTCGGTGCGTTTTGGGACAGGAGTAATTGCCAACCTAAATTCGCCTGACGGGAAATCGGTTTCGTTTACTTTGCCTTCACAACTTACCGGCTTCGGCACACAGCCTCTTACACTGAACACATACAATGTTTATGTGACGAATAGCGCCGGCTACCAAAGTAACACCGTGCCATTCACAGTAACTTCTCTCGGCGCTTCTTCTGCTCCCATGATATGGAGTGTCAACGGTCCGACCTCACTTTCAATCGGCGCTACCGGAGTTTGGAGCGTCGTCGTGAATAATCCGGGCAACTCACCTCTGACGACCAGCGTTAACTGGGGCGACCAGGGCGTGGGTGGCAGTATCGCATCTCAACCTCAAGTTACTCTCGCGCAGGGGACACAGACTCTGTCGTTCTCTCATACCTATGCAACAGGCGGAATTTACACGATTACATTTACAGCGAGCAATGCATCCGGTTCGCAAACGAGCTCCGCTACGGTTTCTGTGCCGTTTGTCGGGACATCGAATATCGTGACGCTTTTGTCTCTCTCGCCGAGCGCGGGACGCGTCGGGACGCAAATCGCGCTTTTGGGCTCTGGATTTACAGCGCTTGATAACACGGTGCATTTCGGCGTGGGCGGCACACAACATGTAGTTTCTACAAGCGGGAGTACGATTTATTTCACGATTCCGTATTCCGTCTCTCCATGCGACCTCATAAGCTTCGGTTGCTACGCGCCCTCGGTGCAAGTCGCGCCCGGCTCATACCCGATTTACATAACGAACGCGATGGGCGCGACTTCTCCTATCAGCTTCTTGGCTCAGTAAGTTTTCTCTGTTGCCGTGCGAGTCTTTAGCCTTGCGGCTCATTTCAGCCGAAATGAGCCGCAAGGTTTTTGAAGACCTGTCTCTAAAAGAATCCTACGCGTCGTAAAAAAGACTAAACTCCGCTATCTTTTTCTCCGCAAGCCCTCGCTTTATTTTTTTCTTTAGTTTTCAATATCCACCATTCTATCCGACCGTGTAGGATAGTGGATATAAGGAATGTGCGCACGCTTATCTACGCAACAAAATATTAAGTGAATTACGCGGGGAGAACGAATTTGAGCATGAACCAGAAGTGGCTGAAACTGCCTAGCATGACGAAAATGTGGAATATATCGTGGTATGAATACCACCTTTTTAATTTCACGACATCATCGAGCGCGCAGAAAACAGTTCCTACGGTATAAAAAATCCCTCCGGCGAGAAGCCACAGGATTCCTTCAAGAGGCAGGGCTTCTTTAAGAGGAACGAAAGCGATTACGATTAGCCAGCCCATCAAGAGATATAAGCCACCGGAAACCCATCTTTGAACTGGGCGAAAGATTTTGATTAAAACTCCGCAGAGAGCAAGACCCCAGATTGCGCCAAACATGCTCCATCCCCATGCTGTGGGGAGAACAATAAGTACAAGGGGAGTGTATGTGCCAGCTATAAGGAGATAAATTGCTACATGGTCAAGAATTTGGAATAAATTTTTTACCGGATGATTTTTAGAAAGAAAGTGATACAGGGTGCTTAAAGAATACAGCAGGATAAGCGATGCGCCGAAGATTGCAAAACCGACGACGTGCGTAGCGGTACCTCGCAAAGCGGCTAAAGTAACCAATAACGAAAGCCCGGCGATAGAAAGAAGCGCGGCGGCAAAGTGCGTCGCACTGCTTAAAGGTTCGTTTGAAAAAGGAGTGCTAGACATTGGTTAAAAGATATCATACGGCTAAAGAAGCGTGTATAATAGCGAAAATCAGCCATATGAATCTACAATTAAAAACAGCCGAATACGCCCCAAGTGTGCTTCGATTCGGGCTCGTTTTTTTATTTCTCTGGTTTGGAATATCGCAAATTCTCAATCCAAATTCATGGACTGCATGGGTGCCGGAATGGGGAACTTCTGTCCTGGGACTGGACGCCGTAAAAGTCGTCCTTATTAACGGCTGGTTTGAAACAGTCGGCGGGATATTTTTAGCGATTGGTTTTTGGACCCGATGGATTGCGCTTGTTTTGTCTTTACATCTTTTATTTATCGCATACGAGGTTGGCTACAACGACATCGGCGTCCGCGATTTTACTCTCGCGGCATCCAGTCTCGCGCTTTCGTTTTTCGGACCTGACAAATATACTCTGGATTCAAGAAGTGTCTAGAAGATGTTATGAGCGAAGCGAATTACACATTCTTAACCCCTCACCAATTTGATATTACACAGTCTAATTTCAAATTTTATATATCGTTGAGACTGTCTCAACGAAATCGCAAACTTAATGTATGAGAACGGATATCAAATTGGTGAGGGGTGTAAGATTTACTAAACTCATTTCATTCGTTAAGAAAATCTAACATGAATAAATTTATTCAAAAAATCACGAAAGCGGCGGGAAAAGCCGTTTTGAAGCGCTTCGGGAAAGATGGCGTGGAGTATTCCAAATCGGAAGATGCTTATAATGTGGTGACGAAAGCAGACCTGCTCTCGGAGCGCATTATTATCTCCGCAATTCTTAATAAATATCCTAAGCACAGTATTTTATCTGAAGAGGAAGGCGAGATTAACGCAGGGGCGGATTATAGGTGGATTATTGACCCGATTGACGGCACCATGAATTTTGCCGCTTCTATTCCATTGTTTGGCGTAATGATTTGTTTAGCGTATAAAAATAGAGTTGTGCTTTCGGCGATATATCTTCCGGTGACTGACGAACTATTTTTCGCCGAGGCCGGGCGCGGCGCGTATCTGAATGGCAAAAGAATACACTGCTCCGATACTAGAGAACTGGACAGCAGCCGCGGATGCGGTTTTGTCGGTTCGAGGGAAAAAACATTGCGGTTCGTTAAAAAACTTCTTGGTGCTATTCGCGGAGAGCATCTGAGGCTCAACTCCTTCGAGTGCATTTCAGTTAATTCGTGCTATGTGGCATGCGGTCGAAAAGATTGGGCTGTTTCGCTCCATGGCGAGACACACGATTTTGCGCCGACGTATCTAATTCTTAAAGAATCGGGATGCAAGGTTACAAATTGCAAAGGAGAGCAATGGCGGATTGGAGATAACGAGGCAGTTGCCGCGAATCCAGTTTTGCACAAGCAACTCCTGAAATTGACCAAAAACATCTGACTCAAGTATGGTGTATAATGTCTAATTACAAGAGGCACTCCAGCTATTAAAGATAAGATTTCATGCGTCAAGGAGAACATGGGTCGGAAAGCATTGGAGCAGAACTCGGTGAAAAATGCGGCGTCTTTGGCGTGTATGGAAAAGGGCTGGACGTATCTCGGCTCTCTTTCTTCGGATTGTTTGCGCTTCAGCATCGCGGACAAGAAAGCTCCGGCATCGCTACTTCCAATGGGGAGAGAATTCTGTGCCACAAGGGCATGGGGCTTGTTTCGCAAGTATTTGCTGAAGAAGACATTCTTAAATTGTCCGGGTACATCGCAATAGGGCACAACAGATATTCAACGGCCGGCGGTTCTCATGTAGACCACGCACAGCCGACGATAGTGGGCGATTGGAGCATAGCCCTCGCGCATAACGGCAATATTCCAAGTACAGTCGCACTTCGGAAGTTTCTTCATGGCAAGCAGATAGAAACGGATAAACTTTCTGACTCGCGGATGATTGCGCAAGCCATAGGCGTTTTGGTTAAAGAGGGCGCCTCACTTCCAGATGCGATAAAAAATACTTACCCGCTCATGACTGGGGCATTTTCAATTCTTGTAATGTCTAAGGACAGGCTTATCGCAATACGCGACGAATGCGGGATTCGCCCGCTTTCAATCGCGAAGTTGAATGGAGGTTTTATTTTTTCTTCAGAAACATGTGCATTTCAAACGGTAGGCGCAGAATTTATGCGCGATGTTCTTCCCGGCGAAATGGTTGTCATCGACGCTGGGGGATTGCGTTCAGAACAGCTTGTAGCGCCGAACCCCAAGATGGACATTTTTGAGTTCGTGTACTTCGCGCGACCGGACAGCCATCTTCTCGGGAAATCGGTCTACAGCGTAAGGAGAAACTTCGGAGTACAACTTGCCAAGGAGTACCCTCTGCGCGCCGATGTCGTTATCCCCGTACCTGAAACTGCAATACCGGTGGCTATCGGGTACTCAAATGAGTCAGGGATACCGCTCGAAATGGGTATCACGAAGAACCGATATATCCACCGTACATTCATTGAGCCTGAACAGCACATCAGGGACCAGGGTGTTAAAGCTAAACTAACCCCGATTGCCGAAGTTATTAAAGGCAAGCGTGTCGCTGTTATTGATGATTCTATTGTACGCGGTACGACCTCGCGCAAAATTGTCGAGATGCT
>JBBUFE010000022.1:8325-17171 GCA_038056635.1 Patescibacteria group bacterium
AAAGTCTGCTACACGCCGTTCAAGGACAATCACGAGTAGGGATATGAGTCTCGGTAATCTTAGGGGGATATCTCAAACTGTTTCAAAGGAGGAAAACATTGTTGGTATGCCACCTGCACTTACTGAAGAGTATGGCACAAAAATATTGGATGTTTATAAACACGCATGCGCTCGGACCGATAAAGTTAGCCAGTTCAGATCTTGGATGGAGGGCTATCTAAAGGGATATTTGCAGGGGAGGTTGACAGAAAAAGAGGCTAAACACCTTGAAACGGTTTTCACACCATCGCATCGCAGGACATTCGAATCTATTATCAGGGTGGCAAAAGAACAATCTTTTGAGAAAAGGGGTGGTTATAAACTTAAACCAGGTTTTGGGGATAATTATACAGAAATTAATGATCCAAATCACCCGTCCAAACTTGGTACCAAAATGCGAATTCAAGATGGTAGAGAGGTAGTAGTTACATATAAAGAATATTTTACATTCACCCCAACGACACAAGATCCTGGTGAAATTCTTATTGAGGCGAACCGCTTTTATACGGCACTCTTTTTGGCCTATCAAAAACTTCAGAAAATGGGCTCACTGAATGGGGCTGGCGTAGCAATGAAATTCAAGGACAATCTTGATGGTTTGATGAGAGATCTAGATAGTGTTGTATTTTACGTAGATAATCCGCAAGCAGGAAAGTTGGTGAGACAGGTGGTCGATGGAGAACTGAAAGCTGCGAAACTAAGAACGGACCGCGTCGGTAGGGCCGGAACAGGATTTGATCTTGAATTTCCAAACGGGGATGCATTTTCTCATAGACAACTTATTTCAAAAGCTGTGGCTAAAGTCATCGACGAGGATTATCGGGGCAAGCGCGTGATTCTCAATAAAACACCCAAGTGGCTGGGCGAGAGCATTGAGCAACGTTGTAATCAGGCCGGGAAATTGACACCTGAACAAATGGTACAGGCGATTGCGTAATCGCGTCACTAGACAAGGCAATCGTTCGCCTATATTCTCTACAAATATGTACACACCGAGCGAAAGAATACTCAAAAATTATGCCGATGTGCTGGTGAATTTTGCGCTCGGCGGTGGAAAAGGAATTAAGAAGGGGGAAGTGGTTCGCGTTTCTGCGTCTGAATCCGCAAAACCGCTTTTTCTTGCGGTTCATAATGCAATAGTGGATGCAGGCGGGCATATGCTTTCTCATTATGCGCCGGACGATGAGCAGGGTGATAAGCGGAGAAACGAAAGCTTTACGCGCTATTTTTATGAACATGCGCAACCTCACCAAATTGCTTATTTTCCGAAGAGGTATCTGAAAGGCGTTGTGCAAGAAATGGACCACTCGCTTTTCATTCTCGCCGAGAAAGACCCGCATGCGCTTAAAGGCGTTGACCCGAAGAAAATTATGCAGAGAGGCGTTGCGATGAAGCCGTTTATGGATTGGCGGCACGAGAAAGAATGGAAGGGTAAATTTACATGGACTATCGGATTGTATGGGACGCCGGCGATGGCGCACGAGGCAGGGCTAACGGAAAAAGAGTATTGGAATCAAATTATCAAGGCATGTTTTCTAGATGAAAAAGACCCGATTGGAAAATGGAAAGCGGTATATCGAGAAATTGAAAAGTATCGAAGTAAATTAAACGTGTTGGCTCCAAAGACGGATTATTTGCACGCCATCGGGCCTGACATGGATTTGCGCGTGAAGCTTGGAGAGAAAAGAGCATGGCTCGCGGGCTCCGGCAGGAATATTCCAAGCTTTGAGATTTTCACTAGCCCTGATTGGCGCGGAACAAACGGATGGATTCGCTTCAATCAGCCGTTGTATCGCTACAGCAATAAAATAACCGGCATACAGTTATGGTTCAAGAACGGGCTGGTCGTGAAAAGCAGTGCAAAAACCAACGAGAAACTTCTCAAGGAAATGATAGCGACAAAAGGCGCGAATAAAATCGGTGAATATTCTTTGACTGATAAACGCCATTCGCGCATCACAAAATTCATGGCGGAAACTTTGTTTGACGAAAACATGGGCGGGCCTTATGGCAACACGCATCTGGCGCTTGGAATGTCCTATCGGGACACATACTCCGGCGATGTCTCTAAACTGACGACAAAGCAAGCGGAAGCCCTTGGCTTTAATGACTCGTCCGTGCATACCGACATTATTTCAACCACGCGCCGAACGGTTACTGCGCATCTGAAAGACGGCAGTAAGAAAGTTATCTACAAGGACGGACAGTTCGTGCTCTAATGAAAATGAAAACTGTTTACTTCGTGCGGCATGGGGAGTCTGAAGCTAATGTAGGCGCCGAGGTTTTCTTGGGAGAAAGAAGTACTTTGACGAAGCGAGGACAGGAGCAAGCGCGCTTTATTGCCAGGCGGTGCGCAAAACTTCCAATCGATCTTTTGATAGCAAGCACTGCCATACGCGCTAGAGAAACGGCAGAAGCAATCAGCAGAGAAATCGAGAAGGAGGTTGAGATTTTGGAGATGTTCACAGAACGCAAACTCCCTACAGAAATACTTGAAAAACCGCGCGGAGATGCAGAGTCGGAAAAAGTTTATTCGCGATGGCTTACTGCATTTTATCAAGATGGCCTGCGTGTTGGCGACGGCGAAAATTTTGCCGATCTTAAATCGCGGGTAAGCGGGGCATTAAAGTATCTCGCGCAACGAAACGAATCGAATATCCTTGTTGTTACGCATGGATTCTTTTTGCACATGACCGCGGCGCTGGTGCTGCTCGGAGATACGCTTACATCTGATGAATTTACCAAAGTGTCGCGTACGGTGTGGATGGATAATTCTGGACTCACAAAACTCGAATACAGAACTGCTAAAGAGAAAAAGCGCGTGGATAGATTGCCATATGAGGGCTGGATACTGCGGATGTGGAATGACCACGCGCACCTCGGATGATGTGCTAGGATGCGTATCCTATGAGATTTTCGATACCGACTGGCACACTCAAATTTCTGCTCGGCTGGATAGTGGTTTTTCTTTTTCGCTTGATTCCATTCCGACCGCCGAATTTCGAGCCGATGCTCGCGACAATAATGCCGTTCTCAAAACGATTTGGAATATTCGGCAGTTTCGCTTTTGGATTTTTTGGCATCGTTTTGTTTGATGCGATGACCTCTGGATGGGGAGTGTGGACCGCGGTTACAGCCATTACATACGGCGCTCTTGGCGTAGGTTCGCGTTTATTCTTTAAAAACCGCGAGGCATCGGTTAAGAATTTCTTGAGTTTCGGCATAGCGGGCACCATTTTTTATGATGCAATTACAGGCCTGACAATAGGCCCAATTTTCCAAGGACAGGCGTTTATGGTTGCGCTCACAGGCCAAATACCTTTCACGCTCATGCATCTCCTAGGCACAGTAGTATTTGCGACGCTTTTGAGCCCCGCGCTTTATCGGTGGGTTGTTCAAAGCGAAGTTCTAGAAGTTCGATTGTTCAGCCCCAACCGAATTTAAGCGCCGTGAGAGTATCTTTGTGACTTTGATTCCTAAAATTACGAATACGGCGCCGACCAGAAAACCAGCAAGAACATCGCTTGGATAATGTACGCCGAGATAAAGTCGGCTGAATCCTATGAGAAGTATAATTGTGGCAACGACACCGATTGACACTTTTCTCCACATTGGCGAGAGGAAATTCCATATTACCCACAGTAGAAAAATGAAAAATGCTGCGGCCCTGGTTGCATGCCCGCTCGGGAAAGAAAAAGAGGTTTCAAGATATGCGAATATCGGCGAGACTGGTCTCGGCCTCTCCACCAACTCTTTTATTATGAATGTGGCGACTGTGCTCCCCAGAACACTCACGACAAACCCGAGTACATAATGCCACTGCTTTCTGTACGCAAGAATAATCAGCGCGATAAGCGTTAAACCAGCGATTGTCGCCACGCTTCCAAGTTCAGAAACCCAAATAAAGAATTGAACGAGTGAAGGATCGCGAATTGCGTAAAGGGCTTGTTCGAAACCACTGTCGAGCGCCGAAATAAAAGATGTCATACAAATATAAGCAAGTGAGGAAGAAAAATTATAATTCCGACGATAAATGCAGTGAGTGCTGATACAAAAACAGCTGCCGCCGCCAAGTCTTTTATTTTCGCAATGTGCGGGTCGTGCGTCGGCTGGAATTTATCGCATAATTCCTCTAGCGCGGTGTTTAGCAATTCGGCAGTTAAAATAAACCCAAACATAAAAATCATTACCACAAATTCAATTAGGTTCAAACGCACTAAATATGCAAGAATCAAAAAGAAAATAAAACACGCGACCTCGAATCGAAAGTTAGATTCCTCACGCCAAGCTATGATGAGCCCTGCAATTGCGTATCTCACGCTCGTGATTTTCTTTTGAATGTATATATGCATGAGGCCATTATAACCGACACTTGAAATTTCATTAGAACTCACGCTGTTTATAAATAAAGAAATTTGTGATAACATTTCAATATGACGTGGGAGGAGTTTTGCAATGAGATAGACAGGATGATTCATAAATACGGAAATTTCTTTATTCCGATAGCTATCTTTTTCGCCGCGCTCGTGTTTATCGGGATTGGATATCTTGCAACCCATCGCTTGCCTCAAGGCGAAGAACAAAACGTCAGCCAGGACGTAAGGCAGTAGAGCTGATTATTCCGAACCGCACAGTCAAGCGCATGGTATTATAGTCGCATCATGGGAGAGATTGATATTCGCGCAGAGCGTTTGAAAAAACTTGAAATGCTTAAAGAAGCGGGAATGGAGGCTTATCCAGTTGCCTCATTGCGCACGGCAAGCATCTCCGAATTTCTTGCGGATTTTGACGCGCGAGAAAAAGAGGCTGGTACGGCAACGCTTGCCGGCCGTGTGATGTCTTTGCGGGGGCAGGGCGGAATTATCTTTGCGGATATATACGATGGTTCAACTACGTTCACCACAGGTAGTTCAATTTATGGTGAGCAAGGTCGAACCACTACGCCCACCACAAGCGGAACCGGCCGCACACAAATACTTGTCCAAAAATCGGAGGTACCCGAACTTTTATTTGAGCTTTTTGCAAATGCGGTAGATGCAGGAGACTTTGTCGAGTGCACTGGTAGCGCATTCACGACAAAACGCGGGGAACGCTCTCTAAAGATTTCATCTTGGAGGATGCTTTCTAAATCGCTTCTCCCTATTCCCGACGAATGGTTTGGACTCAAAGACGAAGAAAAAAGGCTTCGGGAACGGGACATTGATATATTGATGAATAAGGAGTTGCGCGGCATGTTTGTGCGCAAAGAACGATTTTGGTCGGCTTGCCGGTCGTACCTCAAAGAAAGAGGTTTTCTTGAGGTTGAGACGCCAGTACTTGAAACTTCCCCCGGCGGGGCGGAGGCGCGGCCTTTTGTTACCCATCACAACGCGCTTGATATAGATGTATTTTTGCGAATTTCGGCGGGCGAGTTGTGGCAAAAGCGATTGCTCATTGCGGGGTTTCCAAAAGTATTTGAGATTGGACGGATTTTCAGAAACGAGGGGCAATCGCGGGAACACTTGCAGGACTACACGCAATTAGAATTTTACGAGGCATATTCGGACTACAGAGCAGGAATGAAAGTTGTTCAAGAGCTTTACCGGCATATTGCAAATGAAGTTTACAAACAATACACATTTGCAATAGGCGCTCACCAAGTTGATTTTGCGGACGAATGGAAAACAATTGATTTTACCGAAGCGATAAAAGATAAGTTTGGAATTGACCCGATAAATTGTACTGAAAAGCAGGCAATCGACACGGCGCGCGAAGCAGGTGCGCTTTCCACTGGCACAGAGCCAAATAAAGAGCGGGCGATAGACCAGTTGTGGAAGCAGATTCGTAAGTCAATCGCAGGACCTGCATTTCTAATAGGCGTGCCGATTTTTCTTGAGCCTCTTGCGAAACGCTCGCCTAAAAATCCCAATGTCGTGGAGCGCTTTCAAGTGATTCTCGCGGGCTCTGAAGTTGGCAAAGGTTTTAGCGAATTAAATGACCCAATAGACCAGCGCGCGCGATTTGAAGAACAGCAGAAATTGCGCGACAAAGGAGATGAAGAAGCGCAACGGATGGACCTGGATTATGTGCGAGCGATGGAATACGGGATGCCGCCGGCCTTCGGCTTTGGCGTCTCCGAGCGACTCTTCGCTTTTCTTGAAAATAAGCCCGTGCATGAAATACAGTTTTTCCCGCTTCTTAGGCCGTTGGCCAATGATTGATAGCAACTGATTTTGTAAGCGCAGAAAGGCGTGGTATAAAGCAACGAGTCTCTCCTAGTGGGTGTGGTGCGTTTTGCGGGTGGGGGTACTAACAACGCTGTTGTCTTTTTGATGAACAGCGACCCCACCCACCCTTTTTTATGCATAGAAATGAATTTGAAGCGCTCGTGCGCGAGGGGTATGAGCGTCTGCCGCAATGGGTGCGCGACAAGATTAAAAATGCCGCGCTTTTGATTGACGATGAGCCGTCGGACGAAGTGCGCAGGCAAGAAGGTCTTGCGGAAGACGAAACGCTTCTCGGCCTGTATCACGGTATTCCGCTTTCTGAACGCGGAGAAAATTATGGGGTGGGAATGACATTGCCTGATACCATCACGCTATTCCAAAAACCTATTGAAGAAGCGGCTGAAGAAGATGGCAAGGATATGCGCGATATCGTTGCAGAAACAATATGGCACGAATTCGCTCACCATTTTGGCATGGACGAACCGCAGGTGCGCGCGCGGGAGCGCGAGCGCGGCATTGAAGAGCCGTGATATAGTGTTTCGTATGCCAAAGCTTTCGGAAATCCTGCGCGAAAGGGGCTATGTATATCAGCACTCTAGCGAGAAATTAGAAGAGATTACCGATGGCGCGAAGCGAACTCTATATTTAGGAATAGACCCATCTGCCGATTCTCTGCATGTCGGACAATTACAAGCTTTTTTAATTCTCCGAAAATTTTTGGAAGATGGCCACAAAATCATACTCCTTGTCGGAGGAGCCACGGGAATGATTGGCGACCCGAGCGGAAAAAGCGCGGAGCGAGTCTTATTGGACACTGAAACTGTTAATCGAAACGCGGAAGCAATTTCTGCGCAAGCAAAAAAGTTGCTTGGCAGAGGCGATTTTACTCTTATAAATAATTCGGAGTGGCTTTCAGATTTAAAACTGATTGATTTTTTACGCGATGTTGGGAAACACTTCTCTGTAAATGTGATGCTCCAGCGCGACTTCGTAAAAGAGCGAGTTGGAAATCTTGAGCAGGGTATTTCTTACACAGAATTTTCATACGCTCTTTTACAGGCATACGATTACTGGCATTTGTATAAGAAGTACGAGTGCGACTTGGAAGTTGGCGGTTCCGACCAATGGGGAAATATTGTATCCGGAGTTGATTTCATCCGTCGCAAAGAAGGCAAGACTGTTTACGGACTTACCTGGCCGTTGCTTGCTGATAAGGCAGGCAGGAAATTCGGCAAAAGCGAACAAGGGACTGTCTGGCTTGATGCTGGCGAGACCTCGCCATTCCAATTTTACCAGTTTTGGCTGAATAGCGAGGACGATGAGGTGGAGGGATATCTGCTTAAAATGACGACGCTTGCTGTAGAGGAAGTCGCAAAAATAATGGCTGATACAAAAAAGAATCCAGGCGAGCGAAGCGCGCAAAAGAAACTTGCATTTGAGACAACAACACTGGTGCACGGAAGTGACACAGCAAAAACCGTAGAAGACTCTTCCCTAGCTTTGTTTGGAAAGAAGGATTTGACGGAATTGAACGCAAGCGAGCGGGAGTTACTTCAAAGAGAGTCGCCAACATTGGTTGTCCGGCTCGGAATGGCGCTGATAGAGATTTTGATTCAATCCGGACTTGCCTCGTCAAAACGAGAAGCAAGGCAATTTATAGACGACGGCGCGGTTACGCTAAACGGTGGACGCGTCTCTAGTGCTGACAGGGTAATGATGCATGAAGATTTCCAAGACGCCCCGCTTGCGATTCTCACAAGAGGCAAGCGAAATGTCGTGGTTCTGACACTCGGCTGAAATTATCAGGTTTACAAGGCGTTAATATACGAGTACAATTACAACCTATGCGCGAAGTCATGACACAGAACCCTATAAAAAGCCCCGATATGTCCGTTTTAACGAAAAAACATGCAAATAAATGGGTTGCTCTTTCGGCTGACTACAAAAAACTGTTGGCAGTGGGCGCAAACCTTTCCGTCGTTCTCAAGAAAGCGGGTGATGAAGAGAAAGTTGTGATGAAAGTACTTCCTAATCTCGGTTATGCGCCGATAGGGGTGTAGTCTTTTTTGAGAATTACAGAATCAAATTTGAAAAAGACCACGATACTTTTGAGGTAACGAAGTTCACTCGATGATTATTTGATTCATGATGCAAACGGCTCATTCCCGCCTTAAATGAGCCGATAGGGTTGGTATCGGCACCTGTAGACGGGTCGTTTGCCGTTTGAGGGCTTTTGCAAACTAGTCTTTCGGGCGTAATGTCTTATGCTAGTCTTTTGCAAAACACTAGCATAGGGTAGAATGGTTATATGGCGAATGAGAAAAATTATCGACAGCTCGAGCGAATTGTGAAGGGCTTCGCAAATCATCGACGGCTCGAGATATTAGACCTTTTGAAGCGAGAGCCGGAATTATCGGTAGAAGATATTTCAGAACGGCTGAATATCGGATACGAAAACGCCAGTGATCATGTCCGCAAACTTGCGATTGCCGGCCTCGTACTTAAACGCAACGAGGGACCGAGCGTGCGGCACAAGCTCACGCCTCGCGCAGAGTCTATACTAGTGTTTTGCAAAAGACTGCAATAGCGGGAAATAAAGAA
>JBBUFE010000023.1:0-3432 GCA_038056635.1 Patescibacteria group bacterium
ATCCGCGCAACGCAGGATAATATTTCTATAGACATTCTCTCGCTTGAGACGCAATTTGAGCTTCTGGCCGAACATTCGTGCAGAGACATTTCCGAGAATTCGGTGCTTTCAAAAGAGCTTCGCCCGCTCGCGGAACGGCTCTCATATCTTGAAACCCAAAGCGGCGTGGACGAGAACGAGCTTCTTCGACTTAAGCGCTACTATTCGCTTCTGCAGATTAAAGATTTGCTCCTGATGAAGAAGGTTTCCGGAAAATGCCATTTAAAGCCCGTGTTCATACTTTACTTCTACTCCAACAAAGGCGACTGCAAAGACTGCGAAAATCAAGGATACGTGCTCACGGCACTTTCCGAAACATACCCGCAACTGCGTATTTATTCCTTTGATTACAATCTGGACCTTTCTGCTCTCCAAACGCTTCTCACAATTAACGACGTGGACAATAAATTGCCGGCGCTCTCGATTAACGGCAAGGTGTACCACGGCTTCCGAAGCATCGCTGAAATTGAGAAAATCCTTCCCCAGCTTTCAACACTGGATAAGGTTGCAACAAGCACATCGAAGAAAAGCGCGCGCTAAGAAAAACAAGTCTTTGAGCCGCCTCCCAGACTCGAACTGGGGACCTTCGCTTTACAAAAGCGTTGCTCTACCAACTGAGCTAAGGCGGCACTCCTACGCTCCGATATACATCGGAGCTCCGAAGGGCAAGTAGTGGCGAATTTTACCACTTCTCGCCCGCCGAAGCTATAATGCAATTTAGCGAAGGCGGGGCTAAGGCGGCGTAAAAGTACTATAGCTGACGAGTCGCATCGTTGCCACTCGAACCCGCGCCATTAGAACCATTGTTGTTGCTGATAGGGTGCTCACCCACCTGTTTGAGAAATTCGGAGCGCGTTTCCCTTTTTTCAAAGCGATGCTTGTGAGAAACAAGGTCTGCAAGCTGGTGTGCGCGCGACTCCATTTCCCGCGCAAAGCGCGCCATACCAAGCGCGCTTATGTGTATCGCCGTTTTTGCGATTATAATTGCGCGAGGCGGGAGTTTTGATAATTCTCCTCGGCTCATGTGAATGAGCTCTTTGAGCTGAATCGCGCGCGCATCACCCCTCTGCCGCAACCCGGGGCGGAGGACTCGTTCGTGTTTATTCTCCCAATATTTAACTGCAAACAAACCGGCAACGCCGAGCAGAGAAAAGAAAAAAACGATGGCAGAAAAAAGCATGGTATTTTAGCGCACGGATAGTCTCTCAAATCGAACCAACTCTATCTTTTCGCCGAATTTCTGGATGGCAGAGTTTATAAGTTCGCGGACAGTTATCGAGGAATCTTTCACATACGGCTGTTCAAGAAGAACACGCTCTTTAATATAGCTTTCAACCTTTCCCTCTACCGCCTTCCCTCGAGATGCTTCAGGGACGTTCAGGGCTTCTTTCTCAAACACTTCCCGCGCGGTCTTGATATCCGCCTCGCTGACGTCCTCCCGCGATTTAAACTGCGGGTTCATCGCGGCGACATGCATCGCGATTTCATATGCGAGTTTAGAGAACTCCTCGTTTTTTGATACAAAATCAGTCTCGCAGGCAAGCACAACCGCTCCCACCACGCTTCCTCCTGCATGCGTATAGGCAACTGCCACCCCGGCTCCTAAGCGGCGGTCGGATTTTTTTGATGCAATCGCCGAGCTCTGTTTGCGAAGGATTATTTTTGCTTTTTCGGCATCTCCATCCGCTTCTTGCAGCGCTTTCTTGCACTGCATTACTGAAACACCGGTCTCGTCCCGCAAGGATTTAATTGTTTCTGTAGTAATCTCCATGGTAAATAATTTCCAATTTACAATTTTAAATTTTCATTGAATTTTCAATGGTTAATTTTCGAACAATCAGAATTTCGTTTGATTCATTGAAAATTGCGCCTTGATTGAAAATTGCAAAATTGATAATTAAAAATTATTTTGATGCTGTTAGTGTCTTCTTTCCTTCAAGATATGCCTCTGCGACAGCGTCCATCAAATATCTAATACTGCGCACGGAGGTGTCGTTTGCGGGTATCGGATATTGAATCAGCGAGAAATCGCAGTCGGAGCTGGAGAGTCCGATAACCGGAATGCCAAGCTGGTTTGCCTCGCGCACAGCGGTATTTTCACGGCGCGTGTCGACGACAATCATAGCTGCCGGAAGATCCGTCATGCTTACAAGCCCGCCAAAACGCTGAAGTAGCTCGGTAATTTCGCGGTCAATCAAAAGCCGTTCCTTTTTAGTATATTTCTCAAGAGTGCCGTCTTCCCTCTCTTTCATCAATTTTTCAAGGCGGTCAATGCGCTTGCGGATGTTTTTGAAATTGGTGAGAGTGCCTCCTATCCAACGGCCGGCAACATATGGAGAGCCAGCTCGCACGGCAGTTTCTTTTACGATTCCCTGCGCTTCATTTTTTCCTCCAACAAATAGGAGGTGTTTCCCGCTTTTTGATATTATGCTCGCAAATGTTCCTGCGGCTTCAAGGCGCTTGTTCGTCTCTTCAAGGTCGAAAATATCGCTTCGGTCTTTCGTTGCAAAAATAAAGGGTTCCGCTGTCGGGTGACGGCGCGTGCGCGAATAGCCGAAGTGCGCCCCTGCGTTAAAAAGTTCTTGGATGCCGCCCGTTTTTACGTCCATAGTAGGTGAAAATATATCAGATAAGTTGTGGAAGTCAAAATTATTCCCCGCGCTCTTTTGCATCTAGCGTTTGCAAAATTCCTCCTATGCGCCCTGCCATGATGCCCTCAATATTCGACCAAGATTCTTTGATGCGGTGGTCGGTTACTCTGTCCTGCGGGAAATTGTATGTGCGGATTTTCTCCGAGCGGTCGCCCGTACCGACTTGAGACTTTCTATCCGCAGACCGCGCGCGCGCCTCTTCTTCATCCTGCGCTTGCTGAAGCCGGCTCACCAATAGTTGTAAAGCTTTCTCGCGATTTTGCTGTTGGCTGCGCTCGGACGTACAGCGCACATCTAAGCCAGTCGGCTTGTGGATGATGCGCACCGCAGTTTCCACTTTATTGACATTTTGCCCGCCTGCTCCGCCGGAGCGCGAAAATTCTATTTCCAAATCGCTAGGCGCAATCACCATTTTCGTGCGCTTGTAGACCGGAAGAATTGCAACAGAAGCGGTTGACGTGTGAATTCGCCCGGCTTTTTCTGTAGCCGGCACGCGCTGTACGCGATGTACCCCAGTTTCAAAACGAAGTTCGCGATAGCAATTCGCTCCTTTAATTTCAAATTGCGCTTCCTTGTATCCGCCGACTGCTGCCGTCGATTCCGAAAGCGTACGCCATTTCCATCCCCTGCTTTCGGCGTACCGCAGATACATTCGCGAAAGTTCTTCCGAAAAAAGAGAGGCTTCGTCGCCGCCGACGCCCGCGCGCACTTCAAGAACAACCTCATCAGGCCACTCGCGCTC
>JBBUFE010000023.1:3532-5822 GCA_038056635.1 Patescibacteria group bacterium
GAATACTGGCACGCGCGCAGAATGCGCGCGTGCCATACTAACAAAGTTACTTCTTTGTTTTCTTTCCTGCTTTCGGCTTCGCAGATGCGGCTCTGACCTTGAACTTCTCGACACGGCCGGCGGTGTCTATTGTCTTAGACTGGCCGGTATAAAAAGGATGCGATGCGCTCGAGATTTCTACATTAAAAACAGGATACTCCTTGCCGTCCAATTTTGCGGTTTTTGTGGTCTTAACAGTTGAACCAATCAAAAAACTCTTTCCGGAAGTCGCATCCGAAAAAATAACCTGCCGATAATCCGCCGGATGAATGTCCTTTTTCATGTCGGCTGATTATACAGAAAGGGTACAAAATAGAAACTTGACAATCTGCTCACACTAATTCAGAATTGAAGAAGTCATGGCGACATGTCAAGGCGACGCCTTGACATGGTCATCAATATATAATATCGCGTTTCATTCCTCTCAAGCCCAAACCACAGAGTGGCAACGAGGCAGGGGTGCTTTCTGGAGTGTCTTGCTCAACCTTCTCTAACCAGCCCAAAAAGGTTGATATGAGAGCCGCAGGCATTTTTAGCGGTATGAGTCATTCCTCCGCTAAAAATGCCTGCGGCTTGTTCATCAACCGCCCAAAATATCTATCTGCCCCTGGAACTTATCCGCCAATTCCATTACATCATCGCCGTAAAAAGCATAGGCGGATTTTCCGGCATTTTTCCACCCAGCGAGGTAGCGGAGAGCCGCAAGACGCTCCGCGGAGCGCGTGCCCTTGTTCGCGCCATTGTCCCTAAGAAGAAGCGCCGCGGCAAATGTAGCAGTCCGCGCGTTCCACGGATTAGGAGGGTTCTCTCCAGTCGCTCGCTCTATTCTATCTTGATAAAGCGCCCATGTTGAAGGAATAAATTGCGCTGGCCCCATTGCGCCTCCCCACCCATACCAGGGCTTTTTTGAAACTGGCGTCGTGTCGGGGTCTAATCCAAGCGAGCTCGTAATAGCCAAAAATGGTTCCGTATCGCGGGGCGCTTTCATATCCGTCTTCCAGTTTCCCGTTCCGATATTTTGTCCCATGTTGCTCTCTTCGGAGAGAATCCCGAGAATCAGCGCGGGACGAACGCCGGTTTTTACCGACGCCTCCTTTGCGTAAGAAAAGATGTCGCCGAACGCAACCGCCTTTGAGTCGCGAAGAACGAAGAGCGCGGCGCGAATCTGCGCGGCGCTTTTTTCTTTATTCGCAATCAATTGCAGATAAGCCGATTCCTGTCCGCGCGCCGCGGTCACCAAATCCTTCTTTTCTTTTTCGCTCTTTTCCAGCGACCGTCTCTGCAGAACTTGAATCTGGCGGAGGTCTTGTTCTTCTTGCTGTTGTTCTTGTAAGGCCCGTTTGCGGAAGGTCAGGTCGGTGCGCACTGTCTTCATTTCTTTAAACGATTCGTCGAGCGCTTTTTGAATTGTTTGGAAGGAGTCTATGTCGTCAAACAATTCTGTCATAGAGCCCGCAAGAACAAGTTCCACAGCCGTGGTTTCATCAATTTCTCTCGTGCGCCGTAGAATTTGCGCCAACGATTCCTGCCCGCTTGCTACTTTCGCATCGAGTTTCTTAATCGCCTGTTCTTTATCGGCTATTTCTCCGCGGATTTTTTTGATTGTAAGGTCGCGCTTTTTAATGCCGAGGCGAGCTGTCTGAATCTTTGCATCTAAAATCGCGACATCGCGCTCGAGAGACGCGCGCTCGCGCTGTTTTTCCGCCAGCACCTCCTGCTTCCTTTTAATATCCTGCTCAATTTGTTGAAGTTGCCTTTCCAGCTCCGCGCGCTGGTTTGCGATTACATCCGCCCGAACAGGAAAGGGCGCGACGAGAACAATGCTCGCGCAAAATAAAACAACAAAAAAGCGAGCGCATCGCATGCTTCTGATTATACCCTACGCTAAAATCTACGACCTATCCCACATATTCCATACACGATACCCTGCACTCTATGCCTTCTTCTCTTTTTTCTCTCCTGCTTTCGCTTCTGGTTTTACCGGAGCGCCCGGTGCAGGAGTCGCTCCTTCCGCGACAGCGCCTTCAGCAGGTGTTGCCGGTACCGCTTCCGCTACTACCTCTTCTTTCACTTCCTTGAACTCTGTCACCGACGCAACAATGTCTTTCGCGTTCGTGATTAGTTTTGCGCTAGGAGGGAGTGGAATCTGGCTTGCAGTGATGTGGTCGCCTACATTCGCAAGTAGGGATACATCCACTGGCAAATTGTGCGGCAATTCCGCTGGCGCCACTTCTATTTCAATTTCGTGAAG
>JBBUFE010000023.1:5922-13466 GCA_038056635.1 Patescibacteria group bacterium
CTCGGGGGACTCTTTCATTTCTCGCGGTTTGACTTCAATGGTTAACATGGTTGTGCAGTATACTGTTAGAAAATCTAAAGTCAAAAAGTTGTATAGCGCGCAAGGAAAGGAAATGGGTAGTGCAGTTGTTTTCCTGCATTCCTGTTGCCCGTTGCCTACCTATTGTTATCCTTCAATTCCCATTGCCTGTTGCCTGTTGCCTGCTTACTATTGCCTTATGCCATACGATTTCGTTTCTTTCGGCGACATTACGACCGACTGTTTCATCAAACTGAAAGAGGCGCGCGTAAATTGCGATATCAATGACGGTAGTTGCATGCTGTGCGTGCGTTTCGGACAGAAAATTCCTTACGAAAACGCGACCGAGGTGCTTTCCGCTGGTAATGCCGTGAACGCCGCTGTTTCCGCGCATAAGCTCGGTATTAGCGCTTCTCTCGTAACAGATGTCGGGGATGATGCAAATGGAATAAATTGCCTTCAAGCCCTTGAGTCCCGCGGTATCCCAACTGAATTTGTGCGCATTCACAAGGGTATGAAAACAAATTACCATTATGTGCTTCAATACGAGGCCGAGCGCACTATTTTAATAAAGCACGAGAAATATCCCTACGCTTTCCCCGCCTTTTCAAAACCACCCAAGTGGATTTATCTGACATCACTGCCACTCCACGCCCTCGAATACCAGATTGAAATCGCAAAATATGTCCGCGAAAATAATATCCATCTCGCGTTTCAACCTGGAACATATCAAATAGAGCTTGGAGCAAAATCGCTCGTCTCAATCTATCGCGCGACAGAGATATTTTTCTGTAACAAAGAGGAATCACAAAAAATCCTGGAGACCAGCGAAAGCGATATTAAAAGACTTTTAGAGGGCATTCGAGCACTCGGTCCGAAAATTGCTGTCATAACAGATGGGCGAAATGGCGCAACATTCGCGGACGATTCAGGATTCTGGTTCGCTCCCATGTATCCTGACCAGGCTCCGCCAGTCTCTCGCACAGGCGCTGGAGATGCAACATCTTCCACGATGACCTCCTACATCGCAAAGGGAATGCCACCGCAAGAAGCCCTGCTTTACGGATTAATCAATTCAGCTTCAGTGGTACAGCACACAGGCGCACAAGCCGGACTCCTCTCCGATGATGAAATCAGAAACTGGTACTCAAAACGCCCCGAAGCTTTCCGCGTCACCACGCTATAAAAAATAAAATGTCTCCTAATTGATACCATGGTACTATTTTGAAGACACAACTTCAAATTTTGAAATGTTTCCGCAGTGCTCGGTCGTCCCCTATTGCACCGGCTTCCACAAGACGCAACGCATCCTCCGGCAAATCGAAGAACTGTCTCAACAAAGAAATATGCTCGGAACAGTCGTATGGGTAAACCCAAACGCTTTTTTGCAACATTACCGCTCCAATGCGCCGAATAAGGGAACGAAACGCGTTGCGCTTTGCGCGTTCTGATGCCGGTATATCAAAAAGAATTAGCCGCCACTTCCCATCCCATTTCTTATGACGCTCAATCGGCGATGCAAGAGCCCGACGCATAAGAAGCCGCTTTAAACGCTTGTAGCCTTCGTTTGTAATTACACTGCCTGTTGTTCTTTGTGAAGAGTTTTTGATTGCGACATATTTATGCCGTTTCAAATAATCAAACGACTGTTGAAGTTTTCTTCGGCGTGCGCGATCCTCCGCTTTAAAAACATATCCTAAGGAGGCGAGTGCCACGAAAAGCGCGGGTGCGGTTGATAAAGCAATAGAGATTCCGCCCGCAACGAATAGTGCCTCTAAAATACCCATCGGGGTATCATCGAACATCACTCCTTTTGTCCCCTGTCTTCTGTTTGATACCATGGTATATATTTGAAGACACGTTAGTGATGCGTTTTTCTCGCAATTACCTTTTTTGTCGCCGCGACGATGTGAGACACCCCCATTCCGTAATGTTCCAAAAGTTCGGCGGGCTCGCCTGATTGGCCGAATCTATCGCGAACGCCGACAAACTCAATCGGCGTAGGACATTCCTGTGCGAGAAGTTCCGCAATTGCGCCGCCGAGACCGCCCGCAATTTGATGTTCTTCAACCGTAACCACGGCGCCAGTTTCGCGCGCGAGCGAAACAATAGTCTCTTTATCTAGCGGCTTTATAGTATGCACATTTACGACAACGGCCCCCACTCCGTTCCCTTCAATCTCGCGCGCGGCGAGAAGAGCATTGTGCGCAAGCGGACCAGTCGCAAATATCGCGACCTGCGGATTCTTGCTTTTCCAAAAAACGAGCGCGCGGCCAATTTCAAAAGGCGTATCGACCGTTGTCATCACGGGAGTTTTATCCCGCGCAAGTCGTAGATAAATTGGCTTTCCTGCTTTCGCTGCCGATAATGTAACTTTGCGCGCTTCTTCCGAGTCGCACGGCGAGAGAACAATCATATTCGGGAGTGCTCGCATCATCGCGATGTCTTCGAGAGCTTGGTGGGTCGCTCCGTCGGGACCAGTCAAAAGCCCCGCGTGAGAACCGCAAATTATTACAGGGACATTGTTGATGGCAATCGTCGTGCGAATCTGCTCCCAATTCCGTCCAGGCGAGAATGTAGCGTAGGAGGTTATGAACGGAATCTTTCCGTATCCCGCCATGCCAGCTGCGACAGTCGCCATATTCTGTTCGGCGACGCCAATGTCTATAAATCGGTCTCCAAATTCTTTTTGAAACGCATCAGCGCGCGTCGATTCCGCCAAGTCAGCGGATATCACGACAACGCGCGAATCAGCACGCCCCGCCTCGACGACTCCCTTGCCGAAACCATTGCGTGTGGGCGCTTTTTCTTTAGCCTCAAACACGTCCTCCCGCAGATGCATTTCTTTGTTAATCATAATATTTCAAATTTTGAGCAGTTTAAGGCCTATTGATTCATCGAGCTCGCGACCAAGTGAAATATCGATGGAAGTTAGAAAAACCTCTAGCGTAACTGCGACAAACGCTTCCTTTATATGCGCGCCGATGCACTCACACGATTCGTCGCACCGAGAAAGTACCGCGTGCGCGTGTATAAACGGCTTACCTTCCACAAGCGCAACATTTCCATTCATGCTTGCGACTTCAAAAACACCCTTTTCATCGCGAAAAAAATATTCGCGCTTCGCCAAGTCATAGTATCCGATTTTCACTCTCTCCACTGCGCCAATTCCTGTAAAAACTCCAGAGGCAATATTATTATCCGCGCAATACTTGGTGATAGTTTCGATAACATTGTCTCCCCTTTCGAGAATAATTACATGCGCCTTTCCGTTGGATTTTGCTTTCATACCCGTACACTAAGTTTGCCGTAATTTCGCGCCGAAGCAATTCCAGAATATCCAAGTCTTCCCGGCGTTGTCACAAAGTTATTCATGGTGATTTGATTCATAAGAGGCAACGGCAAATTTAGTGTCCGGGCATATCATTTTTCCTGCTTCAGAAGCTCTTCGCGGGCCGCCCTCAATTCGGACAAGAAAGCCACGGATTCATCTTTAGTCGGAGGTTTGCCGTGCCACAAATAGTCGTTTTCTATTGATTTGATTCCTTTTCCGGGAATGGTGCGGGCTAATATCAGCGTTGGTTTATTCAAAATGGTTTTCGCCTCCTCGCACGCGGAAACAAATTGCTTGATGTCGTTTCCATCTATATCAATGACATGCCAGCCGAACGCGCGATATTTGTCGCCTAGCGGCTCCAGCGGCATTACATCCTCCGTATTGCCATCTATCTGAATAAAATTGCGGTCAATGATTCCAATGAGGTTTGTGAGCCGGAATTTTGCCGCAAACATCGCTCCTTCCCATGTATTTCCCTCGTTGTGCTCGCCGTCGGACATCGCGCAAAATACGCGGAATTTTGCCGCCTGCGCTGAGCCTGTCGAAGCGTCCATCCGCGCGGAATATGCGTAACCAGCCGCCTGCGAAAGCCCGCTTCCGAGAGGTCCCGACGTGGTTTCAAGCCCCGGCATGGACTCGCGCTCCGGATGCCCTTGCAGACGCGAGCCGAATTTCCGAAGCGTTAAGCACTCTTCAATCGGAAAATATCCGGCATGCGCCATTGCTGAATAGCGAACAGGCACAATGTGCCCGTTGGAAAGAATGAGGCGGTCGCGTTCCGGCCAATCCGGATTTTTCGGGTCGTGTTTCATCACATGAAAATAAAGCGCCGCAAAAATATCCGCCATGCCCAAGGGCCCCGCAGTGTGCCCTGACCCGGCAGAGACAAGCATCTCAATAATCGTCTGGCGAATATCGTTCGCGCGCAATTGAAGCTCTTTTATTTTTTGTCCAGTAAGTGCTTTCATATATTTAATATGGGCAATTCTCGCCCCGTAGCCAGTCGCGAAGCGGCTGCGGTACTGGGGGAATTCGCTTTCAAAGCGAGATTTTTCTCCTCGCTTTCTGTCAGAATTTTCATGACGCCATTATAGCATCGCTGACTCTGCTAATGTTTTGAGTAGGGTGTAGGAAGCTGCTGGATTCTCACTTCTCGAAATCGCGGAGCCGACGCCGAATCTTCGCGCGCCTGCGCGAACGAGGTCGGCGATGTTTGATTCCGCAACTCCCCCATCCACACTAATCAAAACATCGGGATATTTTGAGTGAAATTTTCTAATGCGAGTTATCCCGCGCGGGTCGAAGGGAATGCCTTGCGCCCCAATTGAAGCAATAGACATAAGATGAACAGCATCACACATCGGAATCAATGGCTCGATCATTTCAAAAGGGGTATTTAAAAGAGCAGAAAGCCCTGTTTCATCTGCTCCATTTGCGCGCCACGCAAGAAGTGTTTCTTTAGCCTCTGCGGCTGTAGAAAATGCCTCGATGTGTCCTAGAATCCTAGATGCGCCGGCTCGCGCAAAAGCAATTCCTATTGCGCGCGGATTTTCTGTCATGAGATGAACCTCCGCAAAAAGACCATCCGCTCCTGCAAAATTAAATTTCCCAAACTCTCCTTTTTTTACATACGGCCATGTAAACTCAGGTGTAAACAATCCGTCAGTTATGTCGACATGAATTTGCGAGGAAAAAGTGCGGATTGCGCGGATGCCTTCTGCGAGGTCCGCAGCATCATGTGGCACATATGTGGGTATGATTTCTATTTCCCGTTTTCTCATGCGACTTCGTCTATCTGAGCAATACGTCTAGCATGGCGTTCTTCTCCGGAAAAGCCCGTTTCAAGCCATATTTTGACTGCTTGTTTCGCCTCGTCAATGGTTATGAATCGCACGCCGAGGGAAAGTGCGTTTGCATTATTGTGCTCACGGACTGATGCGAGCATGTCCAATTTTTTTCCGCTCATGTCTGTCTGCGCGCGCGAAGCGGGACCGTAGTAAAGGGCGCAACGAACTCCCTTAAAACGATTAGCAACAATCGCTTCGCCTTGCCCAGAGGCGCCAACAAAAATAGCCCGGCTGTCCAACCCTCTCTCCGCGTCGAGAGAGAGCTTGCGAGCGCCTTCCGCAATTATCTCCGGATAATCATCATTCGAATCAAATGTGTGCGCTCCGCAATCCTCAACCTCATGCCCCAACGAGCGCACACGCTCAACAAGAACATTTTTCAGTTCATATCCCGCATGGTCGCTTGCGAAGTACACTGTCATGTCATCAGCTAAAGTTGCTCTGCAACTTTCAAAACATGTTGAACGAGCGTATGCGCGTATCCCATTTCGTTATCGTACCATGCAAGCACTTTAACGAGAGTGCCGTCGACAACGCGCGTCATCGGTAAATCTGCTATCGCGCCATAAGACAAGCCTAGAATATCGGAAGATACGATTGGCTCCTCTGTTACTGCAAAAACGCTCTTCCAGCGGTCGGTTTCTGAAGCGCTGCGCAATGCATTATTAACTTCTTCGACTGTAGTTGGGCGCTTTGACACGAATGTGACATCCACAAGCGAGCCGGATGCTACCGGCACGCGAATCGCAATTCCGTCAAATTTTCCTGCAAGCTGTTTGTACGCAAGCGTTGTCGCTTTTGCCGCTCCCGTTGACGATGGAACAATATTCAATGCTCCAGCGCGGCCGCGCCGGAAATCGTCCGGTGCAAGGGAGTCTACTATCGCCTGTGTCGCAGTGTACGCGTGCGTAGTGCTTAAAATTGCTCGTTCTATTCCTATCGCCTCATCCAAAATACCGATGACGGGGCTCGCCGCATTCGTCGTGCATGATGCATTGGAGGTAATATCGCATGTGCCGAACTTTTCTTCATTAGCCCCTATCAGTATCGTCTCCACGCCTTCGCCTTTCCCGGGCGCGGTTATCACCACCCTCTTTGCTCCTGCATCAATATGAGCTCGCGCTTTATCTGCGCTGGTGAAAAATCCGGTTGATTCAATAACAACATCAACCTTCAAATCTCGCCAGGGGAGTTTCGCAGGTTCGCGCTCGGAGAGAACTGGAATGTTCTTTCCGCCGACGACGAGAGCCTTTTCGCCGGCTTTAACGGAAAATGGCGCGCGTCCGTAAACCGTGTCGTATTTCAGAAGGTACGCGAGATTCTCGGCAGGAGCCAAATCGTTAATCGCAACAATCTCAATGCTGTTATCCGCGCGCGCGTAGACCGCGCGCACAAACCCGCGCCCGATTCGTCCAAAGCCATTGATGGCAATTCGCACCATGTGTGCATTGTACACTTATTTAGCTACAAATTCATCTCAGTCGTGTTTTCCCACAACATCCACAACATATCTACTCAACACACCTATATCTCCCCACCATCCACAGCAAGACCCACGGCAAGGTCTTACCTTGCCGTGGATGTCATGATATATTTTTGTCATGGGAGAACGCACAGTTCAATTTGCACCGGAGGAATGGTATCACTGCTACAACCGGGGCACGGACAAGCGGAAAATATTTATGGATACGGGTGACCGCGAGCGAATGCTTGCGCTTCTCTGCGCGTGCAACAGCTCTGAAACGATCCATGTCAGTAATTTTGAGGAGGGATTCCGAAGTAAAAGTTTGGCGGATGTGTTGCGTATCGCCGGGAAAAAGCATTTGGTCGACATGGGCGCATACAATCTGATGCCGAATCACTACCACTTTTTCTTGCGCGAACGCGCGATGGGCGGCATTACTTCGTTTATGCGCAAGCTCGGAACAGCATACACGATGTATTTCAATATCAAATACGAGCGCACCGGCGTACTGTTTCAGGGAACATTCAAAGCAAAGCATATAAACACCGATCAGTATTTCGGGCGCGTCTTGAACTACATTCACGCAAACCACGCGGAGTTATATGAGCCAAAATGGAAACAAGGAATCATCAGAAATGCATCTAAATTGAAAAAGGAACTCGTACAATATCGCTATTCGAGTCTGCCCGACTATTGCGGTATCAATCGCCCCGAATCTGCAATTATTGATAAGGAAGCGGTGTTGCAAATTCTCGACAATCCGCCGCGTCTTGACGACCTGCTAGACGACGCTCGCACATTTGCAGTGTACGAGGAAGAACTGTAGCCACTGCATGGCAAGTCCACGGCAAGGTAAGACCTTGCCGTGGGTTCTACA
>JBBUFE010000024.1:0-3368 GCA_038056635.1 Patescibacteria group bacterium
TGCAGGCGTTGATTCTTGAGGAGATTTGTTTCTAGTAAAGTATTGCTACTTCGGGAAGAGATTCCCGATGACAATGCGGCTTATAACGGTGAAGCCTTCATATGTTTTGGTCTGAGAATTTGCAAAGCGCTAGTCCTTGCGATGCAAATTTGTTGACGGTCGAAACCTCTTTAAGGTAATACCGTGGGAAGTCGTGTCAAGGTGTCACCTTGACATTGACCCCGTAACGACTGAGTCCGTAAGGACTAGACCTGTGCGATGGCGAATCATTCCGCAGAGAATGACGGCACGCGCAGGTAAAATGCCGCCACCCTCATTCTGCTTATGGTAGGGACGGGTGAAGATATAGTCTGCGCTCCGAGAAATCGGGGAAGAAAAAGCGACGAGAGGACCGAAATGAACTGACCTCTGGTCTGGGGGCTGTCACGCCAGTGGCACCGCCCCGTAGCTATGTCGGGAAAGGATAACCGCTGAAAGCATCTAAGCGGGAAGCCAACTCCAAGATAAGGAATCGTTTGAGGCTCGTGGGAGATGACCACGTCCCATAAAATTACCTTCGGTAATCACGGGACTCCTGACCGTAAAAAAGTCGGAGTCAATTGATTATCTAAGGTAGGGAACCCCGTGGCCGCGAAAGCGGTTATACGGGGTTGATAGGCGCTAGGTGGAAGGCGAGCAATCGCTTGAGCCGAGGCGTACTAATCCGCCGACAGAACTCTCGAAAGGAATTGTGGGAGTCGCGTGATGTTTGATTCTTTTGATTTTTGTCTCACAGCCGCACTTTTGGAACGAAAAATCCAAAAGTGCGCTGGATTGGCCTTACGGCCAAGCTCTTCGTGTCAATTAGTGGGTCACGCCACAGCACCATTTTCGGAATAATAAAACCGAAATTGGTGCTGGGCAGGCCTGTTCTCATTTTTATCCAGCACCAAAAACATTTGGAAGTAGTGTTCCTAGTGTCTCATCGGAGAGGATACACCCGTTCTCATTCCGAACACGGCAGTTAAGCTCTCTTGAGCCGATGGTAGTCGCAAGGCAAGAGTAGGTAGATGCTAGGAACAGTGCATCCAAGACAAACGGTTTTTGGTGCTGTGTCCGAACACGGAAGCCTGCCGAGCACCAAGCTATGCTTTGGTGCTTGGTTAAGCCCGTCTGCGCCGATGGTAGTCGAAAGGCAAGAGTAGGTCGCCGCCAACACAGAGTATTTGAGCAATCTCTACTTCGGGGACCCCTGTAGTACAACAAAACTGACTACGGGGCAGGCACGGCAGCTTGCCGAGTACCAAGCTGTGCTTTGGTGCTTGGTTAAGCCCTCTTGAGCCGATGGTAGTCGAAAGGCAAGAGTAGCTAGGCGCCAGAACAAAAGGAATAACCGATGGTAGTCGCGAGAGTAAGCAGTTCTAGCATAAATATCTGAATAATAAAAAATACCCGACCGCTCCTTGGCCGGGTATTTTCACGTGAGCGCCGACTTACTTAAGCTCACGTAGCTTCTGGAGTTGCAGCAGTCTATCCAGTTGCTCGTCAGATGGCGCGAGTGTTTTCACCGCCGAGAGATGTAAACGCGCCATGCGCATCTGTCGCGGATCTTCTCCCGCATATACGACGAGAACATCTTGCGGGTGAAATTCGATCCAGTTTTGCAAACGAGCATTGTAGTTGTCGACGATGTTGCTCCAGTTGATGGTCGAGACACCGCCTTCACACTGCGATTCAACACCGAAGCCGCACACCACTTCAAAAACACGGATCCGTTTCATGGTTGTCTCCTTTCCGTTTCCGTCCCACTCAGCACTATACGCTTTTTGGAGCTCGTGTAAAGTCAGGTACAACCTCTCTACCCCAGCCCTTAGATTGCGAAATGTTTTTCTGTATGAGGCGTTTTCTTCTCAATGCTTCGGGTTTGATGTAAACGACGCTTAGTCGAGGAAGGAGAGAAGAGAAGAATGGGGTCAGCCACCATTTATGATATACTCTACGCATGGCAAGAATAGAAAGAACCGATGTTGGTGATTATGTGTATCACGTAATAAACAGGGCAAACGCTCGCGTACAGATATTTGATAGCGATCAAGATTACAAACTATTTGAGGGCATACTTGAAGAAGCGGTTGAGAAATTCGACATGAGACTTTTGGCGTATTGCATAATGCCAAATCATTGGCATCTAGTTCTGTATCCGCGAAATGATGGAGACCTAGCTCTCTTTGTGGGCTGGCTTACCAACACTCACACCCGAAGGTGGCATACAGGAAAAGGCACTATAGGGCAAGGCCATCTTTATCAGGGTAGGTACAAGTCATTCATATGCCAAGATGATGCACATTTTCTTTCACTTGTGCGCTACGTAGAGCGTAATGCGAGAAAAGCAAACTTAGTCAAAGAGGCAGAAGATTGGAAGTGGTCTAGTGCGTGGATGAGAGAGAATGGAACAATCGAACAACAGAAACTCTTGTCGTCCTGGCCGGTGTCTAAACCAAAAAATTACTCAAACTGGCTCAATGAAGCGCAAACCAAGAGTGAGGAGGATTCAATTGAGAAATCAATTACTAAAAGTAATCCCTATGGTGGCGATGGCTGGGTGGACAGTGTTGTAAAAAGATTTGGCCTTGAGCAGACGTTAAGAACGGTGGGGAGGCCGAAAGGAACAAAGAATGGTGGCTGACCCCATTTCCACAAAGATATTCTATACTGGACTGCTGGAGACTTCCATAAATCATGTGAAAGTTATACCAACACAGCACTTCAAAACCAATGTTTGCAGGATGTGCTGGATGAGGTCGCAAAAGTAAAAGCAGTAGCAAAAGCTGAAAGAGAGGAATGTTACGTCAGGTATAAATAATTTTGATTAATGGGACTGTTAATGATTAGTGGTGACAGTCACCATTGTTCCCATATTCATTTGCAAAGCCCGAAGATTTGAGAATTTAAAGCTAGACGCTATACGCTGTACGCTAGAAGCTCCCTACCCCAGCCCTTAGATTGCAAGACATTTTTTCTATCCGAGGTATTTTTTCGCAATGATTTGTATTTGATTAAAACGGCGCTAAGCCAAAGAGGGAGGGGCTATTCGCCCGCGCGCCGTTTGTGTACAATGGAGACAATCTAAGGGCGGGGTGGTGATTTTCCAACTCGCTTCGCTCCTAAGAAAATCAACCATGTCCTGGGCATCACGAAGACGAGCAATTTATCTGATTGGTGTTTTTGTTTTTCTTGGATTAGTTTTTAGTGTGCCGATTTTATCTCGCTTTTACAAGCCGGCGAGCTGTAGCGATGGGAAACGAAATCAAGGCGAAACAGCGCCGGATAAGGGCGGTCCATGCATTCTTTTGGATGAGCGCGCGCTTGCACCGGTTTCTCCGCTTTGG
>JBBUFE010000024.1:3468-22435 GCA_038056635.1 Patescibacteria group bacterium
CGTTCGTCTGGGAGCGCGTAAATAATCCAGCGAAAGCAATTACAATGAGCAACAGAGAGGTTTCAAATGCTGATTCAGAGCCGCGCGTTGTAGCGACGGCTGAAAATACTTCTGTTACACCAGTTTCCGACGCATCATTTGTTGTCGTTATATTCGATCCCAGGGGCACTGCTCATGCCGCATCAATGACCTCTTTGTCCCGCCTTTCTCCCGGCGAAAAACAGCAGATTACATTTACATGGCCGAAACCTTTTTCTTTGCCAGTCGGCCGCGTTGATATTTTCCCGCTCTTGTCTCCATCGCTCACAAAGTAATTGCAAGGAGTCCATGCCAATCCCTATCAAGAAGACACTAGAGGAGACTAGCAGATGGTTTTCTCATATAGACCCCGTTAAAAATCGCGTCCCGTCAGAGGCTACAAAAAATACGTTGAATAGTTGGAATATTCTTCTTTTCGTTGGTATCCGAAAGTCTCTAACGGGGCGCGTGCGCGAGTTCGTGTGTATATGAAAATGTTTGAAAACTTGCGAGGCCGTCCATTTGGAAGCATAAATATCGCGCGCACGCGCACTATTTTTAACGGGGTAGACTGGTATCTCTTTGGGGCGGCGCTCGCGATAACTTTGCTGGGGCTAGTGACAATGCGGAGCTTTTCTGGCGAAAACGCATTTTTTGAAAAACAGGTGGTTTGGATTTGTGTCGCCGTCATCGTCTTTTTCTTAGCGAGTATTCCGGGGTATAGATTTTTACGACGGACACCAGTCGTTGTTTCGATTTACACTCTTATAATATCCCTGCTAATGCTCGTGTTCATTTTTGGCACAATCGCGAAAGGGGCACAGAGTCGTTTCGACCTCGGTCTTTTTGCAGTACAGCCGGCCGACCTTGCGAAATTAATGCTTGTCATATTGCTTGCGAAATATTTTGCTCGGCGCCATATCGAAATTGCGCACATTCGGCACATTCTCGTTTCTGGGGCTTATACGCTCGTGGTTTGCGCACTGGTATTTTTTCAGCCGGACTTTGGTTCTGCAATTATCATCGCTTCCATCTGGTTCGGCATGGTTCTAGTCGCCGGAATTTCATGGAAACACCTTGCGGCTCTTGTCGTTCTCGGGGTTATGCTAGGTGCCGGACTGTGGAACTACGGACTTGAGCAATATCAAAAGCAGCGCATTCTTACTTTTATCCACCCGCTTGCCGACATACGGGGCAGCGGCTACAACGCTTACCAATCGACAGTTGCAATAGGGTCGGGACAAACATTTGGAAGAGGCATCGGATATGGAACGCAAAGCAAGCTCCTATATCTTCCCGAATATCAAACAGACTTTATTTTTGCGGCTTATGCGGAAGAATGGGGGTTCCTCGGTGTCCTAATTCTATTCGGATTATTCGGAGTAGTAATAGTGCGTACTCTAATAATTTCTGCACACGGTGCTGACAACTTTGACACGCTTTTCGGGGCTGGCGTAGCCATTATGTTTTTAAGCAATTTTATAATTCATATTGGAATGAACATGGGGCTTCTTCCAGTTACCGGAACGACCATTCCCTTCATGAGTTATGGCGGCTCGCACCTTGTCACCGAGTTTCTGGCACTGGGGATTTTAATGGGAATGCGCCGATATGCGCGGCCCTCTCTGCAGGCGCGAGACGAGACGGAACTTCTAGGCGCGATTTAGTTATACAGCGCGAGTGTTTTTTCGAGCATGTCAGGGAACGACCCAATCGCGCATGGCTTTCTAGCGGGCAAATTGTGGGCGAGTTTTTCTACCGCATCCGCGAGCGCGTTGCTGTCCCCCGGGGGAACGAAATGAATATTAGGTATATTTGATGCCTCTGCCTTCACTACGTCGGTCGCAACTATCGGTAGTCCAGCTACAGCTGCTTCTAGTAGGACATAGGGCATGCCTTCTTTTATAGACGGCAAGATAAATATACCGAATGCAGAAAGATACCTTGAAGCTTCGGCCGAAAGGTTGGGAGGCCTATTCGTCTCAATGCTTCTAAAGAAAACTGTTAGAGGGTTCTGCAGTTTTCTCGCGCGATTTTGCAAGTTAGCGAGGTCTTCACCTTCTCCAAATATTGTGTATGTGTATGTTCCTGGAGACCGCTTCTCAAGTTCTTCCATCATCTCGATACCGTATTGCAACCCTTTGTTTTTTGTGAGTTCTGCAATTGTTACAAGACGGCATTTTGACTTAAAAACCGGATTTTCTGAATCACCAAAGAAGAGAATTTTTTCTGCCAGTGCCTTGCTGAATATTTCTTCAGACGTTTTAAGTGCAATTGGTATATGTTCAATTTTTCTCCTCACAAACCACATACGCTTACCAATCTGAACATCTTCTTTGGAGACAACAATAATCGCGTGGCTCAAAAGTGCTGTGAACCAGCTAATAAAATATATAAGTTTCCGGGCAATGAAGCCCTGGTCTTCTTTGAACGGCCAGCCGTGGACCGTAAAAACAATGCGTGGCACACGACATATGCGCGCCGCAAGCGCTCCGAGCGCGGCGGCCTTTGAGCTATTGAGGTGCAGTGCATCCGGCCGTATACGCCACACGCAGGCGAGAATCTGGAAAAAGCTTGAGATGTCTGATATAAGCGCAATGTCACGACCAAGCGCAGGAATTTGACGAGTTTCAATTTTTGCCTCATTAAGCAGTTTTTGCAATCGTCCAGATTCTCCAAATGCAACTACTCGTTCAAATTGGTCTTTAGGCAGATGCGTTGCTAGGTCAAATACATATTTCTGCGCTCCGCCCCATGTCGCCTTGGTAATAAGGTAAAGAACCTTCTTTTTCATATGGTGGGCGACATGGGGCGAGGCGAGGAAAGGGGTCGGGAAAACACTTGTTTTCCCGTTGAGGAAGGAATTGGAAAACCGAGTGTTTCCCAGTGGTACCGGCCCCAAGTGGCTTTTGTAATCAAAAAAAGCACTTTTTTTCTGCTATCTTCTGCCCCTTGCCCCGACACCAAATTTGACATTGTTTCTCTGTTGCCTTCGCTGATTTTGTTACTCATATTTCTGCATTTAATCCAATGAACCGCGTTTAATCGTCACTTTCAGCAACATAATGCCAAAATTGGTGTATGGGCTTGTCTCATCGCGTTCACAATGCCATGATACGGCAAACAATGCCATGACTCTCGTACCTAAACGGGAATATGCCTTGCTATTAGTCGGCGATATAGCCATATTCGCGATTTCTCTATGGATAACACTCTCGCTTCGCTATTTTGAATTGCCGAGCAAAGCGTTCTTCATGCTGCACTTTATTCCATTCACTTTCCTGTTCGTTGCATGGCTCGGAGTTTTCTTTCTTGCGGGCCTATACAGCCGCCATTCGCGTATTTTCAGAAGCCGTCTAAGCTCAACGATTTTTTATACGCAGATTGTAAACATGTGTGTTGCGGCCCTCTTTTTCTTTTTTGTTCCGTCATTCGGACTTGCGCCGAAAACAATCCTCGTACTCTATCTGGCGGTCTCATTCGCGCTAATTTTCTTCTGGCGAGCCGTTATCTTCCCGCACATTCCGCGCACTCGCAAACTAAGAGGGGTTCTGATTGCTTCTGGGCCTGACGCAGAGATGCTTGCGGAGGAGATTAAAAATGACCCGCATGCCACCTTCGCTTTTGATTACACCGTTGATACAAAAATCGCCCCCACTCACGAAGTAATCCAGCGCGCGTGCCGTATCGCACAAGATGATGACATCACATTTCTTGTGGTTGATTTCAGGGATAGTGCGGTATCTGCCGCGCTACCGATTATTTACGAAGCTGTCTTCCACAAAAACCGTTTTGCGCTTATTGATGCGGCTGATTTATACGAAGATGTGTTTGACCGCGTGCCTCTTTCATTCGTTAATTATGAACGGGTGCTCGGAGTTGTCTCTGCTTCGCGCGCGTACGATGTTCTTAAACGTATCGCGGATATCATAGGCGCAACTGTCATCGGAATCTTATCTCTCGTTTTTTATCCTTTTGTATATCTAGCTATAAAATTAGACGATGGCGGGAGCATTTTCATTACGCAGAAGCGCGTGGGAAGATTCCAAGAACCGATATGCATGACAAAATTCAGAAGCATGAGCGGAAACGACGAGGGTATTTACAATGAGAATGGAAAATCAAAGCTTGTTGTGACGCGCGTAGGAAAGTGGTTGCGGATTTTGCGCATCGATGAATTTCCGCAATTGTGGAGCGTACTTAAGGGAGATCTTTCATTAGTAGGCCCCCGTCCGGAATTGCCCGCGCTGGCGGCGCAGTACAGCGCCAAAATCCCGTATTACAATGCGCGCTACCTCGTGTCTCCGGGGCTTATGGGTTGGGCACAGCTTCGTCATGACCGCCATCCGCATCATGGGGCGGATATCGCAGAGACGAAAGAGAAGCTCTCGTATGATTTGTATTATCTGGAACGCCGCTCGCTTTCCCTTGATTTATTTATTATTCTTCAAACTGTACGCATAATGCTTACAGCGCGCGGGGCATAGGAGGGGTGCTCGCCGGGCACAGCACACTTGCCGTCGCTGTCTGCGATTGCTACCGCAGCGCTGCCTCTCGGGCCGTCGCCCTGCGAGACACGGCAAATGTGCTGTGCCCGTGCTCGCTGAAGATTAAATGGTTACATTCTGGTAAAGTCTCTAAAATATATCCTCGCAGAGTTACATAATTAGCGGTAATATAGCGGGATGAAAGGGAAAATAGTTGTTGTGACGGGTGGAGCTGGGTTTATTGGTTCTCATCTTGTGGACGCCTTGCTTGAACGCGGCAATACGGTTCGCGTTATAGATAATCTTTCAACCGGGAGAAAGGAAAATATCGCGCACGTATTAGAAAGAGTGGAGTTCGTGGAAGACAGTGTCTTGAATGACAATGCGCTCAAGCACGTTTTGAAAGGCGCCGATTGTGTCTTCCATCAGGCGGCGGTGCCGTCAGTGCCCAAAAGCGTGAAAGACCCTCTTACGTCGCACGAAGCGAATTCCACAGGAACTCTGAAAGTGCTTCTCGCGGCGCAAGACCTTGGCGTGAGGAGAGTTATATATGCCACCTCCAGTTCTGTGTACGGGGACACGAAGATTTTTCCGACGCCTGAAACGGTGCCGCCGAACCCTCTCTCTCCGTACGCCCTGCAGAAATTCACCGGAGAGAAGTACGCGACTCTATTTTATAAACTCTACGGCCTTGAAACGGTCGTATTGCGATACTTCAACGTGTTCGGGCCCCGGCAAGACCCTCATTCGGAATATTCTGCGGTTATTCCGCGTTTCATCCGGTTGTTGAAGGAGGGATATGCTCCAACCGTGTTCGGCGATGGAAGCACGTCGCGTGATTTTACGTTTATTTCCGACGTTGTTGATGCGAACATACTCGCGTCGGAAGTCGAGGCTGCCGCTGGAGAGGTATTTAATTGTGCGGGTGGAAAGCCAACTACTCTAAACCAACTGATAGAAGTACTTCAGAAACTACTTGGCACGAATATGACGCCGATATATCAGGACTTTCGCGTTGGAGACATCAAAAATAGTTATGCGGATATGTCAAAAGCTGAGCGAATTTTGGGATTCAAAGCGAAAGTGTCTTTTGAAGAAGGACTGACACGCACAATCCCCACAATCTTGTAATTTTTAATTGTCTACTATGATAATTGATGGAAAAGCGATAGCGGAGGATATATATAAAGAATTAGCTGCGCGACGCGAGACTTTTGTCAAAGATTTAAAGCTAGGAATTCTTATTGGCGGGGTAAATCCAGTCATTGAATCGTTTGTACGAATTAAAAACCGCTCTGCCATTCGGCTCAACATCGAGATGGTCCGGGTAGATTTACCCGAAAATGCAGGGACAGTAGATGCTATCGAAGCTGTTGGAAAACTCGCGAAGGAGACAGATGCAATTATCGTTCAGCTTCCTCTCCCCAAGGAATTTGATACAAACGCGGTGCTTGCCGCGATTCCAAAAGAAAAGGACGTTGATGCAATCAATCCGATAATACCCGATGACGAGCATCCTGTATTCGCCCCAGTAGCGCTTGCAGTTGTTGAAATCCTGAAGCGCGCGGGCATTCATCCGGGAGGGAAACGCACTGTCGTTGTTGGCGCAGGCCGACTTGTCGGTAAGCCGTCAGCATCGCTTTTAAAACGGCTTGGGGCTGATGTTTCAATCTTCAGTCTTGAAGAGGGCTCGATCAAAGATTTAAAAGATGCGGACATAGTTGTTCTTGGCGCGGGCAAACCCGGGTTCATCAGGCCGGAACACATCAAGAAAGGCGTTGCCATAGTGGACGCAGGCGCGAGCGAGGTCTCCGGCAAAATTCAGGGCGATGCAGACCCGGCGTGCGCCGAAAAGGCGAGCATTTTCACGCCAGTTCCCGGTGGCGTCGGCCCCGTTGCCGTCGCAATGATTTTCAGAAATCTTTTTGACCTTGTTAAGAAAGATAAACGATAGCTTATCAATGGAACACGGTGAAATTCTGCGCGATGTTTCGTTCGACGACCTCTGGGGTCGCCTCGCGGATAAGGAGAAGTATGTTTGCTGTACGCGAGGGCCCAGTACTGGCTGGGGGACATTTATAGCTTGGGCGCCGCGCGAGCGTTACGTTGCGAGCTATGACAGCGATCTGGAGGCCCTGAAGCGTTTCGTTCGCAAAGAGCAGAAAAAAGGCAGAAGATTATTCGGCTATCTTGCATACGATTTAGGTTACGCGCTACATGAAATAGAATCACATGCGAAAAATGACCTAAAACTTCCCGACGCTCTTTTTTATTCATTTGATGCATACGCAATATGTCGCTCGAATGATATTGAAATTCGCGCCAGTAATGCGTCGTCGCTCGCTAGATTCGCCAAGTCCGTTAAGGACATTCTCTTACGGAAACCTATCGCAGATGTCGGGGGAGTAGGTGTCGAATTTACGCCCACAATGTCTCCGGAAGAATATGCGCGCGCCCACGAGAGCGTTAAACGGCACATTGTCGACGGCGATATTTATCAGATGAACTTAACTCATCGGCTGGAAGGTTCGACGAAAAAATCTCCGCGAGAATTATGGATCGCAATGTGGGAAAAGAATCACGCGGATTTCTCTGCATATATCGAAGCTGATGGATATGAAATATTGAGCGCATCTCCCGAGCGATTTATTTCTGTTTCGGCCGAGCGACGCATTGATACCTTTCCCATTAAAGGTACGCGCCCGCGAGGAGTTAATGCGGAAGAGGACGAACATCTGAAAAATGACCTCACAACTTCAGAAAAAGAAACAGCCGAACTGACGATGATTACCGATTTACTAAGGAACGACATAGGAAAAGTGTGTGAATTCGGCTCTGTGCGCGTCGTGTCGTCCCGCATCGTTCGCGCGTTTGCGAGCGTTTGGCATGCTTATTCCCATATTACTGGAGTTTGTGCGAAGGGCATTCGCGCCATAGATGCCCTTGTTTCAGTATTCCCGGGTGGTTCCGTCACAGGATGTCCAAAAAAACGCGCTATGGAAATAATTGATGAATTGGAACCAACCGCAAGGAGCGTCTACGCGGGTTCCATTGGTTATATTGACCCCGATGATTCTGCGGATTTCAATATCGCAATACGAACAATAATAAAAAAAGGGGAGCGAGTGTATCTCCAAGTTGGAGGGGGGATTGTGTATGATTCGAACGAACGAGATGAGTATCAAGAGACTCTCGACAAGGCAAAATCATTTCTCGGCATACTGTAGGTATGTCCGCACACTCAGTTTCGTTTGCATTCCCAACTTCAACGAGAAGGCCTAGTGGTTTTTAACGGTTTGAGTGATTCTTCCGTTAAAAACCACTAGGCCTTCGAGTGCCACCGTATTGACAATGTAATTACACTTGTTAGCATGGACGCATGAACTCAACATTGCAAGTACGCATCGACAAAAAGACCAAGGAGCGCGCGCGGCAAGCGTTTCGTGCCGCGGGGATAGACCTATCTAGCGGTCTACGCCTGTTCCTCACGCATATAGGCAGGACAGGCGAGGTGCCACGAGAGATGTTTACCTATGGTAATGCGCCCGCGTCATTTATGAAAAAGTTGATGCGAGAAGCTGATTATGCGCTCAAGCATGGGAAGCGGTATACCGATGTGCGGGCAATGCACAGAGAGATTCTCGGAGAAAAGTGATGCGCACATATGTATGTCGTAAAGCACTCGCGACAATATAAGAAATCCTATAAGCGCATTTCACAATATCCAAATTTCAATGTTGAGGAGGTGGACGACATCGTGATTCAATTGCGCTCCGACAAGCCGCTTGATTCGCGCTATTACGACCACGAATTGAAAGGCGAATATCGTGGCATTCGGGAGTGCCACATAAAGAACGATTTGTTGCTTCTCTATCAAAAAAATGACAACATTCTCGTTCTGCTCCTCGTTGACATCGGCACGCACGCATCGATATTCGGAAAATGAAAACATTAGTTTCTGAAAATTTGCGCGATGAGTTCGGCGAAATCCGCCTTCAGGTTATTTTTCAAGACCGAACAACCCGCTTGAGTTGCATTCGTCGGGTGTCTGACAACGAAGTTCTATCATTTCATATCGTTCTTTTTGCAGAAGCCGGTATCAAGGCGTTGGGCCCTGCACATGAACGAGTTGTGGCTGGAGAAATGCTTGGTGAAGTGATACAGGCATCGGGTGTTCCATATACGCGGACGGTTTCCGATAAAACACACATTGAAATGGGCGCAGGTCTTGCGTCCCTGTTCGCGACGGAAATGCGCAACTGCACCACAGAGCGCATTGAATATAAGATTCGTGTAGTTCCATACGCGACTATTTATGAATTTTACAATCCAAAATATACTCCTGTTGCTGGCTTATCAGGCACATTGGAACAGAGAATCAGAACACTTATTCAAAGGCATCTCGCCTATAATATTCAGGAATCTTTTTGAGTTGTTAGAAATAGGAGAAGATACATCCCGAGTATCAAGACAATAACAGGAACAGTCCTATCGGCAAGATGGTCGATATATGCTAGAACGCTTCGCAATAATCACTGGGTTAGGGAAACAATACGTTTTGAGTACCAGGGCATTAAAGATTTATTGGATGGGAAATACAGGGGACGGTAGTCAGCCTAGTCCTGGCTCAGAAATTCCCTAACTCTTCTGAATGCGCTGTATTGCAGGTATTCTTTTGGTGCGTATACTGAAGCCCAATGTTGAAAAAACGGCTTACGGCGCTTCTGGTTTTGGCAGTTGGGGCTGGTATTGGCTGGTTTGTTTACAGTTCGCAAATTGATGGTTCCCGGCTCTTTCGGCTCGGTCTTGACCTATCTGGCGGAACACAGCTTACATATCGCGCGAAAATAGACGCGATTCAAGGAAGCACGGTCGCGGACTCTATGGCATCTCTGCGGGATACCATTGAACGCCGAGTAAATCTTTTCGGCGTATCGGAGCCGATTGTGCAAACAAAACACGGCGGAACATTCGCGGGACAATCGGAGGAACGGCTTATCGTTGAGCTTCCGGGAGTTACAGACACGCAAAAAGCCATAACGCTAATCGGGCAGACTCCGGTTCTTGAATTTCGTTTGCTAAAGGCCGATGCGACGCCGCCTCCGTCCGGGCAGCCGCTTTCAAATGCGAACGAAATATTTGAACCCGCTTCAATCACGGGCAGACACTTAACAAGTGCCCAAATTCAGTTCAACCAGAGCCCCGGAGGTATTCCGAACGAGCCAGTGGTGGCGATTAACTTCAATTCGGAAGGGGGGAAAATCTTTGGCGAGCTGACTAAGTCAAATGTCGGACGCTTTTTTGGAATTTTTCTTGACGGAGTTCCCATCTCAACGCCGGTAATTCAAGAAGCTATTCCAGACGGCACCGCAATAATTTCTGGGAATTTCACCGCCGTTGGAGCGAAGGAGCTTGCGAGAAATTTGAGCTTTGGAGCGCTTCCAGTTCCCATTGAGCTTATCGGAGCGCAAACGGTTTCCGGAACTTTGGGCGCAGAAGCGGTCGCGCGGGGCATTTCGGCTGGGCTTTGGGGAATAGGACTTGTCGGACTTTTTATGATTCTTTGGTACCGCCTTCCGGGAGTTGTTTCTGTCGTCGCCTTTTCTCTATATGTTGTCGCAATTTTGGCGTTGTTCAAACTTATCCCAGTCACGCTTACTGCCGCGGGCATCGCGGCATTCATTCTTTCAATTGGTATGGCTGTGGACGCAAACATTCTGATTTTCGAGCGAACAAGAGAGGAACTAGGGAAGGGCAAAAATTCGGCGGAGGCAATTCACGACGGCTTCTCTCGCGCGTGGCCGTCCATTCGCGATTCCAATATTTCCAGTATGATTACCGCGGTAATTCTTTTCTGGTTCGGTACTTCACTAATCAAGGGATTCGCGCTCGTATTCGGGCTTGGAGTTCTGGTTTCAATGCTTACAGCAATTTCCGTATCAAGAACGTTCTTGCTCGCGTTGGGTATAGACGCAAAATCTGGTTTCTCAAGATTTTTATTCAGTAGCGGTGCGAGCAAGTAAGTATATGGTATGTCGTATATAGTATTTCGTATGAATACAAGATACAAAATACCAGATACTAAATACTGATTTAATATGTTCATCGTAAAACACAGAAAACTTTTCTTCGTGATTACCGGCTCTATTGTGGCACTCTCGCTCGGCGCGCTCATTTTCTTCGGCTTGCATCAAGGAACTGATTTCACAGGCGGAACTCTTGTACAAGTGCAATATGAAAAGGGAAGGCCTGACGCGAAAGCGCTTTCGCAAGTGCTTGACGAGGCCGGCTTCAAAGGGTATTCGCTTCGCGGGGCAGGGGAAAATGATTACATACTTCGTGCTGGAGCTTTATCGAGTGAAATGCGCACAGCTCTAGCCACTACTTTTTCTGTTCACGGCGGATTTCTAGCCTCGATTTCTGAATTGACTGAAGTCGGCCCGACAGTCGGTCTGGAATTGCGCAACAAGGCGATTGTAGCCCTTGGGCTAGTGATGCTTGCGATTCTATTTTTCATCGCTTTCGCTTTCCGAAAAGTCTCACAGCCTGTTTCATCTTGGATATACGGCTTTATCGCGCTCGTCACTCTAATACACGATGTCATTGTGCCAGTCGGTTTTTACGCAACGCTCGGGTATTTTCTAGGGGCGCAAGTAGACACTCTGTTCGTTACCGCAATTCTCACGGTTCTCGGCTTTTCAATTCACGACACGATTGTCGTCTTCGACCGCGTGCGGGAAAATCTGCGAGTGAATCAAGAACGAGGTCGGCGAGAAGATTTCGCGGAAACTGCCGGCCGAAGCTTGGGGCAGACATTCGTTCGTTCCATAAACACATCTCTCACCGTCCTCATAACGCTCCTCGCGCTATTTTTCCTCGGTCCCGCTTCCACGAAAGATTTCGCACTGACACTTTTGGTCGGCATTATCGCTGGCACCTACTCGTCAATCTTTTTGGCAACACCTCTGCTAGTTACCACAGAGCGTTGGCTTGCAAAACGAAAGTGAGTTAAAAATTTTTATACCGAGCTAGGAGAACGAATCCCGTCCAATTTTCTTTGGCGTCTTGGAGATTATCCTCGATGACCTTTAGGCCGTAAAGTTTAGCCAAAACCTTGCTTCCCATTGTCGCGATGTGTTTTGGCAATTTCTTTTCACCCAATTGCTTGGCTACCAAAGCGTGGTCAATAAATTTCCCCTTTCCTGATGTTTGCGCCAAGTTTGGATATTTGCGCGCAAGCGTATCTTTGCATTGCGCGAACACCTGCGGATGGCTCATTATTTGGATAATTTCTTCCAGTTTCGCGTCTTCGCGAATCATCAAAGCGTGCGATATCTTGATTGTAAACTGTTTTGCAATTTTGAATTTGTAATTCGCCATTGCCTGTATAGATTCATCAACTATCCCTCCAACTGAATTGTGAATTGCCATCTGCCCTATATCTATCTCTCCTTCGTGAAGCGCTTTTAAAACATTTTCCGATGTGTGTAAATATTTAATTCTGTGCGCGCCAACGTGTTCTTGCTCGATATGATATAAAAGCGCCTCCTCATTGAAGCTTCCTGGGCCTCCTTGTATGCCGTAAGTGAGGCAGTCTGGATTAGCTTGGTGAGGCAGAAGTTTGTTATAAAGCTCGTCATATTTTTCCTCCAGCCGTGCGCGCATTTTTTTCGTGTACGGATTGTAATGTTGTAGATTCCTGAACAACTGCAAAGTGTCGTTGCATGTGTAGTTGATGACCTCTAACAGTTTTTTAGTTCCCATTGAATCGATTTTTGTAGATTTGAGGCCGTAGCTCTGGAGAAGGCGGCCTATAAAATGCGTTAGCCCCTGCGAATCAGCCGTAATTTTGTCGTGTTCGCTGGGCGTCATTTCGACAACTCGCAGTTTCTTCTGCTCAAATATTTGTTTCCAGAAGCGGTAATTAGTTTCATCAGCGAGAAATCGGTCCATTATCATCGGCAATCCTAGGAAACCGGATGTGGCGCTGTCCGGTCCGAACATGGGGTGCGTGAGCATGGCCTGCGCTCCTGTGCCCGCCGTGCTTTTCTTGAAGACTTTTGCGGGGTGCATTTTTACCGATAGAGTGTCGATTAAGAGGTGCCGTTTCTCAAAATGTTTTCTGTGGCCAGATATTATTTTCTCGAACGATTCGATTGGAACTGCGTAAAAAATGACATCGTTTTCGTAAATCTCCCGTATGCCTTTCGCTATAGTTGTACTATCTGCCAGGCCAGAATCTTTTGTTATTTTGCTCTTGTCGTAAAGGGTGATGACAAAATCATCTTTAAGAAGTTTGTACAAAACCTTTCCGAATCTGCCGTATCCCACTATGCTTATCTTTTGCATGCGTCAATTTTTCTTTATCGTTTTCTCTATTTCAAGGGAATGTCGATGTATACTCGAAAATATATCTCGCACTAATTTTGCCGGCAGTCGCAAAGATTTTCCGCTCGCTGTCCACACAGCAAGAAGATTGTCGCGCCGTGTTTTGTCCAGAAAACTGATGTTATGCGCGAACTTGTATCGCCCAATATCCTCAACAAGCTTAACGCGTTTGGAGAGGGACTTAATGATAGTTTTATCAACGGCCTCGACCTGCCTGCGCAACCTCTCCAATTCACCGGTCTTTTTATTCATTTAGCCATTATCGCAAGGAGTTTCTCACTTGACAAACATGCCAATACTGCTACATTGCAAGGAGGTAAAATCTTTGATTCGGGTCCCGCGTCAGTGCGGGATTGGGCCCGAGTCGCCAGGGATGGCGAGGTTGTTTCTGCTTGTGGTGAGCTTGCCTGTGGTGAGCCAGTCGAATCCATCGAACCACGATGTGGGGCACGGGTTCTCCCGTAAGCGAGATAACCGATATCAGGCATAGGTTCTAGGGACTAGCTTCTAGTGGCTAGGAAAATTCAAGCTCAAAAACTGAAATCCAGAGTCGGTGAGAATCGCGTAAAAACGCACAGCGTTCACGCGATGGGAAGTAAGGTGGCACCGCGACTTAGAAATCCGCCCTTACCGCACAAGGTATAATTTGTGCAGTGAGGGCGGTTTTCATTTTGTGCCGAGCATGGCGCGACATGAATTAAACAGACAAATCCATGAGCAAAAAAATACCCAAAATTAATATATTGCAGAAGCCTGCCTACGTTAAACTTGCGGAGGGCTTGGATTTTTTTCAATTATTCAGGAAGATTGAACGCCGTTTTAACACATGCTTTATCTTTGAGTCATTGGGAGAAGATGGGAAATTCTCGCGGTACTCAATCATTGGGTTTGAACCATCGAACATAATTGGCGCTCGCGAAAACACTTTGACGATTGATGGCAAAGACTACCGCGTATCGAATCCGTATTACGCGCTGCGCGAACTTTTGCCGCAAAAAACGCTTACGAGAAGTTATGCTGGCGGATTGGTAGGTTACTTGAGTTACGAAGCGCTTAATTACATGGAGCCATCGCTTAGTGTAAAGACCCACAAGAAGTTCGAGCAGTTTCTCTTTGGCGCTTACACAGACGGATTAATTCACGACAAGCTTACAGACGAACTGCTCTATTTCTATTACGGAAAGGACAGAAGCGGCATGCTGAAAGAAATCATCAAATCTAAGATAACCAGGGGATCGTTCAACGCAAAATGTGTTGACGAAGGATTGTCAGAAAAAGAGCACGCTAGAATTGTAGAAGACGTTAAAGAAAAAATAAGAGAAGGCAGGACATTTCAATGCGAGGTTGGATTTAAGACGCAATACAACGTGATTGGCGACACCGTGAAAATATACGAGAGATTAAGGGAAATAAACCCGTCTCCCTTTATGTATTATTTGAAGTTCGGCGGGAAAAAGGTAATTGGCGCAAGTCCGGAGCTTTTGTTTTCCTTGCGCGATGGAGAAATGACGACTCGGCCGCTTGCCGGTACCATTCGCAGGGGCGCAAGCCCGAAAGAGGACAAGCAACTTGCGCGCGAGCTTGTAAACGATGAAAAGGAACGCGCGGAGCATAATATGCTTGTGGATTTGCACAGGAACGATATCGGAAAAGTGGCGCGATTCGGCACGGTAAAGATTCGAGATATTATGACTGTGAAGAAATTCAGCCATGTTCAGCATATTTCCAGCGAGGTTGTAGGAACGATTCTACCCGAAGAAGACATGTTTTCCGGCCTCGCGAGCCAATTTCCTATGGGAACCGTGTGCGGCACTCCAAAAATAGAAACCATAAAAATAATAGACGCCAACGAAAAAGAAGCCCGCGGTCCGTATGGCGGGGGAGTGGGGCATTTTGGATTTAATGGCGACTGCACATTTGCACTGGCGCTTCGCTCCGTTTTTATCGCTGGCAAAGATGCATACACGCAAACGAGCGGGGGAATCGTATACGACTCTGTGCCGAAGAAGGAATACGCGGAGATTAAAAATAAATTGGCGGCGATGAAGCGGGTTTTAGAGCAATAATTATATGCGCCCCGTTAGAGACCGCGGTCGCATCCCGTTAGAAGCCTTCTTTCAGTCGTTCAGACGCATAAGCGCGGTGGTGAAAATGAAATCACGATACGTTATAGTGGAACAAGCTTCTAACAGGACGCACAAGATACATTCGAAAATGTCTTAATATAAAAGTAAATTACTATGACTAAATCAGTTACAGATAACATACGACCGCGACCTGCCCCGTTAGAAGCTCGCGCGAAAACCAGTATCTTAAAACAAAAATCGGATTACCGGCTTCTAACGGGGCCTGTCTCTAACGGGGTGCGCGTACTTATCCTAGACAATTACGATTCGTTCACTTACAACCTCTACCAATATGTAGGAGAGATTTTGTCGGCTGATGGCGGGAAATTTACTCTTGATGTGGAAAGAAACGACTCGATTACCATCGAGGAAATTAAAAAAAGAAAATACGATAGAATTATTATTTCTCCAGGCCCGGGTGACCCGCGCGAGCGCGCATATTTTGGCGTATGCGCGGATGTGCTAACTAAGCTTGGGAAAGACACTCCGATTCTAGGCGTGTGCTTGGGCATGCAGGGAATGGCGTATTATTTTGGAGGGAACGTTGTCCGGGCCCAGCGCCCGATGCACGGGAAAACGAGCATCATAGAGCATGACGGGAAGGGAGTGTTTAGCGGCTTGCCACAGGATATCGAGGTTATGCGGTACCATTCTCTTATCGCGGAAAAAGAGACTTTGCCGGAGTGTCTTTCAATAACTGCCGTGTCGCGAGATACTGGAGAGGTTATGGGATTGCGGCACAAGGCATACCCAATTGAAGGAATTCAGTTTCATCCAGAATCCTTTGCCACAGAAGGCGGGAAGCAGATGCTGAAAAACTTCATCAAGCAGATGTTATGAGCAAAGCGAATTACATATTCTTGACCCCTCACCAATTTGGTATCACACAATCTAATCTCAAACTTGATACATTGTTGATACCGTCTCAACTAAATTACAATATTCATATATGAGCAGGGATACCGAATTGGTGAGGGGTGTAAGTTGTTTCTAAACTCGATTACTCTCGTTAAGAAAAACTAACATGCACGCGACAGAAATTCTAAATAAACTGGTAGAGAAAAAGGATTTAACGGCGAATGAGGCGCGTTTGTTTCTAATTGATGTGATGAATGGTGGAATTACGCCTGTGCAGACAGGAGCAATCCTGACTGCGTTTCGAATGAAAGGAGAGAGTATTGCTGAAGTAAAAGGGCTGATACAAGCGATGCGCGAAAGAATGGTCACTGTCCGTGCGGAGGACGCTTTAGACGTAGTCGGAACCGGAGGCGATGGTTCTGGCACCTTCAATATCTCAACTGCTTCCGCTTTCGTTGCTTGCGGAGCCGGGGCAAAAGTTGCTAAGCACGGGAATCGCGCGGCAAGCAGCAAGTGCGGGAGCGCGGATGTTCTTGAAGCGCTTGGCGTACGAATAGAACTATCTCCGCAACAGGCGGAAGAGGTGTTCAATAAGGTTGGCATGGTTTTCTTGTTTGCTCCCCTGTATCACCCTTCAATGAAACAGGTCTCTCTGGTGCGCAGAGAACTTAAAATACGAACTATTTTTAATGTGCTCGGCCCATTTGCAAATCCGGCCGGAACCGCACGGCAGCTTGTCGGCGTTCCAAATGCGTTTTTAGCGAAAAAGTTATCCGAGGTCGCAAAAGGATTAGGATATAAACATGTTTTGATGGTCACGAGCAACGATGGCATGGATGAGGCCAGCGTGTCTGATAAAACGCACGTTTTCGATATTCGCGGAAAGGCAGTCAAAAAATACACGATTAATCCGGCTAAGCTGGGTTTCAAGAAGGCATCATTAGCGTCGCTCAGCGGGGGAACTAAGGAAGAAAATGCAGGAATTATTCTCGATATTTTGAAAGGAGCTAGAGGCCCAAAACGCGACGTCGTTGTATTGAACGCCGGGCTTGCGCTCTATGTTTCTGGTCTCGCGAAAGACACAAAACAAGGCATTAAACTTGCTGAAAAATCTATCGACACCGGCAAGGCGCTAAAGGCCTTAGAGGTTTTGATACGCGAAACTCAAAAATATCAAACATGAATCCCGTTAGAAGTCGCGAAAGTTCAATTTATGGTACATTCAATAGATGTTTCTCATTGGTCGTATGCTTACAAAGGATAACTTTCGAGTTGGAAGCGCGAGCTTCCTATTTCTAACGGGATGAAAAGCATCAAAATCATTCCGCTTAGCGGACCAATAAAGGCGAAGGTGGCAATTCCAGGCTCGAAAAGTTACACCAACAGAGCGCTCCTCTTGGCGGCGCTGACGAGTAATGCCGTAAAAATTAAAAATCCGCTTGTGAGCGACGACACGCACGCGATGATAGCTTGTTTACGCGAGCTTGGCATAAGTTGTTCTTTCAAAGGGGAATATCTGGAGGTTAGCGGAAATCTCCAAACAATAGCTGACCGTACATATAACCTCAACGCGAATCTTTCCGGTACGACGATAAGATTTATTCTGGCGCTTTCCGCGATTATTCCAGGTGAAAAAATAATACGCGGGCGAGGCCGCTTGAACGAACGGCCGATAGCGCATCTTATAGACGGCCTTCGACAGCTGGGCGCATCCATAGAATACGTTGAGAAGGAAGGGTACCCGCCAGTACGAGTATTGTCTTCTAGACTCAACCCCGGAGTTGTGCGGATGAAGGGCGATGTCAGCAGCCAATTTCTTTCCGCGCTTCTTATGGTGGCGCCGCTTATTGGAGAGGTCGCGATAGAAGTCGATGGCGAACAGGTCTCCAGACCCTACATAGAAATGACCATTGACGCGATGCGCGCATTCGGTGTTGTCGCGCACCATGAAAAATTCGCGCGCTATATTGTCCGCGCTCCGCAGAAATATCATGCTAATTCATACAAGATTGAAGGGGACGCTTCCAGCGCGTCATATTTCTTTGCGATTGCCGTTCTTACCAAATCTACTCTGACCGTTACGAACATGAACCCGCATTCAGTACAGGCGGACATGCAGTTCTTAAAAATACTCGAGAGCATGGGCAATGAGGTTATATACGGCGACGATGAAATAACCATAAAAGGCAAAGGCGTGAAGGCGCTTTCAGTAGACATGCAGGATTGCCCCGACCAGGCACAGACGCTCGCTGTCCTTTCGGCATTTGCCTCTGGCACGACGACAATCAGAGGAATTCAATCGCTCCGGGTCAAGGAAACTGAGCGCGTTTCAGCTGTTGAGCGCGAGCTGGCCAAAATGGGTATTCGCACGGAATCAACGCCGGACACTCTGGTCATTCACGGAGGTAACCCCCGGCCTGCAAGCATCGATACGTATGGCGACCATCGCATGGCGATGGCGTTTGCAGTCGCGGGAGCATCGCTTCCCGGAATTCAAATAAATGACCCAGATGTCGTAAGCAAAACCTATCCGCATTTTTGGAATGCCCTCGAGTCAATCGGCGTCTGCCTCGAATTTATCTACGACAATCCAAATATTGTGCTGATAGGCATGCGCGGCGGAGGCAAGACGACTGTTGCAAAGCTCTTGGGAGACAAGCTGGGGAGAGAATTCGTAGAACTGGACGAGCTTATAGAGAAACGCGAAGGATTGAGCATTCCAGATATAGTGGAGAAGCACGGATGGGAATACTTTCGTGATAAAGAATCAGAAATTGTGCATGAAGTTTCCGCAAAGCATGGCGCGATTATTTCAACCGGAGGCGGTGTCATCACGCGGCCCGAAAATATCGCCGAATTAAAAGAAAATGGCTTTCTTATCTTTTTGAGCACGCCCGCGGACATTCTTGCGAGCCGTATCGAACACGACCCAAACAGGCCGCCTCTGACGGATGTTTCGTCGCCTGAAGCAGAAATTGCAACAGTACTTGCGGAGAGAAAGAAACTTTATGAAGCTGTGGCTGACATGGTCATAAAAGCTGGTAATCTTATGCCGAGAGATAAGGCGGACATCATACTGCAAAAACTCAA
>JBBUFE010000025.1:0-3263 GCA_038056635.1 Patescibacteria group bacterium
AATATCTTTTCTTTCATATCGCGGGCGATTGTATTCCAGTCGTATTTCTCCTCTGCAAGAGCTCTCGCATTCTGTACCACCTCGGCGGAAAGCGCGGGGTCGCTTATGTAGCGCTCTACCGCGCGCGCAATTGATTCGGGGTTTCTTGGCTGGCAGAACAATCCAGTCGCGGGCTTGTTTGGATTCCTATCTGGGTCGAAAAGAAAATCCGGAATTCCGCCGACGGGCGTTGCCACGACTGGAATTCCAGAGGCAAATGCTTCCACAAATGCATTCCCGAATCCTTCAACAATTGAAGCGCGCACGAATATATCTGATATTTTGTAATACACTGGCAGACGCGAGTGGCTGATGTGCCCCGCGAAAAATACCCGTTCCCCGACTCCGGAGTCCTTGGCAATCTTTTCCAATTGGTGCTGGGCATCGCCTGCGCCTGCAATCAGAAGCTTCACATTCGGGGGAAGAAATGAGAGAGCTCGAATGACATCTTCGACTCCGCGCGAAAGCACAAGGCGCGATGCCGTGAATAAAAATATATCTCCCATTTTTTTTCCAAATCGCGCCTTAAGCTCAACCAGTGTTTCTATGGGGACTGTTGCATAGAATTTCGCAACGTCCACGGCATTCGGTATAACTTCTACCGGCCCCTTAAAACCCACTCCTCGCGCAAGCTTCTCGATAAAACTAGATATTACCTTGATGAAATCCGCTTTAAGATAAATTTGCTTATAAAACGGCCAGATTAGGCGCAAAATTGGTTGCCTCGATTTCACCTGCTCGAGAGTATTGCCGTCTTGAAGTTCTAGAAAATACGGAACCTTCGGATATGCGTATTTGAAGAGCAGTGCGCCAAATCCGGCATAGTTTGCAATCATAGCCCATGTCATGTCGTACGCATGCTTCCTATGAAGCGACACGGCTTTGGAAAACGAAGTGAAAGGAAATAAAATCTTGGCGAATTTAGCCGTAACAGGTATTCGTCTATCAGAAATTTTCGGGGCGTTTGTAGTAAATCCGAGACGATGCACTGTAATGTTTCCTATGCGTTCTACTTTTGGCAACTTCTCATCGAAACGCAAAGTCACCATGTCAAATGCATATTCTTTCGGATTAACGCGGTCAGTAATTTCTTTTATAGCGACCTCTGCACCCCCGACATAGGGATGGTATGTGAGCGAGAATATCAAGATTCTCTTCTTTTTATTTTCGTGCATCATGCTTCAGGGATTCGATATACTCTCTCACCGTATGCTCCGGTTTCCATCCAAATTCTTTTTCCGCTTTCGATGTGTTCACAATCGATTCCATCCTGTTCCCTTTTCTCTCCGGTAGCATTTTTATTTCTCCGCCGAACATTTGAGCAATCTGAAGTATGGTAAAAGATTCGGGGCTTCCAAGTCCGTACTCATCGCCATTGCCCTTTTCACCGGCCATTAGAAGCCCGCGCGCTAAGTCTTCCACGTGAGTAAAATTTCGGCGCTGTGTTCCCGGCGAAACGACAGTAATCGGCTCTCCTGCAAGATGTTGTTTTTTGAACCTGCCTAAAACACTCGCGTACGGACCTTCCGAAAGTTCCCGCGGGCCGTATCCGTTGTAGAAATAAGTAATGGCAAAGGGAATATCAAACCATCTGCCGTAATTGCTCACAAGCTCTGTATTGCTCGCCTTCATCCACGCATACGGGCTTTGGTCGCGCCCTAATCCTCCGTCCGCAAATTTCGTGCTCGAGCCGGCGTACACCAATTTACACTTGCGCTTTCTCCAATATTCAAGAACGCGGAATGTGCCCGCGACATTCGATTCCCAAACAAATTCGACATCGTCAAAACTTTGCTCTACTCGAGAATATTCTCCAAGATGAAAAATAATGGCGGGTGTTTCATCTCCTAAAAGCGATTCGATGTCTTTCGTGTGCCCTTTTATGTATTTTGCCCCTTCAATATGGTTTTTCTCGGTGCCTATAAAATAGTTGTCCAGCGAGACGACACGATATTTGGGAAGCAATAGCTCAATAAGCGAAGGCCCAATCAGCCCAGCACCGCCAGTCACAACCGCTGTCTTTTTGCCGTTAATCATACATTCAATGATACGCGCGAAATGAGAACATATACAGAATGTGCTGACTGGGGTGCTGGGCAGGCCCCGCACCGCCTGCCTGCCCCGTAGCCAACGCGGAGCGTTGTGGTACTGGGGTCACAACTATTGTCTTTTTCTCTCCTTTCATTCCGTAAAGACTACACTTATTCGGCACTTTCCTCAATGATATTCCATTCCTTCTTTCCGGAACGGCGGGAAGCCACTATCGCCCCACCTCCAAGAACAACAAGTCCCAACGCTCCAAACCACCATAGATATGAGTTGTTATTTGTTGTGGCTGTTTGTGCATTTGCTACTAACGACTGGGCAGTGGGAGTTGCGTCCTGCGTGTCCGCGGAATCAGCGGACAAATCTGAAACAGGTTGCGCAACATCATTAATTTTCGCACTTGGAGCGGAGCCGCTGGAATATGGATCTGGGCTAACCGCGCCTATAGATCCTGCAACAAGACCATTTGGATATAGAAGCGCCGCATCAGAAGAAGCATCGAGATGCGTTACTTCTTTTGTAAACGGCACAGAGGCGCCGCCCAGCAAAATTGTATTTTTCGGAATTATGAAAAATTTTCCGCCGGAACGCAAACTCCAGTACGAGAGGTCAAGATTTTTGGAAGATTTATTTAAAAGGACAATGTCGTCGTTATGAAGAGAAAGTAAAATCGAAACTGGCAACACCGTAACAATAATTTGATGCGACGCAGAATAAAAACCGTCTGCTATATCCAAAACGACTGCGTAGCGGCCGGGCTGCGGAAAATGATGCATCACAGTTTGACCTTCGGAAGAAGCGCCGTCGCCGAATGTCCACAGAAAACGGCCTGGTTTAGTCGGATTTCCTTTCTTGTCGAGTGCGCGCGCTTCAAAAATACTGTCTGCTCCGGCAATTGCTTCTCTGTCCTTCCCCGCGTATGCAAATATTTGCGGCTCAACCGAAAAATTTGAAGCCGATGAAACCGGGGCGCCGGCGTTTGCAGGCGCAGGCGTTGTATCATTTTGCGTTTGAGTACTAGTCTGTGTTCCAGAATCACCCGAGGACAATGTTGTGAGTGAGCCAGTGCCAGGAGTCGGCGCTCCAGCGGAAAATGTTGCTGAAGAGCTATTCGCGCGCTGTAAAGAACTTCCATTATTCGTAGCCGCGTCCACCGGTACATACAAGAAATCGTGCGT
>JBBUFE010000025.1:3363-10079 GCA_038056635.1 Patescibacteria group bacterium
TCATGCTCTCCGCTCCCTTCAAGCCCCGGCGCATCGTACATGATTTCTGAAATCATCACTTGCGCAAAAGCCGCGAATGGAAAAAGCACTAGAAGAGTAATCGCTATTGCCTTTCCAATATTTTGTATACGCATGGCGTATTTGCGCAATCTTTATTTTGCTATTTATTATCACTGTCGTCTTTCCCGCGAAGAACATTGCGTAAAACATCCGGCGACACTTCTCTTTCTCTATCCTGAATGCCTCTCTGTGAATTTTCCTCCGGTTGTTTGGCATGCACTATCGGACGACTTTTTGCTTCCCCTTCCAAGGACTTTCCATTTCTACCCGCCGCCATTTGTCCACGCATGATTTCCGCGGGCGATTTTATAGCAGAAGAATTTGGCGCAATTTCCTTCTTCGCGTTTTGAAGAGCGGCGCGCAAAGCGGAGCGATGCCCTATCTCATTGGAGCCGCTAGGTGGAACTGCCTCCTGCGTTTGAACACTCGCACGCGGACTGCTCTGCCTCAAATCTGGCGCACTTGCATGCAGAGATGCATGTCGCGGAGGATGCTCTTCGCGCGCATATCTGCGCGGAGTATTGTCTGTGGAAAAATGCTCTCGCGGAGACCTTTCGCCGCGCACACTCGCCTCGACCCTGCGGGGACTTGAAGCGGGACCATACTCTCGGCGAACTTTCGGCCTAGGAGGGGGCGCAACAAATTCAGTTTGCCGTTTTCGGACCACTTCTTCTATTTCTGCGCGCGGACGAGCAAATTGCGCTCGAGAATTCACGATAACATCGTCGCGATACGAAATGTGAGGAGTCTCAATCGGCGGAATCGTCTCGGCGGAAAATGGCCGCGACCCGACGCCGTCTATCATAAGTGAGAGATATATCTGTCCGATTCCAAGACCGACCAAATCCTCCGCAGTGAAAGTCGGCTCAAAAACAGTTCTCAAAACTTCCGCATCAAATGGCCCGACTCGGAAAACGACGAGTGTGCCGATGTTGCCGAATACGGCATCGCGCACGTTTTCTTCCATTTGTTCGATGTATTGGTTTGCAAGAGTAAGAGCCAATTTGTATTTTCGCGATTCGGAAAGAATATCTGCGAACGCTTCGTTCATCATGGATTGGAATTCGTCTACATAGAAATAGAAGCGCGGAAGCTGCGCCATTCGCGTCGCGGGCTCGTCGGCGCGCGACATCGCCGCAAGATAGATTTTAACAACCATCATGCTTCCAAGAAGCGCGGCGTTCGTTTCCCCCATTCGCCCCTTGGAGAGATTCACAATGAATATCTTTTTCTCGTCCATCATCTTGCGCAGGTCAAACGTTGACTTGGCTTGGCCGATAATATTGCGAATAAGAGGGTTTGCGGTGAATTGCCCGATTTTGTTCTGAATCGCAGGCGTTGCTTCGCGCGTGTATGTGTCGGTGAAAGCTGCAAATTCTTCCGTCCAGAAAGAACGAACTACGGGGTCGCTGATTTTTGCCACCACTTCCTGGCGAAATGTTTTGTTGGTTAACATGCGATTCACATCTAGAAGCGTAGAGTCTGGATATTCAAGAAGCGCAAGAAGAGTATTCTGCAAGATATATTCCATACGCGCGCTCCACGCATCTACCCAAATGCGCTTGAGTGCTCCCATAAGACCCGAGACGACGAGATGCCGCTTGTCGTAGCCGACATCTTCCATCACGTTGAATCCTATCGGGTAGTCAGTGTCAAAGGGCGCAAAATAAACTACATCCTTTATGCGGTTTTGAGGAACGAAGTCGAGAAGCTTTTCCGCAGTGGCGCCATGCGGGTCTACAAACGCCAAGCCCTCGCCATTCTGAATATCTTGAATCGCCATGTTTTCGAGCACGGTGGATTTGCCCATGCCGGTTTTCCCGATGATATAGATGTGTTTGCCGCGATCTTCGCCGCGAATGCCGAAAATGTCGCGCTTTCCCCGCGTGTGAGTCGCCGCAAAGTAGGTAATGCGACGGTCAGGGTCGTTCGCATCTGGGTGCATGTCTAACAGTATATAGTATTTTGTATACAGTATCTTGTATGAAAACGAGATCTAGTGGAGTCTCTGTTCTACTCCCCTGTACTCTGTTCTGCGATGGATAACGGCGACGATGTGGACTATCCTGCGTTGAATTTGAAAGACGACGCGATGGTCCCCGACGCGAAGTGAGCGGCACCCTTTGAGAGTGTACCTCAGCGGCTTCCCGTAGACTTCCGGTCTCTTCGTGAGTTTTTCTCGAATCGCATCGCGAATTGTTTGGCGCAAGAATGCATCAAGTCGAGGAATGTCGCGTGCTGTCACCAGTGGATGAAGGGTGATGGAATAGCTTACTTCCATATTTTGTCGCTGTCCTTGATCCAGCGAACTTTGCCTTTCAGACGCTCGTCAGCGATTGCGCTAAGAACTCGGTCCTCCTCTAATTCAAGAATCTGTTCGATGAGGTTGCCTACCTTAGTTGCAAGCGGTTCTTGATCTCGCTTGGCAAGGCGTTTGAGCGCCTCATGAGTACTGTCAGAGACACTGATATTTATCCTCTGTTTTGTCGTTGCCATATTTTTAAGTGTATCAAAAGTGTATCACCTGTCAATTTTCATTCCGGTTGTAACACCTCTCTTAAACTTCTGTACTTATTGGAAGGGTCCCAAAACAAGTATGAATCAAGCCCTGCGTCGGCATTGGCTTTAATTTGCGCTTCTACCATCTCCTTAGTGTAGGTAACCGGATAATCAAAACTCTGCAGCCACGGGCGCATTTTCGATGCCGGATACGAGGGTTTTCCGTAAATCGCAGGTGTAGACGTTCCGATACGGGTGTAAGCAAAGGACCCGATGGTTGTGGTCGTCGCTGTAGCTCGTTCGACCGCTTTGCTCATTGAGAAGTGGACAATGTTGTACGGGTTGGCGTTCACATTTTTGTAGCCGTTAAATCCGGTCGGATAGTGCGACGGGTAAACCATCGGGTCGACAAAATCAAAATACGGCAAAGCCCTCTCAAGAACCTGTCCGATATTCAGGTCGTCGTAATTTGTCGTTACCATTCCGAAAAGGTCAACCGACATAACGACACCGGTTGGTTTAAGTTGGTCGTACAAGTATATATAAAATCGCTCCAGCGCCTCGCTTTTCGGAATTCCCGCGCCCCACGCGTAATAGACATCTTTCATGTTGCCGTCGGAAGGAAACCGGATGTAATCAAAATTCAATTCGTCAAAGCCTATTTCGTACGAAGCTTTAGAAATCCTCACAATGTAGTCCCAAAACGGCTCCGCGCTTACATCTATGAAAGACAATCCCTTGTGGTCTTTCCAGTTTGACTCTTTCGCAGAAAGTTTCTTCACCGCAAGTTCTGGGTGAAGCCCCGTGTAATACGGGTCCTGAAACACAGTGATACGCCCGATGACGTAGATATTTTTCTCGTGTAATTTATTAATAAATTCTTTCATGTCTCTCGCACCACAGGCATCTGACACAGAATTTTTAAGAGACTGGTCCTCCGGAGTGAAAGAGAGCTTGCCCGTGTAGTCTTTAATATCTATCACTACCGAATTCAATTCTGTTGTCTCTATAAATTTCACGAGTTCATTCCGCAAGCTGGGAGTCCCCACCACGCACTGCGTCACGTAGACCGCTCGAACCGTAGTGGGAGTCGCAAGATGCGTGACTTTTAATTTCTCGGGTCGCACAGGCACGGTTGTCGTCCCGCGCGAGAATGCTAAAGAGTTAGCGGGAAATTTGATTCCACCCGCTCTCACAATTTCTCCTCCCCAAATAACTAAAAGTGCACCAACAATAACGGCGCAGAAAAGAACTGCATATTTGCGCGTACGCCTACGTATTTTCATGCGGCGGCGGAAGCGGCCTTGTGTCTTCAGACGCGCCTCCGTTTTTCTTTTGTTTCGGTGGAACAAAATGTTCCCCGCGCCTTCGTACGGTTATGCCAAGTGAAATTATAAAAATGCCAGCAAGAAAAAACAGTACGGTATCCCAACTATTCGGAAATCCCAAAAACGGCGCCAGTGCTACGAAAGCGCCAGAAAGCATTATTAAGGAATCGAGAGACATAAATTACAGTATATCGTATTTTGTATATCGTATTCAGTATAAGCATCCCGTTTGAATACAAGATACCATATACAATATACTAAATACTAATTCTTGATAATTACAACGAATTCGCCTCGGACTCCGCCCTTTTCTTCAAGCTTGCGCGCCAGTTCGGATGGATCTCCGGCTAGCACTTCTTCATGAATCTTGGTAAGCTCGCGAGCGATAATTACTCGCGACACTTGTAGCACCGCTAACTCTTTCAACAGTTTCAATATGCGATGCGGTGATTCGTAAAGAATTACGGGAATTTCGCTCGACGCAATCTTTTTGAGTGCTGTTTGTCGTCCCTTCTTGTGCGGGAGAAATCCGAGAAACGTGAACTCTGTTGCGTCGATTCCAGCGATTGAGAGCGCTGCGGCGAGCGCGGAAGGCCCGGGGATTGTTTCTATCTTTGCTATCGGCATATTCGCGCGAATATGCCGAACAAGCCGCGCGCCCGGGTCGGAAATACCGGGAGTGCCTGCATCAGTTACAAACACAACTTTCTCTTCCGCCTCTAGGCGAGAAATAATTTCATCTGCTTTTTTCAATTCAGTCGCCGCGTCAAGCCGTTGCAGTGGTTTTTTGATTTCATATCGCGCAAGCAGTTTAGAAATTACTCGAGTGTCCTCCGCATAAATCACGTCTGCTTCTTTAAACTTACGCAGTGCGCGGAGCGTTATATCTTCAAGATTGCCAATCGGTGTGGCGACAATTGAAAGCCTTCCTCCGGTAAATTCCCCACTCATATCTATTCCAATATTCTCAAGAATTTAAGAATCCTTTCGGCGCGGAGTGTAAGTTTATGCCGAACTTCATTTCCTTCGTGGCGCTTCAATACCAATCCCGCTATCGCTAATCTGCGAACATGTTCAGACACAGTTTTAAAATTTACCTTTAATTTGGTCGCAATCTCATAGACGGAGAGTTCCGGTGCCTTTCGCAGTAACTCAAGGATTTGAATACGGCGGTGATTTGCAAACCCCTTTACTCTTCTTTCCAGTGTGTGATAGTTCATAATTAAATTTAACACCATTCTCCATTCTTGAATTCTCAAGAATTTGAGAATGGTTCAAGTCTACAACTGGACTAATTGCTCCGCAACTTTATAAATATCCCCCGCCCCCATAGTTATTATGAGTGTATCAGAGTCGCACTTAAGAAGCGCTTCGCGGATTTCGTCGAATGAATCCAGTGCGCGAGCATTTCCTCCCTCCGCACAAATCGCAACCGCAAGAGTATGGTTCGTTACGCCGGGAATCGGTTCCTCGCGCGCCGGATAAATAGGCGCAACTAGCACTTCATCGGCGCCTGAAAGCGCCTCACCGAAACCTCTCATCAAATCCCGCGTCCGCGAATACAGGTGCGCATGGAACGCGACGACTATCTTCTTGTTTGGAAACTTTTCACGTACCGCGTGCAGAGTTTTTGCAATCGCAGTCGGATGATGAGCATAATCGTCATACACCAAAGCGCCCTTCTGCGTTTCTCCTTTATATTCAAATCTGCGCCACGAGCCCCTAAAATTCTTCAAGGCCTCATCAATCACTTCTTCCGATATACCTGCCCCGCCGCGCCACGTAGCCGCTTGCGTGGTACTGGGGTAGGCAGCTTGATGTCCTTCGGGGTCGCTGTATGCCGCTATTGCGGCGGCTTTCGCGGCACGTGCATTCTCACGATTAAACTCGCCGAGTAGCAGTAACTGTGGCACTGCTTCTTTCGTGTAGTCCACGATGCGCGCCATAACACCTTTTAATACGGGTTCCATATTCAATCCTTTCGGGTCTGCAATGACGGCTCCATGCTTTGGCACAGCGTGCGCCGCTTTATTGAATGACTCCAGCATCCTTTCAAGCGTTGGGAAATAATCCGTATGGTCCCACTCGGCGTTGGTAATCACAAGTATTTCTGGAGAAAGTTTCAGCATGTGGTCTTTGTATTCGCATGCCTCCACAACAAGAAGGTCATCGCGGCCTTCCAGATAGTTTGAACCAAAGTCCGATACGATAGAACCGACTATGGAGCTCGGGTCTTTCCCCGCATGTCTTAATATTGCCGCCAACATTCCCGTCGTTGTTGTTTTCCCGTGAGTCCCCGTTATGGCAAGCGTTCTCATATTCTTTGAAACGACTCCGAGCGCCTCAAAGTAGGACATTTCTGGTATCCCCATTTCTTTTGCTCTCATACGCTCTTGGTTGTCCGGCCAGACAGCGTCGCTGTATATAAGAAGTTCCGCATCGGCTGGAATATTGCATCGGTCGTGTCCGATGGAAATGGAAATGCCTTTCTCGGCAAGCAGTTTCGTCGTGGGTGATTCTTCCCTGTCCGACCCGCTTACATTTTTTCCCTGATGAACAAGAAGTTGTGCAAGCGCGGACATCCCTATACCCCCAACTCCAACCATATATATGTGTTCGGGAAGAGTGGACATATTATTTATATTGCCGCCGACCTGCCCCGTAGCCATGCAAAGCATGTGCTACTGGGGTGCCAACCATGTATATTCGAGTGGGAATCATAATTCCTTTCGAGCATACCACTCTATCGTTCCTGCAGGAAACAGTCTACAATGGAACTATGGCAAAGACAGAAAAGAAATCCCGATTCAGTTTTAAAGAATTGAAAAC
>JBBUFE010000026.1:0-427 GCA_038056635.1 Patescibacteria group bacterium
TCTTATTTTCTCACAAGCGAAGACCAATTTCAAGGACATTATTTTTTTGAGGGAGAAGGAACAAGGAGGACAGGTACCCCCCATCGCTCCCTGTCTCCTTATTCTCTTAGTCGAAGAAGAAAAGGGGGTCAGGTACCCTTTTCTTTTCTTTTGAGAAGTGAGGGGCGACATCCACGGCAAGGTCTTACCTTGCCGTGGATGGTGGGAATATGTCGATGTGCTGTGAGTCAATATGTTGTGGGAAAACACGGCTGAAGGGCGATTTTTTATTGCCGAAATCCTGATAGATTGCTACGATATTGTGATGATGGAAACATTTCTTGCGATTACTCACGTCCTCTATCAGATGGGGATTACATTCGGGGTGGGGGCTTCCACGTTTGCGCTCACATTTTTTATAAACGCGCTTGAAGACGGGGTTATTGAC
>JBBUFE010000026.1:437-21460 GCA_038056635.1 Patescibacteria group bacterium
CATGACACTCATCACGCTCTCGCTTCTTTCGTTCGGCGCGATAGCGTTTTTTTCCAAAGATATCGCCGCGCTTTCCTCGCCCCTCTATCTCATGGAGGTGACACTGATTGGCGTTATTATTCTAAACGCGGTCTTGATGACGAAACATGTGATGCCGATGAAGTTCGGTCCTGTTCTTGCCGGTGGTTCGTGGTACTCGCTCTTTTTGGTCACCGCGCTTCCCTTTGCCGCTACCCTATATCCCACACTTCTTATTTTCTACGGTGCGTTCCTTGTTCTCTTTTTTGTCGTGTTTACCGCGGTGAAAAGTTACTTCTCCTCTCCAGTCGCTCACTAATTTTTTACTGTAAGAAAACTCACGCGCGTAAAACGCATAGTGAAAGGGTTTTTTGAGAAACCCTTATTTTTTTGAAATGTTTTGCCAGAGCCAGACGCCGACGAGAACAAGGTCGATTAAGACCATGAGCCACACGATTAAACCAAGAAACCCCGCTCCGCCCATCATGCCCCAGCCCTCATATCCATATCCCATCATAAATGTACAAAGTGTTTAGTTGATAATGCTTCCGCTATACACCTAAATCCTTGCGTAGTATACCCCCAGGGGGTATCATAGGGAAATGGAACAAGGCATCAAAAAGAGAGCCGTTGAAGAGATTGTAGATTTATACGCTTTATCAAGTAAATAAAAGTCTTGGTTAATTAATAAATTAACTTAAGAAGCGTCGCGTTTCAATTGACAGTACGCGACGTGATTCTGCAGAATCATATGAAACCATCAAAAGTACTGCATGTTATTTCTGTTATCGCAGGAATTGTTGGTGTTGCCATGTCGGGCTTTGCCGTTCTTTTCTGGCCAGCCGGAGTAGTTTGGTTCGGATTGACGAGAGAAGTGATGCTTTTGTGCTCAATAACCGCACTTCTTGTCGCCATCTGGCTTCAGATAGCAACAATTCACCACATGATGCTCGAAAAGCGCGGAGAAGTCGTTTAATCAATTAATTCAACTATATGCAACTATCACTTAAATCATACGGCTGGAAATGTGTTCTTGGGGCCGAGGTGGCATACGTTCTTTGTGTGTTGGGCGGATTTCTTCCATTGCGGTCAGCGGCCGGAATACAGCTCCATCACACCATCCTTGAAACCCTCCCCGGCTTTACGTGGATCAGTTTTGGTAGTTTCGTACTCGGTGCAATCTATATATTCGTCTTCGCTTGGATTTTCGCTTCCTATTTCGTGTGGATGCACAATTCAAGCCTTATTAACAAATAATTATTAAAAGCTATGCACGATCACAACAACGGAGGAAATAAAGATAGCGGGCACAAAGGGATGATGTGGATGATGATTCCATGTCTGTTATTGTTAGGTTTTCTGTTTTTTAGCGGGGGCAAATTATCTTCATCTGGGTATTTCTGGCCGCTTCTTATTGGGATATTTGTGGCCGCACATATCTGGATGATGTTTAAGGGACATGATGGGCATGGAGGACATAGTGATACCGATACGGAAGAAAAAACGAATGTTGCGGAAGACTCAAAGACGAAAGACGGACATAAAAAAGGCGGATGTTGCCATTAGCTTACTGCCATGGAAAATTCTTATGGCCTTTGGTGGCTTGTCATCATAAACTCCCTGATATTTATTATCTTCGCGTTTAGCTTCACCAAACCAAAAACCTCGCGGGATTGGCGGTCGTTCGGCGCATTTTCAGCGTTCCTCGTAGCCCTCTTTACCGAAATGTACGGATTTCCCCTGACCATCTATCTTTTCTCCGGATGGCTTACGAAGTGGGTGCCCGGGCTTGACCCGTTCACCCACAATTCCGGCCACATTCTTGAGGACTTATTCGGATGGGGAGGCGACCCGCATTTCGGACCATTCCACTTCGCAAGCTACATTCTCATTGGCGGTGGATTTATTCTTCTCTCTAACGCGTGGAGGGTGCTGTACAGGGCACAGAGCGAACATACGCTCGCCACGACTGGCCCGTATGCGAAAATCCGCCATCCGCAGTATGACGGTTTCGTCCTCATAATGCTCGGATTCCTCTTGCAGTGGCCGACAATTCTTACCGTTACAATGTTCCCGATACTGGTGTGGATGTACACACGACTTGCCCGGAGTGAAGAAACAAACGCTCGGAAAGAATTCGGAGCAACCTGGGATACTTATGCGAAAGAAACTCCCGCGTTTATTCCTCGGCGGAAATTAAAAGCTGTCAATGCTCAATAAAGAATATGTTCCGCTCATTTTTCAGTCTGTTCAAGAATGACTCATCGCTGATGTGGAAGAATGACCCTGTATGCAATATGTCGACCGCCGGTGAAATCGCGTTTGATTGGAAAGGCAGAACATATTTCTTCTGCTCCGACCACTGCAAACGGAAATTTGAAAAAGAGCCAGAAATATATACCGCAGAATAATCATGGCTACTAACATCACAAAATCAATCCTGTACGGAATACTCGCAAGCGCAATCTTGCTGGGGGTTTATTTTGCGGTACTCACGCTCGTGTCCGGCTGGAGCTTTGCGCTCGAACAGTTTGGAGCGTATTGGTACTTCATTGTGGCTCTGGCAGTTGGATTCGGAATTCAAATCGGTCTATATCAGTACATTAAAGCTTTGGTTCATAGTGGGCAGGGCATGGGCAAAGTAGTCGGCGTATCCGGAACCACTTCCACTGCGGCTATGATATCCTGTTGCGCCCACTATTTAGTGAATTTAGCGCCTATTCTCGGAGTGACCGGACTCGTTACGTTCGTCGCCCAATACCAAGTCAAGCTATTCTGGGTGGGAATTTTCTTTAACATTGCTGGCATCGTATATATGACAAGTAGAATCATCAAATTCAAAAAACATCTATGAAAAAAACAGTAATAACAATCTTATCAATAACTGTTTTTATTGGGGGACTTCTTATTTTTTATCAGAATCGCTTAGCGGGACAAAAAATACCGGCGGTTAGTAAGGTAAATCAGCAAACAAGCACGGAGAAAAATTCGGAATTGAAAACTGGTGACCAGTCAGCCATTACAGTTATCGTTACCCCGATTGATATTTCGCCCCAATTAAAAGAATGGAAATTCGATATCGTTATGGACACCCATTCGGTCGAATTAGATCAGGACCTGACAAAGTCAACGGTCCTTCTTGACGATCAAGGCAGAGAGTATAAACCCATTACTTGGGAGGGCGCCGGGCCCGGCGGTCATCACAGAGAAGGCGTGTTAATATTCAACGCTGTTCAACCAATGCCCAAATCGGTCGAAATTAAAATTAAGGACATCGGCGGAATTCCGGAGCGATCCTTTAAATGGGATTTGAAATAAATTCTAATTATCATGAATAATGAAATAATCATCGTCATACTCGTTGCTGCAATAATTTTTGGCGGCTTTTTATTGTTTAGAAAGTTGCAACCAGAGACTGCTGCGGTAATTCAATCTGAGACAACGCAAATACCAGAACAAGAAATCGCGAATTTCACCACGCTAACAAGCGTGCAATTAGCCGCAACATTGTCACGAAAGGATTTCTTCTTTGCAAATGTTCACACACCGTATGAGGGCGAGATTAAGAATACTGACGCTTTTATTCCCTATGACCGCATCGCGGATAATCTTGAAAAACTGCCAAAAGACAAAAATGCGAAAATTGTACTATACTGCCGAAGCGGACGGATGAGTGAGATAGCGGCGCGAGAGCTGGCGCGGCGTGGATATACCCAAGTATCGCATCTGTCTGGAGGAATGATTGATTGGAAAAAGAACGGTTATGGAATTATTAGAAAATAGTCATGCACAAAGTAATTTATTAAAAATATATGGAATTTGATTATACTACAACCACAGTAAAAAGTTTTGATGAGGCGGTTTTAAGCGTACAAGACGAAATAGCCAACGCCGGTATGCGGGTTTTGTACGTTCATGATGTGCAGAAAGCGTTAGGCGAGAAGGGTTTCCAAAGAGGGCCGTTTAAGATAGTTGAATTTTGCAACGCCAAATACGCGGATGAATTTTTGAATATTGACATTAAAATCGGCCTTTGCCTGCCCTGCAAGATAAACGTCTATACTAAAGACGGGCATACGTTTATCTCCGGCATGCGCCCGATTGTTCTGCCGCAGTTTTTCCCGGAGGCTGATTTTGGCGAGCGGCCGAAAGAAGTAGACCAAATCATTCAAAACATCATCAATAATGCAAAATAGTGACCCCTCGATAAACTCAGGGTCATGGTGAGCTAAGTCGAACCATGAAAACAACTGCAACTGCAATTTAAACTCTGATAATCCAAGACCGGTGCGAAATTCGAGAGGGGCAATATTCTCTAGTCTGTATCCAGCGGTCCGCGATAGCGCCACGCTTTTTTGTCGTCACCGCCTTTCTTTTTTTCGTCATCCGCTTTTTTGCGCGGTGTGTGATGATGCTTCAAATGTTCTCCCCTCGCCTTATTGCGCGCTTTGAGCCATTCTTCGTGTTCTGTGTCCGGCATAAATATAACTGCACCCTAATACAGAATGCAGTTTTATATTAAAGCGCCTTTCTGTGCTAGAGTTAACACATTAATAATAAACCATCTATAAAATATGGCAAAGGGAAACAATGCACAAAGAAAGGAGGCAAAGAAGCCGAAAAAGAATAAGAAGTAAGCCAAAAAAGCCCTGCGCCTCCGCCAGTCGGCGGAGGCGCAGGGCTTTTTAACCAAAATGCATAAAGAATTAAAACGGATTCTGGTATTAACTGCTGGAGTCATATTTCTGATCCTCGGGATATTTGGTTTGGCGCTGCCTTTCTTGCAAGGCATTCTTTTTCTTGCTATCGGCCTAATTTTAATTTCAATCGCTTCGTCCAAAGCGCGCAAGTGGATTGAATCTTACACGAGGCGCTATCCGAAACTCCACGCGCTAGTAGAGAAAACGGAGAAATGGATAACAAATATTATCGAAACGGTTGACGAAGAGAAAGAATCTTCGGAGTTCGATACAAAATAAATAACTGCAAAGACAGTCGTTAAAGAAAAACCTTTGAGTTTTGCTGAATATGCTGTAAGTTCTTCCAATGGCGGGAAACAATATTGTCGTTAGATTTGAAGATGTGTCGTTTGAATACGAACAGGCAAGGCCCATTCTTGATGAGGTTAATTTTTCCGTGCGCGAGGGCGCGAAGATAACGCTCATGGGTCAGAACGGCGCGGGCAAGAGTACAATTTTTGGACTGATTACGGGTGCGTCCAAACCAGAGTCTGGAGATGTTCATATAGAACACGGGCAAACTATCGCCACAGCGCGACAGGTTATGCCGCGCGAAGAATATGAACTTACGGCTCGCGAGTTTTTCCAGAAATGTTTCGACAAAAAAATATACGATATCGATTCCCGCATAGATGAGGCGCTTGAAGTTGTAAATTTACGGGGACACGAAAAAGTGCACTCACGACTCGTACAGTCGTTTTCCGGCGGACAGCAAGCGCGGCTTTTACTTGCCTCGGCGCTTATTCAAAATCCCGATATCTTGCTTTTGGACGAGCCGACGAACAACCTTGATAAGGCAGGCATCGAGCACCTAACAAAATTCTTGATTGATTATGAAAAAACATGCATTGTCATTTCGCACGACGCGGGATTTCTCAACGCCTTTACGCATGGCGTTTTGTATCTGGATGTTTTTACGCGGAAGGTCGAGCAGTATGTGGGCGATTATTTTGATGTGGTCGCGGAGATTGCTCTGCGAATGGAAAAAGAGAACAGAAAAAATGCCCAGCTTGCAAAAGAAATTCAGGCCAACAAAGACAAGATGAACTTCTTCGCGCAGAAGGGTGGAAAGATGCGACTAGTCGCTAAGAAAATGCGCACGAAAGTAGAAGAGATGGAAGAGGAAAAAGTTGATGTGCGAAAAGAAGACAAAACTATCCGCCCGTTCCATATTCCAGCGCAGAAAGATATCGTCGGCGAGATTCTAACAATCACATCTTTTAATCGAGTGAAGAATCACAAGCCCTCGACGCACAAAGCCGACATTCACTTGAAACGAAAAGACCATCTGCTTTTGCGCGGACCAAATGGAATCGGAAAGAGCACCCTTCTTGAAGCAATCGCCAAAGGAACCTTAAGGGGGGCGAAAATCGCGGCAGATGTAACTGTTGGATATTATCGCCAGGATTTTTCGATGTTAAATTTCGAGGATTCGGTTTTTGATTCGTTGTATTCTGTTGCGCGCAGGCATTCCGAGCATCATGTTCGTTCTGTTGCCGCTGGTTTTTTAATTACGGGCGATATGATACGCGCAAAAATCGGCGATTTATCCGAAGGGCAGAAGGGGCTTGTCGCGTTCGCTCGGCTTGTGCTCCAAGAGCCTGGACTCCTTATTTTCGACGAACCGACCAATCACATTAACTTCCGGCACATTCCGGTAATTGCCGAAGCGCTGGACGGCTACGAGGGAGCAATGGTTCTTGTCTCCCATGTCCCCGAGTTTGTTGATAAGATTCGCATTGACGAAATTCTGGATTTGGAGAAGTAATTAGACAATAAGGAATCGAGGCAACACATCAAAACCCGAGCGCCTTCAGAAAGTCGCTCAATTCTTTGCCCTGGATTGCGCGGTATTCGCCGGGCGCGATTCGGCCGAGCTTGATATTCATAATTCGCGTTCTTTGGATTCCAGAAGCGTCAAGTCCGAACGCACCGCACATCCTTCGTATCTGGTGTTTTTTCCCTTCGGTGAGCGCGATGGAAAATTTATTGTAGCTTTGGAGTTCAATCTTGCAGGGTTTTGTAACATATCCGCCAATGTCTATTCCGGCTTCCATTTTTTCTTTGAAGTCTGGAGGAAGATTCGTCGTACAAGTAACCTCGTATTCTTTTTCGTGTACAAACTCCGGATTAAGCAGCGGGTCGGTGATTCTCCCGTCGTCGGTAAGAATGATTAATCCGAAAGAATCTTTATCCAGTCTGCCGAGAGGAAAAACATTTTTGAGAGTAGGAGGAAGTATCATCGCGATGTCTTCTTCGTCATCGCCTTGCGGTGAATGAGTGATAATCCCTCGCGGTTTATTGTAAGCAAAGTATCGGTGATTTTTTGCGCGCCACTTTACTTCCACTACATCTGTTGCCGAAATCTTGTCGCCGAGCACTGCAAGTTTCCCATTGATGAAAACTTTGCCTTTCTTTATAACTTCATCCGCGTCCCGCCGAGTGCAGTATTTTTTAGATGCAAGATATTTGTTAATCCGCATCGGATATATCGGCTTATCCATGCAGGAGAGTATAGGCATTTTGATGTTTATCCACAACCATATTCCAACATTCTCAAGAATGTTGGAATATCTGGTAATGTAGTGACAAGGGTATGGGTTCAGTCAAGAATTCAAAGCAATTGGAGCGACACTTTAAAGGTGTTGCTAATCATTGGCGAATCGAGATTATCCGAATAGTTCGTGGTCACCCTGGTATCACAGTGGATGGAATAGCCGATATTGCCAATGGAAACTTTAAAACCATTTCAGAACATACGCGCCGTCTTGTTCATGCGGGACTTATAAATAAAGAATATTCTGGGCGATCTGTTACACACACTTTATCTCCATATGGGAAAATATTTGTTCGATTTATTGAAACATTCCAATATTCTTGAGAATGTTGGAATGTTTTGGAGGCACGTAATTGATTATGCATTTCGTCTATATTCTCAAATGTGCCGACAAGACGCTTTATGTCGGATGTGCTAATAATTTGGAGAAAAGGATGTGGATAACCGCGGAGTCTGTAGACACGGCGATATATAATGCTAGCATATGGATCTTACATCACCTCAGAATTTTGTCCCGCAGCCCGCAAACCTGGCGCCCAAGATCAATAAGTGGAAAGCAAGCAGGATGGTCGTGAAAGAATCGTGGGTTCTTCTCAAAAAAGACAAAGAAATTTTGTGGTTTCCAGTTCTTTCTGCAATAACGCTTCTTGTCGCGTATGTCGTTATCGGCATCATCTACTTCCTCTTTGTTTTAGGAGGCAGTCTCACGGGTCTCGAGACCACAGATTATCAAACAAACTATGTCTCATATGTTTTTTTGTTTATGAGCTACATCATCTCGTTTCTTACAGTCAATTTTTTTCAAGCCGGTATCATGATTATCGCCCACGGGCGTTTCAGTGGCCAAGATTTGGAACTTGGCGATGGTATTCGTGGCGCCTCGGCCAAGTTCGGCAGAATATTCGTGTGGTCTCTTATATCGGCGACCGTTGGTATCGTTCTCAACCAGATCTCTCAACGCTCTAATACACTTGGGAAAATAGTCGCGGCATTTTTTGGCGCAGCATGGGCGATCCTCACATTCTTTAGTTTGCCGGCGCTCGTCATTGGTAACGCCACTATCAAAGGGTCATTTCTTGAGTCCGCTTCTGTGATTCGGAAAACATGGGGCGAGACCATCATTGTCAAGGTTGGAGTCGGTCTCTTCTTTGCAATCTTGATATTTGCAGGTTTTGCCTTTGCACTCGGTGCCGCTCTCATTCTTGGTAACCCATTTATTGCCGTTATCCTTGGGGCACTCCTCATCTTTTACATTATCGCGCTTGGAGTTATCTCTTCCGCTCTCAACTCGATTTTCAAGCTCGCTCTTTATGAATATGCAAAAACAGGAAATGTACCGCAAGGTTTTTCTCAGGACTTGATTCAAAATGCGATTGCCAAAAAATAGTAATACTTTGTCGCGCCATTTTACCTACATACTTCTATGCGCCGACAAGACGCTCTACGTCGGATGCACGAATAATCTTGAGAAGAGATTGAAACAGCACAACGAATCGAAAGGGGGAGCGCACTATACAAAAATCCGCCGTCCCGTGGCGCTTAAGTATTCCGAGAAATTTCGTACTTATGCGAAAGCTCGCGCTAGGGAAGCAGAGATAAAGCGGTGGTCTCGAAAAAGAAAGATTGAGTTCTTGAATAAAGGTTCCTAAACGCGGACTTGTCTCACTCAAACATTTTGCAAAATGTTTGAGTGAGACAACTGTGATAGAGTGCCAAAATGCTCATAGATGAAATAACAATAAGATTGCGCGCGGGCAATGGCGGAAAGGGCGCGGTTGCTTTCAATAGAGTGAAGCTGATGCAAGGGCCGACGGGAGGCGACGGCGGGCGGGGCGGGAACGTATATTTTGAGGGCGTTTCCAACATAAACGCGCTTATGCCGTATGCGAGCAGGAAGGAAATACACGCTGAAGACGGCAAGGACGGCCGGGGACAATTCCTCGATGGGCGCGCGGGCGAAGACCTTATATTGAAAATTCCAACTGGAACGACCATAATTAATCTAGGAACCGATTTTTCGCAGGAGATGTTGTCGGTTGGGCAGAGGATTCTGGCTGCAGGAGGAGGCATGGGAGGAAAAGGGAATTTCAGATTCCGCTCGTCGATAAACACAAGTCCGAAGGAGTTTCAGGAAGGGTTACCGGGGGACAGAGCCGAGTATCGGCTCGAACTCCGGCTTATCGCCGATGTTGGTCTTGTTGGATTGCCCAACGCGGGCAAGTCGAGTCTTTTGAATGAGCTTACTTCTGCTAAAGCCAGAGTCGCGGATTATGCTTTCACCACTCTTGAACCGCACTTGGGAGCTTATTATGAACTCATCATAGCGGATATTCCGGGGCTTATTGAAGGCGCTTCTTCCGGTAAGGGGCTTGGCGTGAAATTTCTTAAGCACATCGAGAGGACGACAACGCTGTTTCATCTCGTATCTTCCGAATCGGAGGATCCCGCGCGGGACCATGAAATCATTCGAAACGAATTGGAAATTCACAACCCGCGTTTATCGATAAAGAAAGAATACGTATTACTTACAAAAACTGACGCGGTATCTCCAACAGTGCTGAAAAAGAAACTGTCGGTACTCAAAAAACTAGGACTAAAGCCAATTCCAGTTTCAATCCTAGATTCAGAAAGTCTTGAGGAGGTGAAAAAGATACTAAACAAAATTAAAGATGAAAAATTAAAAGGCGAGTCAAAATAAGAATAAGGTGATTGTTTACTCCTAGCATACGCAACTGGGACGGCTGTCCCGGTTGCGTGTGTGCGTATTTGTTCCAAGGACTACTTCTTGGTTGGAGCGGTTTTGAATATCCCTATTTCTCACCATGGTGAGAAATAGGGATATGAGTTGAGTATTTCACGGGCTCCATATGCTCATACGCTATTTCCTGCGGCGAATCCGGTAGTCCAACACATCTGGAGTGAATACCCGCCCGATGGACGATTGATGTGCAAAACGTCGCCAGCGAGATACAGGTTTGGTGCAAGAAGCGAGCGCATACTGCGCGTGTCCACCTCGGTCAATGGCACTCCGCCGTCAGAGATTACAGCGCGGTCTAATCCCATGAGCCCGGTTATGGTAATTGGTGCGCCCTTCAAAATATGCACAAGCCGTTTGCGTTCTTCTTTTGTAACGCTGTGAGATTTAATGTTCGGATTTGGCAGCGCAAGAATTGAGGAAATGGAACGCGCCATCCCGTTTGGTGCGATTTTCTCCAAAACATTCTTGAAATCTTTATTTTTGTTCGCGTTGATTGCAGTGAGGAGAAGTTTTTCGAGCTGTGCAAAATCCATATCTGGAAACATATCGATAATCGCAGTTACAGCGCCTTCCGAGAGTAATTGGCCGACGGCTCCCGCAGAGTTTAATATGAGAGGTCCGGAAAGTCCGAAGTGGGTGAAGAGAAGCCCCCCTTTTTTGGAGAATGCTTTTTTCCCGTCATTGAAGAAGGTGATTTTCATTTTTGGAAGCGTGACGCCGGAAAGCGATTTGACCCACGCCTCATGCGCTTTGAGCGGAACGATAGAGGGAGTTGGCGGATTTACGGTGTGGCCGAGAGATGCGAGCCATTGAAACCCATCTCCGGTAGAGCCGGTCTCCGGATGCGAGATGCCCCCAGTTGCGATTATAAAGTTGTTTGCGGTATATCTTCCGCGGGAAGTTACAGCCTCCATTACACGACCGCTCTCGGCATGCAACGAGCGCACGCTTGCGTTAGTCAAGATTTTCACGCCGTTATCCGCCAGATACTTTTTCATCACACGCGTGACATCCGCCGCTTTTTGCGTTTCCGGAAATGCGCGCTTGCGCGCCTCTACTACGAGAGGAAGTCCGCGTCGCGTGAAAAAGTCGAATGTATCTTGCACGCCGAATACCGATAAAGGCGAATAGAGGAATTGCTGTGCTTTGCCATAGTGTTTTAAAAAGACATGTTTATCAAATTCGGCATTTGTAATATTGCATCGGCCCCCGCCGGTTATATCCAGTTTCTTTCCTACATCGGCGTTTTTCTCGATGAGCAAAACAGATTTTCCACGTTCTCCAGCGCGTCCGGCCGCCATCATTCCCGAAGCCCCGCCTCCGGTAACAATGACATCATACCGTCGTTTTTTATCTTGCATTTGGAATGTATAGCAAGATTAAGGGCCTGGCGCGAGCAAATTTGACTTTCTCGGCCGAATGTATTATTATCATCGGATATGAAGACGATAGCGAATACGCCAGTAAAAACCTTTCAGTGGCGAGGCAAGTTTGTTGAGAAGCCGGAGCGAGAGAAAGCGCCGGTGTGCGCCTGTGGGAATAAGTATCTTAAGACCCGCAAAAATCAGAAGGCATGCCTTCGTTGCATATTGGGGAAGGCAAGAGGCATTAGGCACTAGGCATCAGATACTAGGCAAAAGGCAATAGGAGCTCACTCATATCTCGTAACTACACATATCTCGTAACTCTTAACTCACCACTCTTATAATGATAGAATGAAAACATTATAAGAGCGATAAAGATGTCAAATGGCAAAAAAGAAAAAGAGAAATTACTCAAAAGTTCCGGGAGGAAAGCGCCGCATGAGGCATAAGTGAAATAGTATTTAGTATCTTGTATTCGGTATCTTGTATGAAAGGTTTCCGCGGCTTGTCGCGGAAACCTTTGCTGTCTGCGTCGCTCGGAAGTGAAAGAGGTGGCTCTTTCACTTCACTCGCTATCCTCGACAGATAAATACGAAATACCAAATACTGAATACTCACTGCGCCCGCTTATAGCGGGACAGTGTGATATATTGACGAAATGGATGAACTGAAAAACGAGATGGGAGGCAAGGTTCTTGCGTACATCGGCGGGGCTTTCGGATTGGTCGCTGGCTTGGCATGGAACGACGCTATAAAGGAATTGATTCAATATGCGTTTCCTCTAGCTACGGACACGCTCATGGCGAAATTTATTTATGCAGGACTTATTACCATTGTCGTGGTCGTTATTATTACCTATTTGGAGAGGATATTTAAATCGGGAGAGGATAAACTAACATGAACATATTTTTAATCGGTTTCGGAAATATGGGGCGGGCGATAGCCAAAGCATTGAACGGTGCTAAATCTGGCTACGAAATTTCTGTTGCGAGCAAAGACGGGCTTTTGGAAAAAACGGCTTCCGAACATTCCGTCGCTCTTGATAATTCATATTCCAGTTTGGAAAATGCGGAGATAATAATTCTCGCGGTGAAGCCGCAAGATTTATCGTCTTTAGCGGAGGAAGTTAAAGAAAAAATCGGGGAACACGCAATAATTCTTTCCATCGCGGCCGGAGTCACAATAGAAAAAATCAAGAATCGTTTCGGGCGCGACAAAATCGTGAGGGTTATGCCGAATCTCGGTTTATCAGTCGGAGAAGGAATCTCGGCTTGGAAAAGTTCCGGACTGTCGTCCTCCGAATTAGGGAAAGCAAGGACTCTTCTCGACGACTTGTCCGAAAATTTTGAGGTTGAGAAAGAAGGCGACATCGATGCTGTAACAGCAATTTCCGGAAGCGGTCCCGCATATTTCTTTTTGTTTGCAAAAAGCTTGGAGAAATCCGCTAGGGCTCTTGGCCTTAGCGAAAGCCAGGCCCGCGCCTTGGTGGAAAAAACATTATCCGCTTCCGCTTCTTTGCAGAAAGGAAAAAGCTACGAGGAGTTGATTTCCGCAATTGCATCAAAAGGAGGGACTACCGAGGCGGCATTAAAAGTTTTTAACGAGCGCCAGCTTTCAAACATTGTTGAAGAAGCCGCAAAGGCCGCCTACGAACGCGCACAAAAACTAAGCAATGAATAACGTTCAGGCGCAGCTTAAAAAGACCAAAACTGCAAGCGCAGAGCTTGCTCTTTTGAGCCACGAGGCGAGAAAAGCGATTCTTCTTGATATCGCAAAAAACTTGACAGCGTCAAGTCAAGAAATTTTTTCAGCGAATGCCAAAGATATATCTGCCTTTAAGGGCGACGAGGCGATGCGGCAAAGGCTTGAAATGCGTGAACCTCGGCTCGCAGGATGCATTCGCGGAATGGAAGATGTCGCAAAACTCCCGGACCCTCTTGGGAAGGTTCTTGAAAAAAGAACCCGTCCCAATGGACTCGAAATCGAGAAAATCAGCGTACCGCTCGGCGTTATCGGAGTAATTTATGAATCCCGTCCGGGGGTTACAATTGATCTGGTCGCGCTCGCGATTAAGAGCGGAAACGCAGTCGTTCTCAAGGGTGGCAAGGAAAGCTACTTAACAAATTGTAGAATTGTGAAGTGTATGCAAGAAGTCCTGAAAGCTCATCACGTGTCGGAAGACGCTGTGACTCTCATTAATCCGAAAGATAACTGGAAAAAAGAACTGCTGAACGCGCACGGCCTCGTAGACCTCCTTATTCCTCGCGGCGGCGCAGGGTTGATAAAATTTGTGAGAGAGAACGCGCGAGTTCCAATAATAGAAACAGGCGCCGGCGTGTGCCACATTTTTGCGGATGAATCATACGATGTGCAAAAAGCAGTCGGAATTATCGTCAATGCGAAAGTTCAAAGCCCCGGCGTTTGCAATGCGCTTGATTGCCTTGTTGTGCATGAAAAAAGCGCGTCGCGCCTTTTGCCGCTTCTCGCGGAAGCGCTTTCGTCGCATGGGGTCCAGGTTTTTGCAGATGCGCCAGCATTCCGGATTCTCAAAAATAAACTCGGCAAGAGCCTGCTCAAAGAAGCCCGCGAGAGCGATTTTGGGCACGAATTTCTTTCGTTAAAAATGGCTATCAAAGTCGTTAAAGATTTCGAAACTGGGTTGGCATTTATAAGAAAGAATACTTCCTCGCACACCGAGGCGATACTGACTGAAAACAAAGAGCACGCCCAAATATTCTTAGGAGAAATTGATGCTGCTGTCGTCATGCACAATGCTTCTACCAGATTCACGGACGGCGGAGAATTCGGAATGGGAGCAGAGGTTGGCATAAGCACTCAGAAACTTCACGCGCGCGGGCCTATGGGAGTGGAAGCGCTTACGAGTTATAAATGGATTGTGCGCGGGTCGGGCCAAGTACGCATAATGTCACAAAACGATAAAGCAAATGCCAACATATGTATCACAGAATAATCGTAAAAATCGGGACTAGCGTTGTAACAAACGCAAAAGGAGAACTTGACCTGCAAGTGTTGAAACGCCTCGTAGAAGAGACGGCGCAACTTCGAAAGAAAAATACGGAAGTGGTTATCGTCACTTCCGGCGCCGTTGGTACTGGGCGGGGAATGGTAACTTTAAAAGATGAGAGTGATAGTGTTGTGAAGAAACAAATATTTGCCGCGGTAGGACAGGTAAAACTCATGAGCACATACGCAGAGTATTTCGCAAAGGAGGGGATTGTCTGCGCGCAGGTCTTGGCGACGAAAGAGGACTTTCGCGACAGAGAGCATTATTCGCACATGAAGAATTGCATTGAAAATCTTCTGCGAAACGATGTAATCCCCGTGGTTAACGAGAACGATGTCGTCGCTGTGGCGGAATTGGTTTTCACGGATAATGACGAGCTTGCGGGACTTCTTGCGTCGCAACTCAATGTGAATGCAGTTTTTTTTCTGACGGGAATTGACGGCGTGATGGATAGAGATTGGAAAAAAGGAAATGCAAAAGTAATTCCGGAAATCAGTTTGGCGAACATTGACTCGTTTGAAAAACATATCACGGAAGAGAAATCTGATTTTAGTAGAGGCGGAATGCGCACGAAATTCGAGATAGCCAAGAAATTAGCGCGCGACGGCATTACGACCCACATCGCCAACGGCAAAGTGCCTGGTATTCTCATGGGACTCGATAGGGGCCTGTCTATCGGTACGAAATTTCTGCCAAAATAGTAGCGGTGGCTTTCCGATATGCGCGTGATAAATCCGATTTTCAAGATTGTTTTCATTGTCGCCCTTTTCCTGTTGCCGCTTCCCGCATCGGCTACCGTGATTTCTAAACCGTTTGAAATTTCGGGTTGGATTCCGTATTGGAGGGCTGCAACTGGCACGGCGGATGCGCTCCAGCACCTCGATGTGTTCACAGAAATAAATCCATTTGTCTACACTCTCAAATCCGACGGCACTCTCGTGGACAACGGGAAATTGGGCGCCGAGCCGTGGGTCTCATTTATTGCGGAGGCCAAGCGAAGAGGCGTGCGTGTAATTCCCACCGTGATGAACAGCAATGGAGAGTTCATAGCCGGGATTCTAAAGAATAACTCAAAACGAATTGCACTTGAGGACAGGATTACGAAGCTTGTTTTTGACAACAATTTTGACGGCATTGACATTGATTTTGAGGGAAAAGGCGCATCCACAAAACCGTATTTTTCGCTGTTTCTCAAGGGCTTGCAGATGCGCCTCGGGTCTAAAAAGTGGCTCATGTGCACTATTGAGGCGCGTACTCCTCCGGAGGACGCATACGCGAAACCGCCGAAGAAACCAGAGTATGCAAACGACTTTGTGGCAATAAATAAATATTGCGACCGCGTGCGGTTTATGACATACGACCAGCGAACCGCCGACCTCAAACTTAACAAAAAACATAAGGGAGTTGTTTACACCCCGATAGCGGACACGGCGTGGGTTGAAAAAGCGATAAAGCTTGCGTCCAAGCAGATAAACAAAAAGAAAATAATGATAGGAGTTGCTACATACGGCAACGAATACCGCGTGGGAGGCGCGGTCGGAGATTACACATATTCAATTTTGTGGTCTTTCAATCCGCGATACGCCGGCCAAATCGCAGCCGCTTACGGAGTCACGCCAGCTCGAAATGTGTGGGGAGAAATGGGGCTTGCGTATGTGCCGACCACGACTCAAATGTTGATAGGCGCGGATGTAATGCCTGCAATATCCGTGCCGGGAGAAATCGTTTCGGACATTCAACAGAACACCGCGACTTCCACGCGCCTGCAAACTGCGTTCCGATATCTCGTGTGGAGCGACGCGAAAGCGATAGCAGACAAGGTGGCGCTCGCAAAAAAGCTCGGCGTCCGCGGCGTCTCGATTTTCAAGATAGACGGGGGAGAGGACCCTGCGATGTGGGATGTTTTGAAATAAGGAAATACCCAGACTCGCTGAAATTGGAAGAAGTTTCTCCAAGGTCTAACTTGGAGGTAGTGGCAAAACCTCATGTTAGAATAAGCATATGTCAGTTCTTGTCGCGTCTCCAAAAATACTCGCAGGGATCGAGGTCAAACCGTATTTTCACAAGAATAATTTTGTTTTGTACCAAGGAGATGCGATCTTGATACTTAGTCAACTGCCAGCAAATTCGATCGACATGATATTTGCCGATCCCCCATACAATCTTTCAAATGGTGGTTTCACTGTACATGCTGGCAGAATGGTCAGCGTAAACAAGGGTGATTGGGATAAAAGCAGGGGTTTCGAGGGCGATTATGATTTTCACTACAATTGGTTAGAGGCATGTAGGAAGGTATTAAAGCCTAGAGGAACTTTATGGGTCAGCGGGACATATCATTCTATATATCAGTGTGGCCACGCACTCCAATCGCTCGATTACCACATACTGAATGACATCTCGTGGTTTAAACCAAATGCCTCGCCCAATCTAAGCTGTCGTTTTTTCACGGCAAGCCACGAGACGATAATATGGGCGCGTAAGGATAAGAAAGCAAAACACACTTTCAACTATGCAACGATGAAAGAAAGTGAGTGGCCAGAAGATCAATTAAAGAAGCCGGGACTTCAAATGCGCTCGGTATGGTCGATGGGTACTCCTCGTCCAGCAGAAAAGAAATACGGCAAACACCCGACACAGAAACCGATTGATCTACTCAGGCGCATTGTGCTCGCGAGTACCAATAAGGGGGACATAATTCTCGATCCTTTCACAGGTAGCTCAACGACCGGCATCGTAGCCACCATGCACGATAGAAAATTCATTGGAATTGATTTGGAAAAGAGTTATCTCAATCTCTCCATTAAAAGATTCAATGATTTAAAGTTATGATTGGAGGAGGAAAGGGTGGTGGAAACACAAAGACTGGACTGAATTTTGAGAAAAGAGTTGATATTTTGTCATTGTTAAAAAGCAAAGACGGATACACCGTTAGGGGAAGTTCAATCTCTTATCAAGGCAAGGAAGTTGCTAAAAGTTTTAAGAAAAACGCTCTATATAAATACCTAGAATCCAGAGGACTAGATTATAAGAAATATATATCCAAGAGACTTCTGCCTGACGAAGCCATTTATGTAATTGTGAATAACGCTTTATTTATAGTCGAAATTAAATTTCAAAAAGTGGCAGGCTCTGTAGATGAAAAGTTACAAACCTGTGACTTTAAAAGGAAGCAATATGCGAAGTTAATGGCCCCACTAAATATCGAGGTAGAGTATATTTATATTCTTAACGACTGGTTTAGAAAATCGGAATATAAAGATGTTCTTGATTATGTTATCTCTGTGGGTTGTCAGTACTATTTTCATTACTTACCGTTACAGAAGTTGGGACTACCTGTACCAAGGGAATAGGAATAGAATAGGGTGTCAGGGACTTTTTTGTGTGAAAAAAATTGACGCGGGGCGGTTTTTCCGCTATTATGCAGGATAATTCTCGGCGCTCCCGGGTTTTTTAATTTAGAAAAATAAGAAGCAAAGCGACTATATTTTTCTTAACCGAGCACTTTCTGGCGCATTTGAATCATCACAATAAACATTTTATGAGACAACCAATACAGCGGTATATAAGGAGAGTGCGTGGAAAAGTGCTCGGTGTAAGATTTTCTAAGCTCACTTCGTTCACTAACAAAAACTAACATGGAAATCAGAAATATAGCTATCATCGCACACGTTGACCATGGGAAAACTACTCTCACGGATGCGCTTTTGCGGCAGGGGGGCGTTGCCGAAGAGGGCGTTTCAATGGATTCAAATGCGCTTGAACTTGAGCGCGGAATAACCATCTATTCCAAGAATGCGGCGATTCCATACAAAGACACCAAAATAAATATTGTTGACACGCCGGGCCACGCTGATTTCGGAAGCGAAGTCGAGCGGGTGCTCCGCTCAATTGATTCGGTGCTTCTCGTCGTTGACGCGCAAGAAGGTCCTATGCCGCAGACCCGTTTTGTTCTTAAGAAATCTCTGGAGCTTGGGATTAAACCGATTGTTGTAATTAATAAAATCGACAAACCGGCGGCAGACCCAGCGCGCACCGAGGAGCAAGTGCTTGAACTCTTTCTTGAACTCGGCGCATCCGATGCGCAGTCGAATTTTCCGGTCGTCTACACAATCGGCAGGCAGGGAATCGCAAAACTTAATCTAGATGATGACTCCAAAAATTTAACACCGCTTCTTGAAACAATTCTTGCGCATGTGCCTCCCGCCTCCGATGAAGCTATGGCGAGCAAGTCTGTTAGATTGCAGCCGTTTAACTTGGGTTACGACAATTTCCTCGGACGGCTCGCTGTTGCGCGAGTTTACGAAGGGTCTTTAAAAACAGGCGAAAATGTTTTTATAAAAAAACCAACAGGGGAAACGCGCGCGGGCAAAGTCACAAAGATGTTTACGTTTAGAGGGTTGAAACGAGTGGAGGCGGAAGAGGTCGTTGCGGGCGATATCGTGCTTATCGCGGGCCTGTCGGACATTTATATCGGAGAAACGATAACAACGGACGAGAATGCCGTGTCATTGCCAGCGATTGCAGTAGACCCCCCGACAATCGCATTAAATTTTCTAGTAAACAATTCGCCTTTCGCGGGTCGAGAGGGCAAATTTGTAACATCGCGCCAAATCCGCGAGCGCTTGGAGCGCGAACTTGAAATAAATGTCGGACTTCGAATTGACTTTTCTCCAGAAATGGCCGCGTCGGCCGGCGGACCCGAAGGATTTAAAGTTTCCGGACGAGGCGAACTTCACATCGCCATTCTTTTGGAGCAAATGCGCCGGGAAGGATACGAGCTTCAGGTCTCACAACCGCAGGTCATCTTCCATGAGGAAAATGGACAAAAACTGGAACCGTTTGAGGAGACAATAGTAGACATCCCAAGCATTTACCAGGGTGCCGTTATAGAGCGGCTAGGCCTGCGGAAATTTGTTATGAAGGATATGCGCATACACGAAAATCAGATGCGGATAACTTTTGAAGGTCCGACACGCGGGCTCTTGGGTTATCGAAGTCAGTTTGTGCTTGATACGAAAGGCGACGGGATTCTGTCATCGCGTGTTGTCGGTTTCCGGCCTTTTGCTGGAGAAATAAAAAAGCGCGCAGTTGGGTCTATGATTTCAATGACGACAGGGAAAGCGCTTGGGTATTCGCTTTGGAATTTGCAGGAGAGGGGAGTGTTATACATTGTCCCCGCGACGGAAGTGTACGAAGGAATGGTGATAGGAAACACTTCAAAGGGCGAAGAGATGTCTGTGAATCCGACGAAGAACAAAAATCTCACGAACGTCCGCTCATCTTCTTCCGACGAGGCGATTACTCTTATTCCCCCCTATGAACTCTTTATTGAAAGAGGGCTTGAGGTTATGGCGGAAGACGAATATCTGGAGATTACCCCGACAAGCGTTCGCTTGCGCAAACAATTTCTGACAGAAATAGACAGATCACGGGCACACCGCAAGAATTGAGTTTAAGGTGAGACCTTGGGAGTGATTCTTTAAGGTCTCACCTTGTTTCCGACCGCTTCGCGCGTCGGAGTTATCCTCGCACACTAACATTGCCATTATTTCTGCCGAGGCAATTTCAATGTAATTATTCCAGCACTCTCTGCAGCTTAAAGTCGCACGATAGCGGACAGTCTTTCAATGAAGAGGCGATGGCAATGTTAGTGTCCGAGTTATCCACCACAGTCTATTGTAGAGAGCGCAGAGCGGCTTCACAATTGATTCACATAACGTTTTTCGGGTGCTTGGCGCTCGATAGTTTCTTTTAGATTATTAATTATCAATAAATATTATGCATAACGAAACTGGATTAAGCGCGCGCACAGTCCTCTCCTCGGCCGCGATTTTGTTTGCGGCGATTTTTTTATCAGCTTTTCTCATTGTGAATAAAGCGGATGCGACGATAACCCCTGCCGTTGCGGCATCCCTCACCAGTTTTAATCAGACAATAAAAGCATCATCCGTGCCGACCGCCGTAATCGGGCTTAACCTCGTGAGCGATTCGGAAAAGTTCGCTTCCACGAGCGTTGCCTTTCTCGGAAGCGCCGGATTTGCAACAACGACAGATCTTGCGGCTGTAGCGACGTCATCGGCATCGTCGGGCATTGCGCTGTTCCGCGATAACAAATCTACCGGCGTATTCGGACAATTTGACCCCGATGACGTTTTTGTGCCTCTGCAGAGTGCGATATGGAACGGGGCGACAACGACACTTTCTCTCTTCGCAAATGAAACCGTTCCAATTAACGACCTCGTAAATAACCTCGGCAACGATTATTTTATTGTGATACAAACTTCCGCGGGCGCGGTTAATGACCACGCTTTTACGGTAAATATGTATCCCGGCTCAATTCAATGGAGCGCGAGCACTCCTACGAATAATCCCGCGGCGGTTTCGACCAATACAGTAACAATAGACACCGTAGCCCCGACATTGAACGCCGGCATGACCGGCCCCGCAAACAACTCGACTGGAGTTCCGGTTTCCACATTCATACACCTCGGCTTCAGCGAACGGCTCGACCCGACTACCGTCAATTCAACCAATGTGACTTTGACATCCGGCGGGACGCCAG
>JBBUFE010000026.1:21560-26875 GCA_038056635.1 Patescibacteria group bacterium
GACCCGACTACCGTCAATTCAACCAATGTGACTTTGACATCCGGCGGGACGCCAGTCGGCTCCGCCCTGCGTCCGTTTCCCGATGGTTTTGACATCATAGTATCGAGCCCTCCTACCTACGCGCCTTCATCGCGCTTTGCCAAGGCAACATCCTCCAGTGCGTTCTTTCAGATAAGCGGCACAAGCCCAGTCTTCCCGCAGGGTAGCTACACCTCTCCAACCGCAGGAGACATAGTCTATATGCAGGTTGACACTTTCCCTCCGGAAGTCGCTCTTGTGACAAACGCGACTCTTACATCTGGGACATTTGCACTTAACGACTTTGCCGCTTTCAGGCCACTACAAATTACAAAATTCGCTACTCCTACTGCGACCGGGGTCATAGGCGCAACGAATGTCGGCATTGGCGATCTAGTAGTTGCGAATACAAGCGCAAATCCGGCGAGTGTTAAGTACAACTGGCATATAGCTTCGACCTCTGCGGCCATCAATAATACGGCGCTTCGTCTCGACGACGCTCCTTCCGCTCCGACTTACGCGGCCAATTCCAGCTTCAGCAGATTGATGCCCACCGCGACAACCACCATAAATGCATTCCAACTTCTTACTGCCACAACAACTCTTACGGCAGGCGACCTTGTCTTTGCCAAGGTGATTGCGGGAGCAGACAACCTGAATACATACGCGTGGCACGTTGTTACCGCTACGGAAGCATTAACCGCAGCTCCGCCATTGGGGGCCGCTGGTACAACCACAATACTTCGTTTGGATAGCTTTGCAATTGCGCCGACATTTGCCGCAAGCTCGGTTCTAGCGAAAATTTCATCCGCCGCAAATGGAGCTATCGACGGAGCGGTTGCCCAAGATGCAACCTCATTCAGTTTCGGAGACATAGTGTTTTCGAAAGCGACTGCGTTTGCCGCGAATGCCGGCTCTTACGCGTTCCACATTGTTTCAAATGGCGCGACAGGCGCAACCTCGACAGTGCTACGCCTCGACAACTCTGCATCGAATCTTCAGTCTTCAACGCCGTATTTAGTAACCGCGACGACCGCCGTTAAAGATGCCGCTGGAAATCCTCTTGCAGCGAACGCGACGGTCAGCTTTACAACTGGCGCGACCGGAGGCACGAACACCACGCCTCCGTTCGTTCAAACATCCCAGCCGCAGGCGGGCAACCAATCGCACGCGCCGAACGCTCCAATCAAACTTGTGTTTTCTGTCGCTATGGAAGCAGTAAGCACAAGCGGAGCAAACTCTGTTACGAATACTGCCGTCGTCAAACTCTCTACAGATGTGAATGGCGCTCCAGGCGTCGCAACATCAACGACGAACTCATATGACTCCACCACGAACACCGTCACAATTACGCCCACCGCGAACCTAGCCGTAAACACTAGCTTTGTCGTACAGGTGACAACTGATGCAAAAAGCTCCACGGGCACATCACTTCCAGGGGAATACCGCCTCTACTTTAGAACAGCGGCAGCAGTCGACAGCACCGCGCCGACAATTCTAGGAGTTTCTCCGGCCAATGCTTCTGTGGGCGTATCTATGGGTCCCGTTCTAACTGCCGGATTCTCGAAGGACCTGAACGCTTCCACGGTTACAACAAATACAGTAACTCTAGTTACAACTAGCGGTAACAGTCCTATTACCGGCGTTGTCACCTATAGTCCCAACAGCCGTTCTGCGAGCTTCGTTCCATCAACGGCGCTTTCTGCTAACACAGGATACTCGTTTGTAGTTGTTGGCGGCGCCTCCGGCGTAAAGGACCTGGCAAACAACGCTCTTGCATCAAGCGCGACGACAACCTTTACAACGACTGCGACCGCCGACACGACTGATCCATTCGTTACATTTGCGAGCGCAGACAACTTCGGCATTGCGATTACATTCTCGGAGCCGATGAAGACGGGAGGCAGCCCGAATGCAGCGGACAACATCGCAAACTACACTCTTGAAAGCCCGGTCGGTTCAACTATTTCTCTCGGAGGGAAAACTGTTGCCTATGACGCGGGCGCCAAGACGGCGCGCATCACGGGTATGGCTCTCCAGAACGGCAACACATTCAAAGTGACAATTGCGACCCCTGTTCAGGACCTGGCGTCTAGGAGCATCTCTACGGCAGGAACTCCTGCAGGAAATCTTGCTTTCGGGACAGTTCAAAATTCCACTGCCACGGGCGGATTATTGGGTCCCGGTACCGGCCTTATGCAGGACCCGGGTCTGCAGGGCATGAGCCCAGTGCGCGTAGTTCCCGGAGTTAAATCTGCTGGCGCCACAGCTGGCTATTCCGTGGAGTTTCCTGTTACGACTTCAATTCCGCTAGGAGGGAGCATCGTGCTCACATTCCCATCGGGATTTGATGTGACGAATGCCGCCGCGGCAACTGCCGGCACCGAGAGTTTCCGCAACGGAGACATCAACGGCCCTTCGGCAAACACGGTAACAATCGCATCTGTGACGAACAACGCTTCGGCGGGAACGGTCACGATAGTTACGGCTGGGGCGGCGACTGGCGCGAACACATTTATCTCATTCGACTTGAAAGGAATTGTAAATTCCACAATTCCGAATTCCACGGGATACACGGTAGACATTAAAACGAGAGACATTAGCGCTAGCCCGAACAACAGCGCAGTTCTTGAAACAAAAACATCTGCGCCGTTCTTCCTCGGAGTAACGGGCGCAATCACGCTTCTGGTGGAAGTGTTCCACGATGACAATGGCAACAGCACGAAAGATTCAGGCGAAGAGGTAACAGGCGCGCGAGTCTTCCTCTTCTCGCCAGCGCAAGGAGGATTGGGCACGACGACTCCAGCAACTGGAATCGCAACATTCAATTCGCTCTCAAGCGGGGATTACATGCTGGGCATCGACCCGGCAAGCGTCGGAAGCTTTGCGATTAACGCGGCTCCGCAGCCGATAAACATAACGGCAAACGCAACCAAGAAATATATCTTGGGCGCCGCCGGTTCAACAATCACAATTGCAGGAACAGTTACAGGCCCGAATGGGACAAGCGTAGATGTATTTGCCGGAAGCCAGAGCGGATTCTCCAAGACAACGATTGCATTGACTAACAGCGCCGTTAATTACACCCTGCCTATCTCGGCCAACACCACTTACCAAGTCGGAGTCGGGCCTTCCATTCCTTCGACATTCCTAGCGCCAGGCGCTCCGCCTCCTCCTCCGCCGACATTCACATTCATGCCTCCGCCAAGCATTACAGTTACGGCTACGACGACATCTATAACGGGCAAAAACTTCGTGCTGTCCGCGACCTCTAAGACCATTGCTGGTTTCGTCCGCGATTCAGGCGGAACAGGTGTCAACGGCGCAGGCGTCTTTGCTCGCCCGGTTTCTAACACGACATCCGGCGGTTCGTCCGTCGGATTCGGCACAGGCGGACAATCAGGAACGGACGGCTCATTTACCCTCAATGTAGTTCCCGGCACATATCTCGTCGGCGTATTCAAACCTGGTATGCCGAATGTGCCGGACCAGCAGATTACAGTTCCATCCACAGGCGGAAATTCACCGGGCTCTCTTACATTCAAATTGAACGCAGGCACGAGTTTGACCATAACAGGGAGTGTGAAAGACGACGGCGGGAATGCAATTCCTTACGCGGGAGTTTCCGGACGAAAAGTGACTTCCGCATCCGACACGACAATCACAGGCGGGGGAACTCAAAACTTCATCGGCGGGCAGACAGACGCCAACGGCGCATACACTCTCTATGTCAATGCAGGCACATGGGTCCTGGAAGCGTACGCCCCGGGATTTGGCAGATTAGGAACAAAGACAGTAACCGTTTCTACAGCGAGTCTCTCCGGCCAGGACTTTTCCGCCGCCACGCTTTCTCTAGGAACCATCACAGGCCAAGCAACTAAAGCGACAGTCGTACAGCAGGGAGTGATGGTGCGCGCCGAAGGTTCTGCCGGGGTCAACATGTCTGCGACAGACGCAAGCGGGAATTACTCTCTTAGAGTCCCGGCAGGAACCTACACAGTCACATGTATCTTCCAGGGAATCGGCGAAGGCACGCCTATAACTGGCGTTGCGGTAACTGCAAACACAACAACTCCCGGACAAGACTGCACCGTCGCGGCCCCGATTACAATCACGGTCAATCTTACGGACGGAACGGCCGCAATCTCAAATGCATTCATTGATGTGCGCGATTCCAACGGCCGCGGAAACGGAACTTCCGCATCTACTGTCTCCGGCGCAAATGCGGTCTATGTCATCACAGTTCCGCCTGGCACTTACACAGTCCGCGCCGGGCACCCGTCATTCGGTCCAGTCGGCTCGACGGCGAGTGTGAACACTACGCGCACTATCACCTACAGCGCGAGCGCGGGAGCGCTATTCGCGGTAACTGGCAGCGCGCAGGCAAATGGATCGGCGCTCTCCGGAGCGTGGGCATCTCTCTTCGGGACTCCGACAGGCCAGACTAACCCGATAAACGTCGGCACGCAGACTGGCTCCGACGGCACATTCTCCTTGAGCGTTCCTGCGGGCAGTTACAGACTCCGCGTAGACAAGCCGGGATACAAACTGCCGGCGGAAAACATCGTCACGGTAGCAGCCGCGACGAATGCCGGAGTCGTTACGCTCACAGCTACTACTCGCACGATAACGGGAACAGTTACATTGAACGGCAGCCCTGTGTCCGGCGCCTTCGTTGACGGAAAGGAATCAAGCGGCGGATTTGCAGTCGCGCAGACGGGCACTGACGGCACATATTCTCTCGCAGTTGACGACGGTTCGTGGACGCTCCGAGCTCACTCGATGGGTTACGAAGGAGGCCCGACTTCGGTTTCTGTGGGCGGGAATAACCCCGGTCAGAACATTACTCTCACCGCAATTTCCGGATTCACCGTCAAGCCGGAAAGGCAAGAAACGATGACTCCGTCGTCAGGCGGACTCATCACAAACTCGGATATTACCGGATTCAAAATGAATATTCCTGCAAACGCATTGGGCACCGGCTCGAACGCGGGTACGATAACCACGCAGACGAACACCGCGATTCCGACGCCTTCGAACGGCGCAGTTCTTTCCAAGAATGCCGTATCAATTGATGTCGTTGATTCCTCGGGTCAGCCGATTAAAAATCTGAACGACAGCGTCATTATCGTGATTCCTTATACCGAGGCGGATATTCCTTCGGGAAGTTCTGAAAGCAACCTAGTCCTAGGCGTTTGGAACGACGCAACCCAGCAGTACGACACCTTGCCTACGACTCTAGACACGGTGAATAACACATTGACTGCGACAGTAACGCACTTCTCCGACTTCGCGCC
>JBBUFE010000027.1:0-8604 GCA_038056635.1 Patescibacteria group bacterium
CCGTTGCTCCGGTTTCCAATGTTACGACTTTGTTGCCGCCTTGCGCGGTGTTCCCGCGAGTGTTTGGTGGAGCGTCTGTTACCTTTAATTCCATCTTTATAGGCATGGTAATTTTGTAGGGGATTTCATCAAACAAGCGCACGTCGACTTCAGTTCCGGCGATTAGGAACTTTCCGGCGTCTCCCACCATTTCTTCCGTGAGAGAGAATCGTTCCGAGGGATTATTGCTGTCATGGAAGAACCATTCTCCTTTGCGGTTATAGACGAACTTTGCCTTTTTTGATTCTATTTCGGCCTCTTCAACTTTGTCTGACACGTGGAAGGTGTATTCAGTAGTAGAGCCAGTTTTCAAGTTCTTGAGCTTCGTCTGATTAACGGGCTTTCTCTGTTGCTTGCGGAAAACCCATGCCGAAAGGACCTCGTACGGCTCACCGTCGAGAAGAATCAATTTCTTCGGCAGAACTTCGTTATATGACAACATTCGGAGCATTCTAGCCAAAATTAGACAAAAGTCTAATTTTGCAAAATTTTGATGAGAGCATATTTTTCATTATTGAAAGTTCCGAATCCGTGTTTCTCGAAGAGTCTTGATGCGCTAGTGATGCTGATTACCTCATACACTTTTTTCTTCTTTGCCAGTTTCAAACATGATTTAATCAGTTTCGTTGCGATTCCTCTGCCTTGAAAATCTTTGTTTACCGCAAGGCTCCTGATTTCAGCCAATCGTTTGGAATATATTTCTAGTGCGCAGCAACCGACTATTCTTTTTCCCTGAATGGCCAGAAGAAACTCGCTGGCTTTTGGAAGATGACTTTGCATCAATTGCTCTGGATGCTCCCCAATCAATTTAAGAATGGCTGGCAAATCTTTTTTAGATGCTTTTCTGATTATCATCATGCCTCGGTTTCACTAGCAGCGCTTTTCGAAAGGGAACTTCCATCGTTAAGTCCCTTTTGGATATCTTTGAGGAGCTGTTTGAGAATCGGTTTGTTTTCTCGCAAGAAGGTGCGCGCGGCGTCGTATCCTCGGCCAAGTTTGGTTTCTCCTATAGCATATGAGCCCCCGCTCGACTTTTCTAAAAGTCCGAGTTTTTCGCCTAGGGCAAGCGCCTCACCCTCTTTCGAGATGCCTTCGCCATACAACATGTCGAATTCAGTTTGTCGAAAAGGCGCGGCGACCTTGTTCTTTACGATTTTGACGCGATGGCGTCCGCCCATTGTCTCGTCTCCTTTTTTGATTTGTGCAATACGGCGAATGTCTATACGAACCGATGTATAGAATTTCAGAGCTTTTCCTCCGGGAGTTGTTTCAGGATTCCCAAACATAACTCCTATCTGCATGCGAATTTGATTTATGAAAATCACAATGGTTTTTGTCTTTGAAACTATTGCCGTTAATTTGCGAAGCGCTTGCGACATAAGGCGCGCCTGTTTTCCAACATGCTGCGCGCCCATGTCGCCTTCGATTTCGTCTTTCGGCGTAAGAGCGGCAACGGAGTCGACGACGATGACATCAATTTTGCCGCTCCGCACGAGGGACTCAACGATTTCAAGAGCCTGCTCTCCTGTATCTGGTTGAGAAATAAGTAGCGAGGAGATGTCGACGCCGATTTTTTTCGCGTACTCGGGGTCAACTGCGTGCTCGGCATCAATAAATGCGCATATTCCATTTTTTTTCTGCGCTTCTGCGATTACATGAAGCGCGAGCGTAGTTTTCCCGGATGACTCCGGGCCGAAAATCTCAATAATGCGTCCGCGGGGGAGTCCTCCTATGCCTAGCGCCCAATCAATGCCTATGGAGCCGGTTGAAATTGCATTTACATCTACTTTGGGCTGGTCTCCCAATTTCATTATTGCCTCATCGCCGAATTTCGTCTTAATTTCGGAGATTGCACGCTCTATGTCTTTGTCAGGTACCCCGGCTTTCCTATCTGCCAAATCGGTGACGCTCCGTATCCCGACAGTCTTTGGAGGAGCTTTTTCTTTTTTGTGGAAACCCATACGGAATTAGTATCGTGTATATAGTATCTGATTTCTTCAATATAGTATATGCACAATTTTGTGCATTAAATTGATGTAGAAATCACTCCGAAAATGTAATCATTTTTGGAGCAAGTATGCAGTATACCCCGTATAACTGGATTTCGGCTAGTGCTTAATGTGCATTGCAGATAAATTTGTCTTCTGTTTGCCATCAACGCCTTTCCACATATGTATGTGGAATATACGAGAGCACGAATGAGCCGAAATCCGTTAACGGGGCAGGCAATAACCAACATCACGGTGCCACGGGCGTGGAAGAGGCGGCTGATGAAGCGTCCGAGACGGGCGGCTCATATATTATCTCAACGACTTTTTCACTGGTCCTTCCGTATTTGTCGCGCGCGCGGAGAACTATGCGATTGTAACCGTTTGCCAGAAGATAAGGCTCCTCAAACGCGCCCTGTTCTGTTACAGAAAGTTGCTTTCCGTTCATTGATAGCTCTGCGATGCGCTCCGCAGAGCCGTGGATAGTAATGAATCTGTCATGCGACACCGTGACTTCGGATGTCGTCTTAATGACAGGACCGTATAATAGACCCCTTGCTTCAAAATATGCATAGGCGATTACCATCACAAAGAAAATGGCAAGTCCGATTTTTGTGAGATGGCTGTCTCGATAGGGCAACATAAGAATAGCTTCTAGCTTCTAGCTTCTAGCGGGTAGGAAAATGCAAAATAACCAAAGTTCATACGCGATTAGACCCGGACCTTTCTGTGTCCTCTTCCTCCTTGTTTAAACCATTTGCGCCACTTGCGAGTTCGTCCGCGTTGCCTGCCCCGATGATTTCTCTAGGTTTTGCTCCGTCTCCGGGGCCAATCACCCCTCGCTCCTCAAGAAGGTCGATTAGGCGCGCCGCGCGCGCGTATCCGACTCGCAATTTTCTCTGCAGGTAGGATGTGGACGCTTTTCCAGCTTCCAAAACGGCCTGTTTTGCTTCCGGGTACAGAGAATCACCATCATCCTCGCTGGTGTTCAATGACGAGAAAATAACATCGGTAGCTTTTGTATCGGTGAAATCTATCTCGCTTGGAAGTTTTCCCTCGCCCGTTTTTGCAACATATTCGACGACTCGTTTTACTTCTTTTTCTGAAATGAAAGGCGCTTGGATACGGCGCGGTTTTGACATCTCTCCGGAAAGGAAAAGCATGTCGCCAGCGCCAAGCAGTTTTTCTGCGCCTCCCATGTCCAGAATCGTTCGTGAATCAATTTGCGAAGCAACTTGAAGCGCGACGCGGGCGGGAATGTTTGCTTTTATAAGACCAGTGATTACTTTTACAGATGGTCTCTGCGTCGAAAGAATGAGATGGATTCCGACTGCACGGCTCATTTGCGCCAGGCGCACGATTCCGCTCTCAAGTTCGCGCGGATACAGCGACATCATATCGGCGAGCTCGTCTATGATGACGACGATGTATGGCATCGCTTCCGGAAGCGGCTCCTCGCTATCATCCTTGTTATGTTTTTCAAGCGCCACAGCCACGACATTTTCATGATAAGAAGATATATCGCGCACTGCTTCTGCTTCAAGAATGTTGTATCGCCGTTCCATTTCTTTTGAGAGCCATTTTACGGCAAGAATTGCTTTTTTCGCGTCAGTTATGACTGGAGTGAGAAGGTGGGGAATTGAGTTGTACAAAGTCAGTTCAACGCGCTTAGGGTCAATCATGATGAAGCGCAGTCGCTCGGGACCGCAGCGATATAGAAGCGAGACGATTAAATCATGTATGGCGACACTATTATGATTAATAAAACCATTGCCGACGAAAGAATTTGAACCTGGAACTTCGAAATCGTACCCCTCGCCAGTCGTTCTTTCTATTCTTGCCACTTTGGCCCAATAAAAATTATCCTTCTGGATTTTGGCTATTTTTCGGTAATCAGCGGAATCAGACAGCGGTTCGTAAAAAGTAAGAATCCTATCCAGTGCTACATACGAAGGATTCCTTACGCCGCTCGCATAACTCGGCAAGCTTTTGAATGCGTACTTTGGCACCAACATATTTTCTTGATAATGCCATCCGAAATTTGTCAGCTTCGCGAATGCGCCTCGATACATCAGAGATAATCTATTCAGGAGCGAGGAGAGGGTCGGAATAATATTTCTGTTCGTATTTCTGTTCCGATTAAGCGCCTGTCTTGCCTTCCTCTCCTCTTCATCGGTCAAAAAGCCAATCTCTCTCGCGTATGAGGCAAATTCCTCGCCATAGACGGTCAGCCGCCAATAGCCATTATGCTCGTAATATTTCACTTTTTTAGAATGCAAATTGCTCACGATGCCGAAATTCAACAGCGTGATCTGCAATTGCCTCAAAAATTTCTCGTTTGCCAATGTAATTTCCAGGCCTCTCTTTGGTGAAATATGCCCGTCATTTCTTATAAGGCCCCTGATGAAAGCTTTAATAATCTCCGGCCCTGATTCTCGGATTGATTTTGGCATTTCTTTTTCCCGTGCGCCCACCGCTTTTGCACCGAGATGAGCGAGGAAGTCTTTCAGATGCTTGCTATGGACAATGACATCTTTTGCTTTATTGCTCTGTCCGGATTTGGCGACAGCCGGCGCGGCGATGCCGAACAGGCTTTCTAAGAGATTAATATATATTCGGAGCACTTCCTCATTGGCCTGCGTATACACGATTCTGTTGTGAACTGTTAAGCCGCCATCGGCAGACAGCAAACCCAGAAAGAGTCCTAGTTCTTTTGTCATCCGCAAGGGTATTTTTATTTCTCTCGCTTTGTTTGTCTTGTTTGGAATTGGCGTAAATTGGATATCCTCATATGAGCCGAACAATTTTGACCCCCTGGATATGGCCACATACTCTCCGCTCTGTATGCTCCCGCCATTTTGCCAGTGCATCTCACCGCTTCGAATAACCCACAATGGATGTTCCGCGGTTACCTCGATGGATAGTCCTTCATCAGTCGTAATCTTATAGAACTCGCAGATACCGTTATTGTAGTTTTTGCTGGTTGATTCAATACCGTCGCGTGTCGCCACACGCAATGAATAATCAATCTCAGAGTTTAAGGGAAGCGGGCACAGTTCTTCGAATGTAAGGATGCCTTTCTCGCTGAACGCATATGTATCCTTGCCACATGTTTTACCCGCTCCAGTCGTCCCGGCGACGAGGATGTGTGGCATGCGCGCTAGGTCGGCAAAGTGCGGAGCGCCGGTAATGGACCTGCCAAGCGCGACCAATAGCGGTTTGTCCGATTGGACGAAAGGAATCTCGGACAACAGAGGAGCAAGCCCAAGAGTCGTCCGTGATATGTTCGGGACCTCAATTCCAACCAAGGACTTTCCAGGGATGGGAGCTTCCATGCGGATGGGGGAGGCAGCGAGCGCCAGCTCAAGATTGCTCTGTAGAGCCACAATTTTTGAAAGACGAACTCCTTCCGCTGGCTTCATCGCGTATCTTGTAACAGTCGGCCCAATGGACACCTCGTCCATTTCGACCTGAATTCCGAAATTCTGGAGAGTGCGCTTAATAATATTCATGTTTGCCTTTACATCTCCCACTTCCGGCTTGCCTTTATTTCTGCTCAAGATTGAAATAGGAGGGGGAATATAGGTGTCTCCAGTCGCAGTTATGATGGGGAAACCATCGGAAATGAGAGAGTCGTTTCTCTGCAATATTTTCGCGAGTACTGTTTTTGACGCGTCTTCCTTATCACCCTTTTGCGATTCCAAGTCCGGATTTTCGGACATACCCGCGCTCTGCTCTTCTATGGGAATTCCAATCACGGGGATATCCGCCATATCTACATCTTGCATAGTCTCCTCGTCGCTTACACTTTTGAACCGCTCGCGAAGATCCGCAAAAACTACGCCCAAATGTATATCAAAAGCGACCACAAGCGATGCTATGATGAAAGCAATTAGAAATATAACTGTTGCTGTTGTGTCAACTGCCGCGACAAAGTAGTTAGAGACTGCTCCTCCCAGCACCCCTCCGTCGCCCGGGAATCCTATGCTGATCATTCCAAGGCCGGAGAGAAGGAATACGAACATGCTGGCCATTTGGATGACCCCAAAATGCCTCTCAAATGATAAGAATATTAGTATTGCCAAAAGAACGAGTGACAGGGGAAGAAGGAAATACCCGACTCCCAAAAGCCAGGATAAATATTTGTAAAAAAAGGCTCCTGTAATGCCTCCGATTTCGAACCTAGCGAGAAGAAGAAAAATTGCAACAGCTATAAGAAAAATTGCCGACACTCCGCGAATCGCCTCGGAACTCACGTGTCTTCCTGACAATGCTTCTTTTTTCTTATCCTCGTTCTTATTTCTTTCGTTTCGTTTTTTTCTCCCCATACGCACATTGTAACTGATTTTCTAGTCCAATGTGCATCCCGATAGGCGGACAAGTTTAATCCTCGGAATATCCTGGAGAACACACGCATTTTTCCTTCCAAACTTCAGCGAGCCCCGACACCAACTTTGGCATTATTGCGCGTAAGTTTCCGCGCTTTATGAACTATTCTTTTTCTTACTGAAATTTGATAATCCTAATTACCGGAGGCGCAACACGAAAACGCTATGCCAAAGTTGGTGTATGGGCGAGCGCCCCCATTGCATCTCTAAAGCCTCGTTATATAATCACGGACATTCAGTGTCTTATCAATCATGGACTGATAAGGGACACGAATGATATGCGTTATGGACGACGTAAGAGACATAAAGAACCAAGACCAATTTTCAAGGACTCTCGACGGCCGAGTTGTCCGAACTAGCCCTTTTGGGCGCAATGCGTCGGGCGAAAAGGCGTATAAGCGCGCTGAACGCTTGATTGTAGCGCTTCACTTGCTCACTAATCATGTTTCAGAAGTGGAACCGGCGCGACATGTTATTCGTAAAAAAGGGGTCCAACTTTTATCGGAAATACTTGAATTGCGAGATGAGATGCGAGGAGTGAGTTCTGTGAAAACACGCATGGCACAGGCCTCTATAAGAGAGCTTGTCTCGCTCGTACGCATACTCACAATTTCCGCCTGCATATCATTCCAAAATGCCGACACTGTTATTGAAGCTCTTGATGAATTAGGCAATTTTCTAAACGCATCTCGCCGCTCAACCCTATCGGAGGATGTAATCTTTTCCAGAGATGATTTTTCGGGGAGCAACATTACCGTGCAAAGGAAATCCTCACCTAATCTCTCCGAGAACATCCTTTCACTTGGTGCAAACAAGAGTCCGCACCTATCGGACATTAAGGACATGGTAAGTACAAAGGACAGCCGAGACAGCAGGCAAAAATCGTCCGATAGAATGCAAAACATCAGCCCTAGAGCACAGAATATCCTTGCCGTCCTTCGCACTAATGGGGAGCTTGGCATAAGAGAGGTGTGCGCGCATTTCCCTGAATACAGCGAGAAAATGGTGCAGAGAGAACTGGCTTTCTTGGTCGCTAGCAAATATGTGGCAAAAAAGGGACTTAAACGGTGGAGCCGGTACTTAATTGTACAATAGCTGGATATGTGGTCCAGTACGATAATCATACAATCATCCTAAAAATAGCATTGACTCTAGAATAGTGTTGATGTATTCTCTCCCCGTAACAAGCGAAACAAAAGAAGCCCTTAAACGGGCGCTTTTTGTTCTCGCAAGTTATCCCCACAGCGGGGTTGAAGGTACTAATGTAGTCATTAGCTCTTGGTGTATAATTGCCACGATGTCCCTCTAGACGAGAGGCATTGTGCGGGTGTACGCTTTTCGGGCGGACTGCAAAGTTCGTTGACAATTTGATAGTGAAAACAAATCTGACTTTGTTAAAGGGCGGAGACTCTGCTCAATCAAACAAAGTTCACTGAATACCAGTACATCGTCCGGTAACGATTGCATGACCGCATTTCCGAATTACTTTTTGGTGCTAACTCTTCTGCGCGCTTCCGTGTAAAAACGCAAGCGCCAGGGGCTAGCAAAATTATCGGCGAGCGTCGCGCGAAAAGAAAAATATTAAATTTCTTTTCAATGGCGAAACGCAAGCCGATACAGATTATTAGTTTGTCTTCGGTTATTAGTTATCAATTATTAGGAGACACAAATACGCGTACGAATTCTTGTCGAAGGAGTTTGTGCGCGGCTAGGATTCTTTAAAGGTTCGACCTTAAGAATTTCCCAAGGTTGAACCTTGATTCTGAATCCTAGGAATGAAAGGTCAAAATAAACACTATGAGTAAATCATTAGCAACACACAAGGTTGCGGCAGTACTCATTGGCTTAGGTCTAGTTCTCGCGTTCTCGTTCTCATTCGCAACAACTGCGAAGGCGGACGCGCTCTCGGATCTTCAGGCGCAAGTCAACGCACTGCTCGCACAAATCGCAGCTCTGCAAGCCGGGTCACCCGCGGCGGCATCCGGCGCAGGCTGCTATACCTTCACGCAGAGCCACACAGTTGGCAACTCTGGAGGCGAAGTAAAATGGGTACAGCAATTCCTTAACAGCCACGGCGCGCAGGTTGCCTCCTCTGGCGCTGGTTCTCCTGGAAACGAGTCAAGCTACTTCGGTGGTCTCACCAAAGCGGCAGTCGCGAAGTTCCAGGCGGCTAACGGCATTTCGCCGAC
>JBBUFE010000028.1:0-22234 GCA_038056635.1 Patescibacteria group bacterium
TATGGCACATCTACTCCCTCGCGACGGAGTATAGTTTGAATCGCTTCCGCCAAGACTTCCGGATGCGCTTGCAAGTCTTCGAGCATCGCGCTCTCGTTCACACTGGTCTTCCCTAGTCCGCGCAGAAGTGACTTGCAACCGATAAGCGAATGTGCAAACGCCGTTCCAAACGAGCGCTTGACTGTTGAATCTGAGAGGTCGCGCTGGAGGCGAGAAATTGGAAGCTTACGCGAGAAATGCTCAAAAAGCGCGTTCGCAACTCCAAAATTACCCTCCGCATTTTCGAAATCAATAGGATTAACCTTGTGCGGCATCGTGGAAGAGCCGACTTCGCCCGCTTTCGGCTTTTGCGTAATCCAGCCGTCGCTTATGTAACGCCAAACGTCTTGCGAGAATCCGATGAGTATCGTGTTGACTCGACGCAGATTATCAAAAAGCTCCGCGTAAGTATCGTGCGGTTCTATCTGCGTGGTTGCGGCATTTAGTTCCAGCCGTATCCCAAGGTCTGACCTTGGGGATTTTTTAAGGTCAGACCTTAAAAGGTTAAATCTCTGGACGAATCCTTCGCTAAATTTCTGCCAATCCACATTTGGTGCGGACACAAGGTGGGCATTGTAATTCCCTGTCGCACCTCCAAATTTGACCAAAATTCCTCTCGTTTTTAATTGCTCAAGCTGGCGCGCAATACGCGATTCGAATACGCGCATCTCTTTGCCAAACGATGTGGCCGATGCGGGCTGTCCGTGCGTTCGCGCAAGCATCGGGGTTGCGCCGTACTTTTCCGCCAAGTCTGCAAGGTTCTTCCGTACATCTTCAATGGCAGGAATAAGTTCACCGTCCAACACATCACCGAGAAGAAGCGCGTACGCGATGTTGTCTGTATCTTCCGAAGTAATTGCAAAGTGAACGAATTCGGAAATATCGACAAGAGATGTCTCGGCTAGCGTTCGCTTAATGAAATACTCAACGGCTTTGACATCGTGATTCGTAGCAGGAATTCCTTCGTATCCATCTTTCTCGATTGCTTTCACAATTCGTGCATCCTCAATCGAAATGCGCCAAATGTCTTGAAGGAGTTTCTTTTCCTCTACGGTCAATTTCCTAATACCCAATTCCTTTTCTTCAGAAAGCGCCAGAAGATATTCGCACTCCACACGAATGCGAGCGCGAATAAGCGCGAACTCGCTGAAGTATTCCGAGAGCGGTTCTGACACCGCCCTGTATCTTCCGTCTATCGGAGTAATTGCCGAAAGCGGCTCAAATTTCATATCTTCAGTTATACACAATAATCGGTCGGGTGTCATCTGTTCTCGTGCGAAAAGTAGTATTCTGTCATTATGCGGAGTACGCGAACGCTTTTTGCGCTCATGTTGATTGCTTCAGCGTTCCTCTACGCTATCATCCGCTACCACATCATAAAGGGGGTCGCTTGGAGCGAGTTTCCGCTTTTTATTTCCAACAAGGCGATTTCTCTTTCAGCCGTTGCGCTGATAGCTGTGTCGTATGCCGTCGGGTCTCTCGCGTCTTTCTGGCCGCGCCTTTTTGAAAGAACGCTTCCAGCCCGGAAATTCTTCGGATTGCTGGGGTTCGGGCTTGCAGTTGTACACGGCGTCATATCCCTTCTCATTTTCAACTCCACATATTATCCGAAATTCTTCGAGGCGAGCGGCAAACTGAACTTGCTCGGCGAGACATCCCTTCTTTTCGGCGTGATTTCAATGGCCCTATTTTCAGTTGTCGCAATTACATCCGTCCCGTCAATCTACGAGTCCCTCGGATACGCCCGCTGGCGCAAATTCCAGCATCTCGGCTACTGGGGGCTTCTCGCGACCGCGGGCCATGTCCTTGCGATGGGAATCAAAGGATGGCTTGATCCGCAGGGCTGGCCAGGAGGACTGCTCCCTATAAGCTTGATTGCGTTTATTATCGTCCTCGGCGCACTACTCTTGCGCGGCATGTCGCTTTTATTTTCCGAACGGAATTAAATCGCGTATGGAATCAAATTGCGCTCAATGCGCGGGATGACTGGCGTTTCTCCAGGAACAAATTTATCTCCAGTAATCTGTTCATACATCTGAATATAACGACGCGAGAGTTCCTCCACAAGCTCCTTTGGCGCTTCTGGAAGCGTTGCATCTTTATACGGGTCGCAGTTTTCTTTAAACCACAGGCGCAGAAATTCCTTATCAAAATATTTCGGCTCCTCTCCTGCCACAAATCGCTCCGCATACGAATCAATCTGCCAAAAACGCGACGAATCGGGCGTATGAATTTCATCAATCAAAATTAACTTTCTATTCTCGTCCGTTCCAAACTCATATTTCGTGTCCACGAGAATAAGTCCGTGCGATTTCGCAATCTTTTCTCCACGGGCAAACAACGCAATGGCAGTTTTCTCTATCTGCCCTAGCAATTTCGCAGTTACAAGCCCTTCCGCAACCATTTCATTAAGAGAAATGGCTCTATCGTGCGTGTCTTCTTTTGTGGTCGGGTCAAAGAGCGGATGAGGCAATTTCTGATTTTTCTTCATTCCGTCCGGCAAAACAACATTCCCGAAATCGCGTTTTCCTTTTCCGTAACGAGTCCAAATTGATGTGTCAGTTACTCCCGTCAAATATCCGCGCACGACAGCTTCCACCGGAATCAGCGTGCATTTCTTGCCGACGGTGACATTAGGGTCTGGTATCGCAAGCAAATGATTCGGCACGATATCTTTCGTTTTCTCAAACCAAAAAGCGCTGATTTGATTCAGCACCTGCCCTTTCCACGGAATATGCGCAATAATCCTATCAAACGACGAGTGCCTGTCGGTAGTAACAAGAATCAACCTGTCTTTTTGAGAATAAACATCGCGGACTTTTCCCGTAAACTTCGGACCCAGAAAATCGAAATTTGTTTCTTTGAGGACTTCGGTCATATCGCATTCTACATCAAATACGTTTATCTGCCCAGTAATCTACTGCCACAGAAGCCCGTTATAGAAATCAACACTTTTGTCCCCTTCCCTAATCACCCCTATTTCGTAGGTTTCGACTCCAGATGTCTTAAGGTGTTTTACCGCCATCTGGACAAATTCCTCTTTTATAACAGCGATTATGCCAACACCCATATTAAAAGTCCGTAGCATGTCATCATCTTCTAAATCGCCGAATTTTTTAAGCACTTTAAATATTGGCAGGATTCTAATCTTTTCCAGATCAATTTGAGCACTCAAGTTTCCCGGCAAGATTCTATTTAGATTTTCTTTTATCCCGCCACCGGTAACATGCGCCAAACCGACTAACCATTCTTTTCCGAATAAATCTTTCAGACAATTGTAATAGCATCTGTGCGGGGTAAGTACGGTTTTAATGAACGAGTGGCCTTCGATGGGTTCGTCTAATATTTTTGGGGCTGTTTCTATTATCTTGCGTATCAGTGAAAATCCATTTGTGTGAACACCGCTTGAAGCAAGAGCCAAAACGACATCCCCGGCTTTGATTTTTGAGCCGTCAATAATATTTTCTTTTTCTACTACTCCAACAATACTCGCTGAAAGAATATAAGTTCCCTCTTCTACCACTCCCGGCTGCTCGCTTGTCTCGCCTCCGGTCAAAACACAGCCGTTTTCTTTGCATGCGGAAGAAAGCGAGGAAACAATCTTCAAAATAACTTCCTTTTTCATCTTTCCGCACACAATGCAATCCTGCACCGAAAGCGGCTTGGCGCCCATTACAATTGCATCATTTATTAAATGCCCAATAAGGTCGTAACAAATCGTTTCAACGCTATTGTGCTCTAGCGCCAGTTTTTGTTTTGTTCCGGGTTCTTCCGTTTTTAAAACAAGAACCGGATGTTTATATTCGGGAAACGCGCCATCAAACAACGAAGCGAAGGCACCGACTTTGTTGAGAACCCGTTCGTTTCCCCCTCCCAATATTTCTACCATTTCGCGCTTCGTCTCGTTGGCAGTATCTATATCTACTCCAGCAGTTTTGTAAGACAATTTTTTCATGCTTTGCCTTCCAGATATTTTTCGTACCCGATTTCTTCTAACTTCTCTGTTTTTGCCAATACATCCTTTTCCATTTTCTTTTTGTAGGCGCGCAACTTCTCGCGAAGTTCCGGACTTCCCTCCGCAATAATTTGAGCTGCAAGAATGCCTGCGTTTTTCGCTCCATTGATTGCAACTGTTGCAACTGGAATACCCGGGGGCATTTGTGCAGTCGAGAGAAGAGAATCGATTCCTTTCATTGTCTTGGTGAAAATCGGGACACCGATAACAGGGAGAACCGTATTCCCCGCCGTTACGCCTGCCAAATGCGCGGCACCTCCGGCGCCGGCAATGATTACTTTTAGTCCATTTGCCTCTGCATTCTTGGCATACTCTGTCGCCTGGTCTGGAGTGCGATGCGCCGAAAGCACTTTAACCTCGCTTTCAACCCCAAATTCCTTAAGTATTCCCGCCGCATCTTTCATCACCCCCAAATCCGAGTCCGAGCCCATGATAATCCCGACGAGTAGTTGATTAGTCATAGAAGATAGTTTACCGCATTTCTGAAGATTTGCAGTCCCGGCCCCTCTGGCGGCAAGGTCTTACCTTGCCGTAGATATGCTTCACGAAGGTACGTCCAGTGCGGAAGCTGGGTAAATCGAACCGCGCGCTCGGGATGCGGCATAAGACCCAAGACTCGGCCGTTGTATCCTGTGATGCCCGCGATGTTTAGAAGCGAGCCGTTTGGATTTGCAGGTAAGCAGAAGTGCTTTGATGTCTCGCCTTTAATATATCGGAGCGCGATTGCATTTTTGCTCGCGAGCTTAGCAAGCGTTTCTTTCGGCGCATAATATTTTCCTTCTCCATGCGCGATTGGAATTGATATGGTCTTGATTCCAGAGAGCCAAGGACTATTCCCCTCCACCTCCAAATCAACCCAGCGACAGATATACCGCGCCGAGTCGTTTGCAATCAAGGCACCTGGCAAAATACCCGCGTTCGTTATTATTTGGAACCCATTGCAAATTCCGATTGCGAGAGTGTCCCGTGCAAGAAATTTCTCTAGCGCCTCGCCGAGATGCTGTTTCACTCTATTTGCATAAGCTTTCCCGGAACCAGTGTCATCTCCGTACGAAAAACCGCCGGGAAAAACGACAATTTGCACCTGCTTCAGAATCGCAGGTCGAGCAATGATGTCGTTTATGTGCACTATATCGGCCGACGCCCCCGCCATTTCAAAAGCAATTTTCGTCTCGTCCTCCGTATTAAGGCCGTAGCCGGAGAAAATCAAAACCAGTGGTTTTGATTTTCTCGAGGTTCTAGCTTCTAGCTTATAGCTTCTAGTCATAAAATTACTTATAGTGAGCCTGTCGAACTACCAATTTTTAAAAAACGAACGATACGCGCTCTTGAGTTCCGAAACCGACGCCTCGACGCGCGTCTTTGGCAGTTCGATGGAAACTCTTTCCCCGGTAACTTTGCCTATTTCTACCAAGGTCCGACCTTGGTAGAGTTTTTCGAATGCCCCTTTGGCTTCGGGGCGGACTGAAACAAGTATTCGTCCTTGGCTTTCGGAAAACAAAATGGAGTCGTTCCGTTTTGCATTTCCCGGCAAATTCTTAAGATTGATCTCCGCGCCAAGCTGTCCCGCAACCGCGCTTTTTGCGAGCGCGACCGCGAGCCCGCCCCGACCAACGCCAATTGCAGATGCGGCGATATTATTTTGAATCGCTTTTGACAGTGCGTCGTATGCTTTTGCATTCTTTTTCGCGTCGACGACTGGAACAGTGCTCCCTGCACTGTCCCCCAACATCGAAAAATATTCAGACGCGCCAAGTTCATCATTCGTTTCTCCTACCAAATAAATAGAATCCCCTGGCTGTTTAAAATCAATCGTCATCGCCATAGTAGCATCAGCAATGACGCCGATTGCAGAAATAAGAAGCGTCGGGATTGCCGAAATATGAATATTATCGCTTTTTTCCGTGTATCCGCGGAAATCGTTGAACATGCTGTCTTTCCCGGAAATAAACGGTGTTCCGTATGCGGTTGCATAATCAAAGCAGGCGCGCGCAGATTCTTTTAACTCGTACAATCTCTCCGGCGTATTCGAACTGGACCAGCAAAAGTTATCCAAAATCGCCAGGTAATCGCGAGAAGCCCCGGCACAAACGGCGTTCCTAATCGCAGTATCAATCGCCGCGGCCGCCATAGCGTATGTGTTAATTTGCGAGTACCACGGGCAATATCCATGCGAGAGCACAATTCCGCGCGTTGAATCAGGGAGCGGTTGAAGGACTGCGGAATCGGCATTCACTCTGCCCTTCCCCTGCAAAGGTTTAGTTACCGATGTGCCCTGCACCTCGTGGTCGTATTGCTCTGAAATAAAAGATATAGAGCCGATATTCGGTCGCGCGAGAATTTGAAGAAGCGCCTCGCGAAGATTGGAATTGCGAACCGCCGTTGGCGGCTCGCGGTATGTGTGAACAACTTTCTTACTTGTTTGAATTTCAATAGGCCGTCCGTTATGTAAAAACGACATTTCAATGTCCATCACTTTCTTACTCTCATACCGAACAACGCATCGTCCCGTGTTTGTGAATGTGCCAATATTAGCCGCTTCCACGTCATGCCGAGCGAATATCTTTTTGAGTGCAGTCCAATTCTTTTTTGGAACTGCTAGTGTCATTCTCTCTTGGGATTCCGAGAGCCAAATTTGCCACGGCGCAAGGCCGGGATATTTCAGAGGGACTTTGCCCAAATCAACATCACACCCGCCGCTCTCTTTTGCCATCTCGCCTACCGAGCCGGAAAGTCCTCCGGCGCCGTCGTCGGTAATACTTGAGTATAATCCTAGGTCACGCGCTTCGCGCACAATCGCATCCGAAAGTTTCTTTTGAGTAATCGGGTCGCCAATCTGAACTGCTGTTGCAGGCGAACCGCCAGAAAGAGATTCAGATGAGAATGTAGCGCCATGAATTCCATCGACGCCCACGCGTCCGCCAACCATCACGATGTAATCTCCATGGCGAGCTTTTTTCTCATAGAGCTTCTTGCTACCCAGTTTTCTAGGAATAAGTCCCACGGTTCCGCCATAGACAAGAGGCTTGCCTCGATAACTTGGGTCGACTGCGACAAAACCAAGGGCAGTGGGGATTCCGCTTTGATTGCCGCCCGCATTTATTCCTCGCACGACTCCCTCCAAAATCCGCCGCGCAGGAAGAAGCGGCTGTTTTTTTGCAGCATCTCGATACAGCGGAGTCGCGTCATTTGGTCCGCCGGCTGGCGGAGCAACGCAAAAGCCATACACATTCGCAATCGGTTTCGCCCCAAGCCCAAATCCTAATGTGTCGCGGTTCACTCCTACAATTGCCGTAACAGAGCCGCCAAACGGGTCAAGCGCCGAGGGCGAATTGTGCGTCTCGACTTTGTGAGTCACCAGATATTTCTCGTCAAAGGCAATCGCGCCGGAATTATCGGTAAATACCGAAACACAAAAATCCCCTGGCCCGTTAGAGATTTTGCCTCTAATGGGCTTTTTCGCCTTTTTCCTTCTTATCTCCTCTGTCGCTCCTTTGATGTATCGACGATAAATCCCCTCTTTCACCTCGTCCAATGGGTCTGCGAAGATTGTGTGCTTGCAGTGCTCGGACCACGTTTGCGCCAAAGATTCCAATTCCACATCTGTCGGATTTCTGCCAAGTTTTCGGAAATGAGCGCTAATTGTTTTCATTGTGCGAAGATTAAGCGAAAGAGGTCCTCGCGGAGTACCCACTGGATTCTTAATTCCCTCCTTTCCTATCTTTTCAAGTTCTGCATCATCAACACTCAAGTCAATCTCGCTTGCGCGAGGAGCTCTTTTCCCGAGCGAAACTCTTTTGGCAATTATTGGATGACCATGCTCCTTCGCGTCCGCTTCGCTTAAGATATTCACGCTCTCGATTAGAGGATTGTGCAATTCGCGCGCAACCGATTCCATTTCTTGTAGATTTAACTCACCAGTAAGAAAAATAAATCTGGCGGAATACACAGCCTCGCCTTCTTTGAATTTGCGGCCGAGACAATCTTCTGCCGTTTGCTTCGCCGTGTTGCCGATATTATCGGTTACGCCGGGGTGATATCCGATTTCAATTGAGTAAGCGTATGATTCCGGAGCAAGAACGCTCTCTGTGGAATACTCCTCAACTAAAGGATTTGTTAGTTGTTTCGCTATAATTTCGCAATCTTTTCCAGTAATTTGTGCGTCTATGGTGTAAGCATCTGTGACCGACACGCCCTCGATACGCAGGGTCGGAAAAATGGATTTCAGTGTTTTGAGGTAGCCGTTAGCTCTGGCATCTTCGATTGTCGTTCTGACAGTGATTCTTTTCGGCATCACCTCTATAATATATCCCGAATCAGCGAACTCGTCGAAGTCAGAGGATTTTGGTCATTTTTCCAAATCCACCCACTTGTAGCGCAGGCCTTTCCATTCGCGCGACTCTTCAAAGACTTTCTTCGTGAAAATGTGCTCGTATGGAGGGAGAAAAGTGTCTGCTTCTTTCTCATCGTCAATTAAGGTTAAGCAAAGTCTGTCCATGTATGGAAACGCTTGTCGATATATTTCGGCACCCCCGCCGATGTGAATTTCTTTCGAGTCTAATGTCCTTGCTTTTTCAATTCCCTCTTCAATAGAAGGTACAACTATCACCTGATTTCCATATCGACCTACGAGGTCGATATAACTCGGCTGTCTCGTCACAACGATGTTGGTGCGGTCCGGAAGCGGCATTCCTAAATATCCGATTATAGATTCAAATGTCTTTCTTCCCATTATTATCGGGTGTCCAGCAGTCAGTCGTTTAAAGCGCTTTAAATCGTCCGGTATGTGCCACAGGAGCTTCCCGCCTTTCCCCAGTTCCCGATTTTTCCCTATGGCCACCACTGCGGCGATGATGGGCTTTTTCATATCCTTACTATACCGGATATAATGCCCACATGCATTCATACGAAGTGGAAGTTAAGTCTTTGCTTGGAAGCAAGGAGCGCGCGGAGGAGGTTCGCAAGGCGATGAGAAAAGCGGACCCAGGTTGCGCTCTCATATCAAGAAACAAGCAATTGAATCATTATTTCGTCGACGGAAGTTTGAAAACGCTTGTCGCGAAAATATCTCCTCATCTATTACCTGAACTTGCAGCGAAGTTGAGGAACCTTGCGGGACGCGCGAGCGAATTTTCAATTCGCTCGCGCCAAAAAGACGATGCCGTTCTCCTCGTGCTTAAAGTTTCTGTCGGAGATGACTCCAGCGCGAACGGGATTTCACGCATAGAGTTTGAGGAAAAGATTTCCGTGTCTTTAGATACCATAGACAAAATTATTCTCGCGAGCGGATTCAAATATCAAGCGAAGTGGTCGCGCGAGCGCGAAGAATATCTTTGCCGAGGAATTAATGTCACGCTGGATAAAAATGCGGGCTACGGCTGGCTTGCCGAGTTCGAGCGCGTTGTGGAGGATAGAAATCGACTCGCTATTGCAGAAAAACAGGTGCGCGCGCTTATGAAGGAGCTTGGGGTGGAAGAGCTTCCGCAGGACCGCTTAGAGCGCATGTTCGCTTTCTATAATAAGCACTGGGAGGAATACTACGGCACAGACAATATTTTCGTGATAGAGTAGAAACCTATGTTTTTGTCTGACACCGACATAAAAAAAGCGATTAAAAACGGCAACATTATTCTAAGACCGTTTCAAAAGAAGCGCCTCCAGCCAGTCTCGTACGATATCTTGCTCGGAAATCAATTCACCGTGAACGACGAGAGCAATACGCAGTTCGTAGACCCAGTTAAAAAGATATACGCGAAGACACGCGAAATAAAAGTCAAAGACGGCGATGAATTCGTTCTGCATCCGGGTGTTTCTGTGCTCGGCATTTCAAAGGAATTTTTCGGCTCCGACCATTATCTAATACAAGTCGGCGGAAAATCATCGCTCGCGCGCGTCGGATTAATGATTCACAACACCGCCGGCATCATCAATCCCGGGCATTTTCTTAATATCACTTTTGAGATAACGAACCAGAACAACATTCCTATAATCCTGCGCCCTGGAATGGAAATAGCGCAAATTACTTTTTCAATGATTTCCAGCCCGCCAAAGCAAAACTACAAGAAAGTGGGCCGTTTCGCCACAAATAACTGGAACCACTTTATTTCTGCACGAAATCGCAGAACAACGCAGACTTCACGCAGAAAAAATCGTAACTGAAAATTATTTATGTATTGCATTCGCTACAAGCTATGACGCTCCATCCCGAACATCAGTATCTTGACCTGATGCGGGAACTCCTCGAGGCGGGAGACAGGCAGGTCGACGCTGGACACGGCAAAGCGACAATCGGTGCTTTCGGCAGGCAAATACGATTCGACCTTTCCAAGGGTTTCCCGCTGTTGACCACAAAGCGCGTTTACTGGAACGGCGTTCTGCAAGAACTTTATTGGTTCATGAGCGGCCAGAACAACATCAAATATCTTGTCGATAACAACGTACACATCTGGGACGATTATCCGTATCGCACGTACATGGAATACGCGCAGAAGGGCAAGTGGCCTGATATAACCAAAGAAGAATTCGTTGCGAGAATCAAAGAAGATACCGAATTCGCAAAACAACACGGGGTGCTTCGCCATATCTACGGCGAAATGTGGCGTCATTGGCCGGCTAAAAATGGGCGCGGAATTGACCAGCTTGCGTGGGCAATTGAAGAACTGCGGAATGACCCAAGTTGCCACAATGCAATCGTGACGTCGTGGAACCCTGAATATCTGTACACAATGGCCAAGCCCGATGAGGCCAATCATTTCCCTATCTGCCACAATATGTATCAAATGAATATAAAGCATGGAAAGGTCTCGCTTCAACTCTATCAGCGAAGCGCTGATATTTTCCTCGGCGTACCATTCAACATCGCGAGTTATGCTCTCCTGTGCCAGATTGTCGCAAAGATACTGGGACGCGAAGCCGGAGAGTTCGTACACACGTTCGGCGACGTACATTTCTATGAAGACCACGAGGCGGCAATACGGCAACAGCTTGAGCGCGAGCCAAGGCCGTTCCCGGCAGTCAAAATTAATGATGCCGTAACAGGTCTCGATACGTTCCGTCCAGAGCACGTCTCGCTAGAAGGATATGACCCTCACCCGCCGATCAAGGCTGAACTCACAGTAGCTGGTTTCCGCAATCTGGATAACAGGCCTAATTAAATATGATATTCTGCAGGCACTAACTTATTCGCTTAACAACATTCATGTGAAAGACTACGAATTTATACGAAGGCAGGATAAGCAGGTTTACGCGGCTATTCAGGGAGAGGAAAAGCGCGAGGCGGAAGGGATTGAACTGATTCCTTCGGAGAACTATGTCTCAAAAGCGGTGCGCGAGGCAAACAGCTCAATTCTCACGAACAAATATTCGGAGGGATATCCGGGAAAACGTTATTACGGCGGGCAAAAATACACGGATATTGTTGAAACGCTCGCAATCGAGAGAGCGAAAAAACTGTTTAATTGCAAATATGCAAACGTGCAAACGCTCGGAGGCGCAAATGCCAATATTGCAATGTACTTCGCGCTCCTAAACCCCGGCGACACTGTTTTAGGTATGGACCTCTCCCACGGAGGACATCTTACCCACGGGCATCCAGTAACTTATCTCACAAAAATATTTAATTTCGTGCGATACAAAATGAAAGACCCGGATACGGGCGAAATTGATTACAAAGAAATGCGTCAGACAGCAATAAAAGCGAAGCCCAAAATTGTCTTAGCGGGTTTTTCCGCGTATCCGCGAGAACTCGACTACGCAAAATTCGTTGAAATTGCCCGCGAGGTTGGCGCATATGCGGTCATGGACATCGCGCACATCGCGGGCCTGATTGCAGGGAAAGCGGTAAAAAATCCTTTTGATTTCGGGTTTGATGTCATGACGACTACCACGCACAAGACATTGCGAGGCCCGCGCGGAGGTATGATTCTCACGCGCGAAAGCGAAGAAATAGCGAAGAAAATAGATAAGATGGTCTTCCCCGGCCTGCAAGGTGGCCCACACATGAACAATATCGCGGCAAAAGCCGTCGCTTTCGGCGAAGCGCTTCATCCTTCATTCCGTAAATATGCTAAACAAGTCATAAGAAACGCGCAGGCGATGGCTAAAGTATTTAATGCGCGAAATATCCGCCTTTTGACTGGCGGAACTGATAACCATCTCATTCTTGCGGATGTTTTTGGTTCTCTAGGAATTTCCGGAAAAGAGGCCGAGGCGTTATTGGACCAAGCCGGCATAACGCTCAACAAAAACGCAATCGCCGACGATACGCGCGGGCCGATGGACCCATCAGGAATCCGCTTCGGCACTCCAGCCGTAACCACGCGAGGATTCAAGGAGAAAGAGTGCGCGCGCGTTGCGGAACTCATGGCGGATGCACTGGAAAATCGCGCGAATGAGAAATTGCAGAAAAAAATCCGAGAGGAAATCCGCACGATGTGCAAAAAATTCCCAATTCCGAATTCGTTCGTGTAATTGCGCCGGTTACGAACCAGACCATGCGTATTGCGCATGGGTTGTTGAGCATGAGTTACACTACTTGTACATATGTTACAAGTAGCGTAACTCATGCAAGAAACTCCAGACTACGAATTAACGTTCTTGGGTACACTTTGTTCACCTGTAATGCGCGAGGAGAATGCGCGCTTTATTGGTTGTTGCTCTCTCACGAGGTATACTGTCGCGATATTATGGAATACATACCGCAGGGCGAATTGGAACAGATGGTCCGGCTCATTGGCTATACGGGTCTTTTTGCGGCCGTGTTTGCGGAAACCGGCCTTTTTTTTATGTTCTTTCTGCCCGGTTCCAGCATGCTCTTTACAGCCGGCCTTCTTGCGTCCCACGGATTTTTTAATGTGTGGTTGCTTGCACCGTTAATCACCATCGCGGCAATACTTGGCGACAATGCGGGCTACTGGTTCGGCTCGCAAGTAGGGCATGCGCTTTACAAACGCGAGGACTCACGATTCTTCCGCAAGTCATACTTGGAAAAGACGAGGGCTTTTTACGAGAAACATGGCGTTCGCGCCATAGTCTTTGCGCGCCTCGTCCCGATAGTTCGCACATTCGCCCCTATACTTGCGGGTATAGCGGAAATGCGATATCGGACATTTTTTATCTATAATGTCGTTGGCGGAGTGCTTTGGGGCGCGGGGGTTACATTCGCGGGATATTTTCTGGGAGAGATCTTCCCGCAAATTGACCGTTACATTACTCCGATTATTATCGCGATTATCATCGCTTCATTCATTCCGCTAATTATTGAATGGTATAAATCCCGAACAAAAGTCGGAGACAATGCCAAAAATGTACAGATGTGACCCCGTTAGAAGCCTTCTTTCCGGAGTGCAAACAAAGAGACGAGGTGGCGAAACAAAAATCAATATTACTTTATGAATGAGAAAGCCTGCCCGCCAAAGCCAGAGCGATATAAGTAACACTCGAAACAATTGTTATGTATTTACCAACTAGCAGAGCAATCACCAACGCAGCTTTAGGCGATGGCGGGCGGGCTTCTAACGGGGTGAGATGCCCGCGCGCGGTGGTCTTTGATTTGGACAACACGCTGTCCGAGAGTTTCCAGCCGCCCGCGCCCCACGTGGCAGAGAGGCTCCGCAAGCTTCTTAAATTAATGCCCGTTGCAATAATGTCGGGCGCAAGCCTCTCTCGCATGGAACAAGACCTCCTGCCTTCTTTGTCGGGTGACATTAGCAAGGCCGAGCTTTACCTGTTCACAGATACTGCTTCCCAATGCTTCACCTCTAAAAACGGAGGGTGGAGCAATTTATATAAGAACGCTTTAACGGAAGATGAATGTGCCACAATCATTCGTTTGGTTAAAGAGGGGCTCCTAGAGACCGCTATCACGCAAGGCGCGCCATTGTATGGCGACCAATTTCTTGCACGCGATACACAGATTACTTTTTCAGCTATCGGAACTTACGCTCCTGCAGGAGAAAAAGTCCTTTGGGACCCCCTCGGAACTAAGCGCAAAAAACTTGTACAATTCCTTGCGCCAAAACTGCCGGGATTTAATATCCTTCTCGGCGGCAGGACGGCTATAGACATTACTCGCAAAGGAATAGATAAGGCATACGGCGTACAATGGCTCGCTAAAAGGCTCGGGTTAAAGCCATCCGAAATGCTTTTTGTCGGCGATGCGTTATATCCCGGCGGAAATGACGCGATTGTAATACCTACCGGAATACAAACCATAGATGTCGCCGGCCCGCACGAGACAGCGAAAGTCATAGACGAACTCCTTGCCGCATGTGCAAAATGAAATTAGCCGAAAGCACTTTTTGGGCGCTCGCTCATTTAAGCCAGTTTTCCTTCCCTCGCAAGTATTTTTTTATACGGCCAAGGCCTTCTTTTATCAGTGGCGCATCGAGCGCGTAGGAGAGACGAATGCGGTTCGGAGCGCCGAACCACGCGCCGTCGTATACGATTGTCTTATGTTCATAAAAAAGATCCGAAACGACACGGGACGAGTTCCGTATATTCGGAAGAACATAAAAGGCGCCTTCTGGCTTCCAAAGACTGAAGCCCATGTCGCACAAGCCTTTGTAGATAATATCCCTTCGCTCTCTCCAAATCGCTGTCTGCTTTGCGACGAAGGAACTAGGAACACTCATCGCGCGGAGAGCCATCTCTTGCCCTAAAGTATTAGTGTTCATCGAGGTGTGCACTTTGATGTCCGCCACCGCCTGCACTATTCTTTGATCACTGGACCAAAGATATCCAACGCGCAACCCGCACATCGCATACGTCTTGGAAAATGAATTTATCGTGACGACGTGTTTTCCCTTAACAATGTAATTTCCCCGTTCGTAAATGAGGTCTTTATACACTTCATCAGAAATGACATAGACACCGAGTTTCGCCGTTATTTTTTCTATGGCGCGGAGAGTTTCCATATCTTCCACGCGACCGGTAGGATTCGAAGGAGAATTTATGAGTATTGCTTTCACACCCTGGACTTTCTTCTTAAAATCTTCCAGATCTATGCGCCCCTCTTTAAGCTGCGTGTATACCGGAACAAGGCCCGCGTACTCGACAATAGGCGGATACGAATAGTAATAGGGCCGGCATAAGAGCACGCGGCACTTCCCATGCATTGCATGAATGGCGCGGAAAATTAAGTCTAGCGCCTCGGACGCGCCGTTTGTGATTACGAAATCTTCAGCTTCCGCCTGCGGGTATTCTTTCGCAAGAGCTTCCCTCAATTTTAGGTCGCCCTTTATAAGCCCGTACTTGAATGTCCGCGAGTTTCTGAAGTCGACAAATATTTCTTGCGGCGGCGGGAGGTCAGGCTGGCCGGAGCCGAAAGAGATGATGCCGTTTCCGTCCATGCCGATAAAAGCACTGGGAGACGATATTTTATCGCGCTTTTTTGACATCGGGTGATTATACCCCATGAGATAACTTTGTTCGATCTATCCACAGTTTGACTTTTTTCACAGCGGGCATATAATCCAATCTTAATGAAGCCGCAGGAATGCAAGCATGAGCACACCCGCACGGGTGTATTTTTCTACTCTTCTTCAATGCCCGCGAATAGCGGGCATTTTCATAAGAGAGTAGCCCGCCCTAGCTTTAGCGACGGCGGGTCCAACAAAGTATGAAATTAATTCTTGAGGACGGAACCATATTTGAGGGCAAGAGTTTCGGCGCTCCGCCGGCTGGCGGATACGCCTCCGGAGAAGTCGTTTTCAATACGGGAATGGTCGGGTATGTCGAGAGTCTTTCTGACCCGTCTTATGCAGGACAGATACTTGTTTTAAGTTATCCGCTGGTCGGAAGTTACGGCGTTCCGGAGAGGCGCTTTTTTGAGTCATCGAAAATCCAGGCAGCGGGACTGGTCGTAGCCGAATACTCTCAAAATTATTCCCATCATTCCGCGCGACAGTCGCTTGCACAATGGCTGATACGCTCGAAAGTCCCGGCAATAACTGGCGTGGACACGCGCGCCCTAACGAAAAAGATCCGTGAGCATGGTGTCATGTTAGGCGTCATAGACGCCAATCCTGTTAGGGCTTCGGCTTCTGGCAGGACAAAGTTTCTCGACCCAAACGAGGAAAATCTTGTGGCACGAGTTAGCACAAAAAGGCCTGAAACTTATGGGGCAGGTCCTGCAACTATCGTGCTTATAGATTGCGGAATGAAAGAAAATATTTTGCGCTCGCTCCAACGGCCAGGAATTAAAATAATCCGAGTGCCCTGGGACTACGACTTTAGCAACGACGCTTACGACGCCATTGTAATTTCAAACGGACCTGGAGACCCGAATATGTGCCCGGAAACTATAGCGAACGTTAAGAGGGCAATGATTTCGAATAAACCCATTCTCGGCATTTGCCTTGGAACACAGCTTCTTGCACTAGCTGGAGGCGCCGGCACTTATAAACTGAAATACGGGCATCGCTCGCAGAACCAGCCGTGCATAGATGTCGAAACGAAGCGGTGCTACATCACCTCTCAAAATCACGGATATGCCGTGGACGCGAAGTCGCTTCCCGGCGACTGGAAAGTTTGGTTTACGAATGCGAACGACGGAAGCGTCGAAGGCATAAAGCATAGAACAAGGCCCTGGAGCGCGGTGCAGTTTCATCCTGAAGCGTCGCCCGGCCCGACAGATACCGCTTGGATTTTCGAAGATTTCTTGCATGCAATACCCAAAAAAAACTGATATGTCCGCACTTATTAAACCCCGCAGTGTCTTACTCCTAGGGTCTGGAGGCCTGAAAATCGGTCAGGCTGGCGAATTCGATTATTCAGGCACGCAAGCAATCAAAGCTCTAAAGGAAGAAGGAATCCGTGTGGTTCTTTTAAATCCCAACATCGCTACAGTGCAAACGGATGAAAATCTTGCTGACGCGGTTTATTTTCTACCGCTCACTCTGCAATTTGCAATGCAAGTTATAAAAAAGGAAAAGCCAGAAGCAATATTACTTGGGTTCGGCGGTCAAACCGCTCTCAATCTCGGACTCGAACTTCAGTCGAAGGGCATTCTTGCCAAATACAAAGTCAAAGTATTAGGGACGCCGATTTCCACAATCAGAAACACGGAAGACCGCGAGTTGTTCGTAAAACGATTGGCGGAAATTGATGTTAAAACTGCGCGAAGTTTCGCAGCAACAAATATTGCAGACGCGCGCAAGGCGGGAGACAAAATTGGCTACCCCGTTATGGTGCGGGCCGGATTCGCCTTAGGGGGAGAGGGTTCCGGCATCGTGCGGAATTCCGATGAACTATCCAAAAAATTAGCGGCGATTTTCCATCCTCGCCCCGTTAGAGACGCTGTTTCTAACGGGGTACACCCGCAGGTGCTGATAGAAGAATATTTAGGCGGATGGAAAGAGGTTGAGTACGAAATCGTGCGCGATAGCGCCGACAATTGCATTTCAGTCTGCAACATGGAGAACATAGACCCGATGGGAATTCACACGGGAGAAAGCATGGTGGTGGCGCCATCGCAAACTCTTTCGAACGAGGAGTACCATCGACTGCGCGAAATCGCGATAAGAGCCATCCGCCATCTTGGAGTTGTCGGGGAATGCAACATTCAATACGCTTTGCACCCGAAAACAGGCGAATATCGCGTGATTGAAGTTAATGCCCGGCTCTCTCGCTCGTCCGCTCTCGCATCGAAAGCGACTGGATATCCGCTCGCGTTCGTCGCCACGAAGCTCGCTTTGGGTTTCACTTTGCCCGAACTGAAAAATTCAGTTACAAAGACGACTGCCGCGTGTTTCGAACCTGCACTTGATTACATAGTCCTAAAAATGCCCCGTTGGGACCTCACGAAATTTGAAAATGCCATTACGCTAATCGGCACGGAGATGAAAAGCGTCGGCGAGGTTATGGCTATAGGCAGGAGTTTCGAGGAAGTTTTGCAAAAAGCGATTCGGATGCTCTCTATCGGCGCCGATGGATTCACCGCAAATAAAAACGGAAACTTCAAGGTCGCGCAATATCTCGACGAAATTAAAAATCCGACAACCCGCCGTATTTTTGCAATCGCGCAAGCGCTTCGCTCTGGAATAAGCCCGAAGAAAATTAGTTCCATCTCCGGCATTGACCCGTGGTTTTTGCAAAAGATGGAAAACATTGTCCGCTACGCAAAATTTCTACCAAGGTCGGACCTTGGTAGAAAAACCATTCTGGACGCTAAAAAGCTCGGTTTTTCCGATATCCAAATCGCTACTCTCACTAAAAGCACCGAGGATAAAGTCCGTAAAGAACGAAAACGCCTGGAAATCTTGCCTGTCATCAAGCAAATAGACACATTGGCGGGAGAATTTCCCGCGAAAACGAATTATCTATATCTGACCTACAACGGGACGGAAAACGACGTAACTCGCGGGAAGAAAAGCGTGATTGTTTTAGGAAGCGGACCATATTGCATCGGCTCTTCGGTTGAATTTGATTGGTCTTGCGTCCAAGCGCTCAAAACGCTCTCAAAAAATGAATACGAAACGGTAATGATTAACTCAAACCCAGAGACCGTCTCCACCGACTATGACATGTCAAATCGTTTGTATTTTGAGGAACTGTCGCTCGAGCGAGTGCTTGATATTTATGAATTTGAGAAATCGCGCGGTGTTGTAATTTCCACTGGCGGACAAATTCCCAATAATCTCGCGCTGCCTCTGCACAATAACGGCGTGCGCATATTGGGCACGAGCCCTAAAAATATCGACAGGGCAGAAGACCGACACGCGTTTTCAAAACTGCTAGACCGTCTGGACATAGACCAACCTGCATGGGTGGAACTCACAACGCACAAAGCCGTCGCACGCGAAGCGTTAAAAATCGGCTACCCAGTCCTCGTTCGGCCGTCGTATGTTCTCTCTGGTTCTGCAATGAAAGTCGCTTATGATGAAGTGTCACTTTCAAAATTCCTTAAACGCGCGACCGACATTTCAGACGAACATCCGGTGGTCATATCAAAATTTATCGAAAATGCGCGCGAGATCGAAATCGACGGCGTCGCATCGCAGGGCAAACTCGTAATATATGCAATCACCGAGCATGTCGAAAATGCCGGGACTCACTCCGGAGATGCGACTGTAGTATTACCTGCACAGCGAACTTACATGGAAACGATACGCCGAGCAAAGCAGATTACCAAAAGCATCGTTAAGGAATTAAAGATTACAGGGCCTTTCAACATCCAGTTCCTTGCAAAAGATAATCACCTGCAAGTCATTGAATGCAATGTTCGTTCATCGCGCAGTTTCCCATTCGTCTCAAAAGTAACGGGATATAATTTCATCGATATCGCAACAAAGGCTATGCTAGGCAAGGATGTCTCGGGCGACTATAGAACGCTCGAGCTGGATTTTGTCGCTGTAAAATCTCCGCAATTCTCATACGCGCGAATCAAGGGTGCGGACCCAGTGTCAAATGTAGAAATGGCTTCCACCGGCGAGGTGGTCTGCTTCGGCGACTCATTTCCAGAGGCATTGATTAAAGCGATGATGGCTTCAGGATTTCGTTTGCCCAGAAAAAATATTTTAGTATCGCTTAGTAAAGAGGAAAACAGAGTGAAATTGCTTCCAGCCCTCCGCGAGCTGGCAAAAATGAAATTCAAATTATTTGCTACCGAGGACACAGCGGACTTTATGAACGAAAACAGCGTTGCGTGCGATAAAGTTTATAAAATCAGTACAAAGAAAGAGCCGGGGGTTCTAGCGCTTATCGAAAAAGGCAATCTTGACCTGATAATAAATATCCCAACGCGCGTTTCCGACCAAGAATCCAAAGACGGCTACATAATTCGTCGGATGGCGGTGGACTTGAACATCCCGCTAATCACAAATAGACAGCTTGCCGACAGCTTTATTATGTCTCTTGCAGAAATGAAGCCGCATTCGTTAAAAAGCAATTCACTTCTGGAATACAGCGGGCGGTCTCGCTAGTTCTTCTTTAATGAGCGTTTGAGATAATATCCGGTGTGCGAACCATCGGTTTTAGAAACCTCCTCCGGTGTTCCCTGCGCGACAATTTTTCCGCCACCAGCCCCGCCTTCGGGACCCATATCGACGATGTAATCGGCGCATTTCAAGACATCAAGATTGTGTTCGATAACAATGACACTGTTTCCGCGCTCCACCAGTTTTTGTAGAATGTCAATAAGTTTCTGTACGTCATCGTAATGAAGTCCGACTGTCGGCTCGTCTAAAAGGTAGACTGCTTTCGCGGAAAGTGGTCTATATAGCTCGGAGGCAATTTTAACTCTCTGCGCTTCCCCGCCGGAAAGAGTCGTCGCGCTCTGGCCTAGTTCAAGATAGTCGAGCCCGACATCCGAAAGGGTTCTTAATCTGTCGGCAATCGCTGGAATATCTTCAAAGAACGATAGCGCCTCTTCAACTGCCATTGAAAGAACATCGAATATGCTTTTCTTCTTGTACTTTACTTCAAGCGTTTCTTTCATAAACCGCTTTCCGTTGCACATATCGCAAGTAACGTAAACTGTGGGCAAAAAAAGCATTTCCACAGCGACTAATCCGTTGCCTTGGCACACTTCGCATCGCCCGCCTTTTACATTAAAGCTGAAGCGTCCCGGCCCCCACCCGCGCGCCCTCGCTTCTTCGCTCATTGCATAAAGGTCGCGGATATGCGTGAACGCGCCTGTATATGTCGCCGGATTAGAGCGAGGCGTTCTTCCTATCGCTGATTGGTCTATCAAAATGGAGCGCGCGAGATATTCTGTGCCGCTGAATTCTTTGCAGTTGTAAATTTTTGCCGTTCGGTATCGCTTATCAAATTTCGCCAGAAAGTTTCGGTGCAATATCTCATACAGAAAAGTGGATTTCCCAGAACCAGACACTCCTGTTACAGCAACAAGCCTGCCAAGCGGAATATCCGCGTTGAGGTTATTTATGTTGAACTTCGAGGCCCCGCGTATTTTTATCTTTCCCCTGTCCGCAGTACGGCGTTTTTTGGGCATATCAATCGCGATTTCTTCGCGGAGATACGAGAGAGTGCGGGACCGTCCGCCAGCTGGCGGATGTTTCGCCGTCAATAAGTCGTCAAGCCAGCCGGATACGACAACATTTCCGCCGTGTACGCCCGCGCCTGGACCCAAGTCAACAATATAATCCGACGCGAATATAGTATCCTCGTCGTGCTCCACAATTATTACCGTGTTGCCAATATCCCGCAGGTGCTTAAGCGTCTCTATGAGTTTGTCATTGTCGCGCTGGTGGAGTCCGATAGTCGGCTCATCTAGCACATAGAGAGCCCCCACAAGACCGCTTCCCAATTGCGAGGCGAGTCGAATGCGCTGTGCCTCGCCGCCGGAAAGGGTATTTGCCTTTCGGTCAAGCGTCAGATATTCAATTCCGACATTTTGCATGAATCGGAGCCGACTCAAGATTTCTTTAATAATGACTCGTGATATTTCTTCCTCTTTTTTAGTGAGTTTCAATGCGTCAAAAAATCCTTGCGCGTCATCTATGGACGAGGAGGTCAAATCTGCGATGCTGAGGCCGATTGGTTTAGTATCCGATTTTACTAAATCGCCTGTGGACGGTCCGCGCGGAGAGCCGAGGTGACTCCTCGCTTGCGAGGTGTCTCCTCGGCTCATCCCAAGAAATACATGCAGTGCCTCCGGTCGTAATCGCGCCCCTTTGCACACATCACACGGCTCATCGCTGAAGAAATATTTGGAGCCGAGACCGTTGCATGTTGGACATGCCCCGTGGGGGGAATTGAAGGAGAAAAGACGGGGTTCTATTTCTGGAAACGAGAATCCGTCGTACGGACACATGAATTTTGCTGAAACAATGTGCGACCCGCCTGAAACATCTACTATTTTCACGAGGCCGTCTGATTCGTGAAGAGCTCTCTCAATTGCTTCAGACGCGCGCTCTCTTGCGGCCTTAGCATCGTCGGCAAACTCCGAGACAAAGATTTCGTCCACCACAATGTCAATGTCGTGCTTATGATTCTTTTCTAGAATTATTCTCTCTCGAAGCTTTTTCACCTCTCCGTCTATAATCACTCTCTCAAAACCCTTGTTGAGCAAATCGTAAAGGAGTTGGTAGTATTCGCCCTTTCTGCCTACGACAACTGGCGAAGTTATTGTGATTCTTGCGCCCGAAATGTTCTTGGTAAGCTTTTTCTTGCCGACTTTTCCACCAAGGTGCGACCTCGGGGAATTCCCCGAGGTCGCAC
>JBBUFE010000028.1:22244-27672 GCA_038056635.1 Patescibacteria group bacterium
CCCCACCTTGGTGCTTTCTTGCCTTATCCACGATGTGGAGGACAGATTCCAATATTTCCTCGTTAGAATGCTTTTTGACTTCCCGCCCGCAAGTGAGACAGTGCGGCTTTCCCACGCGAGCATAAAGAACCCGCAGATAATCGTAAATTTCCGTAATTGTGGCGACAGTAGAACGCGGATTGTTGGAGCGCGACTTCTGGTCTATTGAAATTGCGGGTGAGAGGCCGGTTATTTCGTCCACATCCGGCTTCTGCATTTGGCGCAGGAATTGGCGAGCGTAAGCAGAAAGAGATTCTACATATTTTCTCTGGCCCTCCGCAAAAATCGTATCGAATGCAAGGGATGATTTACCGGAGCCAGAAAGTCCGGTAAAAACTATCATCTTATTTCGCGGTATTTCAACCGTGATATTTTTGAGATTATGAGTTCGAGCGCCTTTAATGACTATTTTCCCTGCTTCTTCAAGGTTTTCATGTGATTTTGACATAACAACAAATTACTCCCCCTCGTTTCCCTTAGGGGGTATGAGTGCACAATACACGAACATTATGGTTAGAGCAAAAAGAATCAGAGTCGCATTATCACAGCTTCTTCTTCCAATCCTATTCCGTATTGTTTTTTTACTGCCTGTTTGATTTTCTCGGCTAGATTTCTAACATCAAGGGCTGTGGCGCCTCCCGTATTCACTAGATAATTAGGATGTTGCAAGCTCGCGATAGCGCCGCCAACTTTCGCACCCTTCATTCCGGCCTTTTCGATTAGCCAGCCGGCTGGAACCCGGTCCTTGCGCGATTTCATGCCTTTTTCGCGTTCAAACATTTCCTGCACCTCCTTCGGCGCAACCGGATTCATGAAATATGAGCCAGCTGCTTGGATATTTTGAAGATGTCTCTTTTCGCGCTCCGTAATTGTTGTTTCGATTAACCTCGCGCTCTTTGCATAATCCACAACATGAAGACCAACGGCCACCTTGGTGATGAACCAATCTGGATTCTTTTTAAAGAAACTGTTGCGGTACGCAAATTCACTTTCTGAATTTGAGAACTCTTTTATTTTTCCCGTCTTTATATTGAATGCTCCAACTTTCACAGCTACATCCTTAATCTCCGTTCCGAAAGCTCCCGCATTTCCGCGAATGGCTCCGCCTATTGTTCCAGGAATTCCCGCTAAATTTTCCCACCCGCCAAGGCCCGCTCGCGTCGTTTCACTTATCATTGAGAGTAAGTTGCATCCAGCCTCTGATTCGAGCACATTACCCACCAATTTGAAATCCGTGAGCAAAATAGAAATCACGAGCGCATTAAGCCCTTCGTCCGGGACAAGCACATTACTTCCTCCAGCAAGAATTATGAGTGGCAGTTTTCGTTCGCGAGCAATAGTTATAGCTTCTTTAATCTCCTCTACCGATCTTACTTCTGTAAAATATCTCGCCGGACCCCCGATATTAAATGTGGTGAGAGGTGCAAGCGGTATATTTTCTTTAATCAATAGTGTCATGTTTGTTTTGGTTTCTTTCGGTCGACTTTTTCAAGTTCCTGTATCTCGTCTCGCAGTAATGCCGCCGTCTCGAAGTCAAGCTTGCTAGCTGCATCGTGCATTTCGTTTCTCTTCTTCGCAATCAAGGACTTCTTGGTTCCGACATAAGCCGCCTCGTCCAGCTTTGCGAGGTCAAATATCGCGCGCCGTCGCGCACTCACGATATCGCCGACAATATCTTTTATTCTAGTCTTAATTGTCTTCGGCGTGATGCCGTGCTTTTTATTGTACGCTATCTGCCTCAAGCGTCTCTCATTAGTTGTTCGAATAGCCCTTTCCATCGAACCTGTAGATGAATCTGCGTAAAGAATAACCTTGCCTAGAACATTTCGCGCAGCTCGGCCAATTGTCTGGATTAACGAAGTTTCCGAACGTAGGAATCCTTCCTTGTCTGCATCCAGTATTCCTACAAGTTCTACTTCCGGTAAATCCAATCCCTCGCGCAAAAGATTAACTCCTACAAGAACATCAAACTCTCCTTTTCGGAAATTCGTCAAGATTTCAATTCTTTCTATTGTCTTAACATCAGAGTGTATATATCGCGCCCTCACCTTTTTCTCAACCAGGAAAGCAGTGAGGTCTTCAGCCATTTTTTTGGTAAGTACCGTTACGAGAGACCGTCCGCCTCTTTTCGTTACTATCTCAACTTCCGAGATGAAATCTTTCACCTGTCCAGGATATTTTTCTAGAACCAAGGACGGTTCTTTGAATCCCTTAAGAACCGTTCTTGGTTCCGCGCTTATGATTGGTCTCACGATAATTTCCGGGTCTACAAGTCCAGTCGGGCGAATAACCTGCTCCACAAGTTTTCCGCTTCTTTCGAGTTCATAGGCGCCCGGCGTAGCGCTTGTATAAATCGTCTGTCCGACTCTCGCTTGAAATTCCGAGAAATTGAGCGGGCGATTGTCTACAGCGCTCGGAAGCCGGAATCCGTGTTCGACGAGCATGTCTTTGCGAGCGCGGTCTCCCGCGTACATTCCGCGGATTTGTGGAACAGTCACATGCGACTCGTCGATTATAGTCAAAAAATCCGCAAGCACCCCCCGCTCCAAACAAACTTGGCAAGGTCGGACCTCGGTAGTTTCTACCAAGGTCGGACCTTGGTAGAAACTACCGCATGCGCGGCATGGTTTAGAAGGAAAGTAACTTAAGAGGGTGTGCGGAGGTTCTCCAGACTTTCGCCTGTCAAAATGGCGAGAGTAATTTTCAATTCCATTGCAAAAGCCAAACTCCCGAATCATAGAAATGTCCTGTCTTGTGCGCCTTTTTAATCGTTCCGCTTCCAATATTTTCCCCGAGGCATCAAATTTCTTCAACTGTTCCTTAAGTTCTATTTCTATATCAGCGAGCGCCAATTCCTGCACATCTTTCGGCGTAACATAATGCTTCGCAGGAAATACGGAAACCGACTCAAGCGAGCCGAGTTTTTCTCGCGTCGTCGCGTCTATTTCTTCTATTTTGGAAACTGTACCATTCGACAAATCAATCCTGCGAATAATTCTCTCGCTCGCGGGCATTATTTCAACTCGGGAACCGAGCGCGCGAAATGTCCCGGGAGAAAGGTCGCCGGCGACGCGTTCAAAATACAAGGCAATAAGGCGGCGCATAAGCGCCGCTCTCGTAAGCGATTCGCCTTTCGTAATCTTCAAATTTATCTTTTCGTATTCCAAGGGGCTTCCAAGCCCGTATATGCAAGAGACTGATGCGACAACAATTACATCTTTTCTCGTCAGTAACGCCTGTGTCGCTGCGTGCCGCAATCTCTCTATATCTTCATTTATCTGCGCTTCTTTTTCTATGTAAGTGTCGCTTATGGGCATATACGCCTCGGGCTGGTAGTAATCGTAATAAGAAACGAAATAGTGAACGGCATTTTGCGGAAAAAATTCCTGATACTCCGCCGCAAGCTGAGCCGCGAGCGTTTTGTTATGCGCGATGACGAGGGTAGGTTTTTGGATTTTTTCAATAACATTCGCGACTGTGAAAGTCTTGCCAGAACCCGTTACACCAAGAAGCGTCTGATGCCGCTTCCCCTCCTTCAGTCCCTCAACGAGCGCCTTTATAGCGCTCGGTTGATCTCCATCCGGTTGATAATCACTACGCAGGTTGAATACGCCAGATTTATTCATACATCAAAATGTGGCAAGTACTGCCCGTCGGGCTTACCTGCCCTGTAGTCAGCTCTGCTGTACTACTGGGGTAGTCTGATTTGATTTTGGACTTTGCCACCCGCCCACTCTATCAGGATTGAGCCGCAAAGTGTACCTATCGAATCCCGAAGGTGTCACCTCCGGTTTCTAAACTTCTTCTATCATGTCTACGGGGTCGAATTCATACTTATTTCTGAAATAGCAACGCACAAATATAGACTTTGTGAAAACTGACATAATGTTTGCTCTCATTTTTCTAACTACCGCGTCTATATATTTTTGAGGTAATCGCTTTTTTAGGATATCGTGTAGCAATTCATTTCTTTCCGTTCTCAAGAAATTAATTTCAATCAGACAATCTTTTTTATACCCACAGCTCGAGCTATAAGTAGACTTTCGTTCGTCCCTTTTATCTATCTCTAGTCCTAATACCTCTAAAGACTGCTTAAAATTTGTTCGTTTTCCGTTACTGACAGCTTCTTCCCTGACTATTGTTTCGATGAATGATGTTAGAATTAACGCTTCTCTATATCTCGCGTCGCGTTTTCTGAAAGACTTAAATTGCTCTTTTACCCATTCTTTATTATCCATAATAATCACACAGGAAGTTCCTGCGGGGTTTTTACTAAGAAATGTCTCCTTTAAACATTTTTCTATAGTCTTTTCTGTAATGGTATATAGTAGAGGCAAAAAGGAAGTAGAGTACGCCAATTTGCCTGCATTTATTCTTTATAAACCTTATTTTATTTTATTGTTGTCCTAAAATTTGTAGCCTGACCATGTCGTATTGTTTATACTCATTGTCTAGTTTATTCCATTCTTTTAGTAGTGACTGATACCCATCTCCGTAGTATTTAACAATCTCAATATAACTCTGGTAACAAGCCCCTGTGTAGCTTCCGCACTCACTATTGAATTTGGCGGTTTCGGCAAGAACTTTCTGCTGGTACTCCTTCATGGTGGCGGAGTCCTTATCCATTGTGGCGGCGATGCGACTCAGGGTTGCAACGACTTCGTTTAAAGCCGTATTGTTTTTTGATTGTGCTTGGGTTTGTTGTGGTACTTGTTGAGATATAGGAGATATAGGTTGACAGTAAGCTTTCCCTCCCCCTCCAGGGCATACCAAACCATTTCCAATAGCACAGCTCGAATAATACACCCCGTTACAAAGTGTTGAATTGGCAGGAGGAGCACTAACAATGGGTTGCTTTGGCTTCTCAACTTTTGGCTGATTCACCTTCTGCGTCAAATCTGCGACCTGCTTCTTGAGTGCGTCAATTAAAATATCTTTATCTTCACTCTTTACTTTAACTTTTGGGGTAGTGGTCGTGACTGTAGTGGTAGATGTTGCTTGTGTCGTAGTTGCGCCCTGAACCTGCTGTACTTGTGTCTTCGGGACTTTATTCGAAATAAAGATTCCCCAACTAAAAGGATTCCACCACGCGGCAAGTGCCACATGCGGAATCACTAAAACGACCAGCACTAGCGTAACCAAGTATTGCTTGTAGCCCGTCTTCACAAATTAAACATTACGCCCAAAAAGCTGGTTTGCAAGCCTTATATAATCCTATCTTTTCTTATGCTAGTCTTTTGCAAAAGACTAGCATAAGAAAAAGCAAGCTGGGACAAAACGCGCCTAACCTCGCCCCGTCGCCACGCACCCCCCTCTTCTCCAATCTTGTTATTCTTCTTTATTTCCCGCTATTGCAGTCTTTTGCAAAACACTAGTATAGACTCTGCGC
>JBBUFE010000029.1:0-5568 GCA_038056635.1 Patescibacteria group bacterium
CTAGAAGCTAGAAGCTAGAAGCTAGAAGCTAGAAGCTAGAAGCTAGAAGCTAACTTTATATATCCAGCGTCGCTTCCTTGGCGTGCGATTGTATAAATGATTTGCGCGCGGGAACATCGGTTCCCATCAGCATATCAAACACCATGTCTGCATCCTGCGCGTCCTCAATTGTAATCAGCTTTAAAATCCGTCGAGCCGGGTCCATTGTCGTTTCCCATAATTCATCGGAATTCATCTCACCCAAACCTTTGTAGCGCTGGACAGAGATTTTAGCTTCGCGTTTTCCAGGCGCCTTTTCTCCTCCTTCGCCCGCCATAGCTTCAGCGTCGGTGGGTTCTTCTGCCTCGCTCTCCAAAGGAGCATCTTTCCCTGCCAGAGCGATTTTCTGCTCGTCTGTATATGCGTAATTGACCTCTTTCCCCTTTTTCACTTTATATAGAGGCGGCTGTGCGATGTAGATATATCCGCCTTCTATCAAGGGCTTGAAGTGCCGGTAGAAAAGCGTGAGAAGAAGCGTGCGTATGTGCGCGCCGTCCACATCTGCATCGGTCGCAATAATTATTTTGTGGTATCGAAGTTTCTCTATATTGAACACATCGCCTATTGCGGTCCCCAGAGCGACCACAAGATTTTTGATTTGCTCCGACGCGAGCATTTTATCAATTCGCGCGCGTTCAATATTCAGAATCTTGCCGCGCAATGGGAGAATCGCCTGAATGCGCCTGTCGCGCCCCATTTTCGCGGTGCCTCCCGCAGAATCTCCCTCAACGATGAAGAGCTCCCCTTCTTCCGCGAGCCGAGTCTGGCAATCGGCGAGCTTTCCGGGCAATGTCATCCCATCTAAGGCGCCTTTGCGCAAAATGCTGTCTTTCGCGGCTTTCGCGGCTTTCCTCGCCTTCATCGCAAGAGACACTTTCCCCAAAATCGCCCGCGCCTCGTCGGGATTTTCCTCAAGAAACATTCCAAATGCTTCGCTGAAAACAGTTTCCACCGCTCCGCGCGCCTCGACGCTTCCGAGCTTCGATTTTGTTTGTCCCTCAAATTGGATTTCGCGCAGTTTGACGGAGACCACCGCGGTAATACCTTCCAGAACATCATCGCCTGTGAAAGTCTCGCTCTCCTTAGTGCCATTTCCATTCTTCAGCTGTCCATTTAATGTTCTAGTAAGAGCCGCCTTGAAACCCGTGATGTGCATTCCGCCTTCGCTGTTATAGATATTATTTGCGAACGCCGATATTCGAGAAGTGATGTCGTCTACATACTGAAGAGCAATTTCCACATGTACGCCGTCCTGTTCTTTCTCAACATAAAAAACCGTTTTATGCACCGCCTCCAAGTGTCTATTGTGGAACGAAACTAATGAGCGAAGTCCTCCCTCGAAATAAAATGTAATTGATGGTGAGTTGTCCAAGCCCTGCCTGCCGGCAGGCAGGTCGCGCAGGTAGTACACATCTTCATCATTGATTTTGGGAACAGCGCGCAAATCGAGAATGCTGATGCGCAGACCGCGCACGAGATACGCCTGCTGGCGCATATGCGAGACGATCATTTCCCAGTTCAATTCACGGTCTGGAAATATCGTTGGGTCTGATTCGTAAGTGATGATGGTACCGTGCAATTTGGAAGTGCCGATTTTCTTTGCCTTGCCGACGGGTTTCCCCCCATTTTTGTATTCCTGTACGAACTTGACTCCGTCGCGATGCACTTCCGCGCGCACATGTGAGGAGAGCGCGTTAACAACGGAAACGCCGACGCCGTGTAGTCCGCCGGAAACTTTGTATCCCTTGCCTCCAAATTTACCTCCGGCGTGAAGCATCGTCATAACGGTCTCTAGCGTTGAGACTTTTGTCTTCGGATGAATGTCGACGGGGATGCCTCGTCCGTTGTCAGCAACGCGCACTCGATTATCCGGCAAAAGCGCGATTTCAATGTCGTTTGCAAATCCTCCCATCGCCTCGTCGCGCGAGTTATCAAAGACCTCCCAAATTAGATGGTGGAGTCCTGTGGAACTTGTCGTTCCGATATACATTCCGGGCCGGCGGCGCACCGCTTCGAGGCCCTCAAGAACCGTGATGTCGCTTGCGTCGTATGAAGAACCCCCTGATGTCGGGGTGGCACTTTTGGCGGATTTGCTTTTCTTTTCAGCCATATTTAATGGGTTCATTGTATCAGAAAATAACCCCGCTGCATAGAGGAAATGTGCATAAAATCCATGACGTTTTACCTAACTTCCCAACCCTCTTTTTTAACCTCTTTGTAGACGTTTTCCATCACCGCATTCACCTCCTCGTCGGTGAGTGTTTTCTCAAATGATTGAAATACCAGGCGAAATGCGTAGGAAATTTTCATCTTCTTTTCTTCGCCGGAGGCGGATCCTCCTCCGGAGGAAAAGGTGTCGAACAATTCGCTTCGCACGACCAAATTGCCCGCCTGTTTGGAAATAACTTCAAGCACTTGTTCAGATTCAGTTCCCCCAGGCACCCACAGAGCTATATCTCGCACAATAAATGGATACAGGGAAAATGGCCTGTACACACCCAGACTGTATTTCACCGGCGTATACTCCTTTCCATAATCTTCAAGCTTCGCAATCGTGAGATTATCTGTCGTACCTGCAGTATCACCCCACTCTGGTACGCGTTCTGTCATTCGAAGTTCCAAATATTCACCTGTCCCAGGGAACACAGAACCAACTTCAAACAGTTTCAGCTTTTGCCCAGGAGGGAGTACCAGTAGTTCATATTGTTTTGCGCGCGCCAACGCTTCATTCACATTCTCTTCAAGCGAGACGCGGAGTGCGGGTTTCGTTTTATCAAGTGGATTCAGTAGAGTGACATCCCCCTTCTTCGCAAATGACTGGGTTGAGATTTCGGTGAAGCCTTGCTCGATGAGTTGGTCTTTCATTCTCTCCATGCCGCGAAAACGCGCTTGGTCAGGCACGGTAATAGGTTGCAGTTCAATCGCAGGAATTCGGTCAAACCCTAGAATGCGTCCTACTTCTTCTACAAGGTCTTCGGAGATGGTGATATCAGGGCGGCTGGAAGGAGGTGTGACGGTAAACGTATTGCCATCAATCTTTGCCTCGAGTCCGAGACGTTTAAATACTTCTTCGACTTCGCTCTGCGAGAAGTGAAACCCAAGAATGCCGTTTATCTGCGCAAGTGAGACGGTGACCGGCGGAAGTAATGAAGCGGGAGATGAGCGCGGTGCGGTAGAGGGCTCTGCAAGAATAGCCGAGAGTTCGCGCGCGAGTCCCGCTTCAGAATTACAATCCGCCGCGCGATTCGGCAGAACCTTTACATCGAGTATGTCTCCTTCAATACTGTCTATTTCAAATGCGTGAAAGGTATAGGCATCCGCTATTTCCGCAATGCTTGGAAGCGGTTTTTCAAAATACTTCTGCAATGATTCGCGTGAAATCCTCATACGATTTTCTCCTCAAATCCGTAGATGAATCGGATATCGCCGGAATGAAAGAGCCGGACATCGGGAATGCCGTACTTCACCATAAGTAATCGTTCAAGCCCGCCACCGAAGGCGAACCCCTGCATCTTTTCAGGATCCAAGCCGGCGTTCCGGAGAACGTTCGGATGGAACATGCCGGCACCACTCATTTCGAGCCAGTGTGGCTCTTTCCCCAGCGGTGTGAACCATACGTCAATCTCAACTGATGGCTCGGTAAAGCCAAAGAAACTCGGGCGGAAACGTACTTTTGCACTTTCGCCAAGATACTCGCGATAGAAGCGTTCAAGCGTACCTTTCAGATGCGCAAGAGTCACCGAGCCCGTAGGCCCCACCGCAAATCCGTCGAGCTGATAGAACTGCGCTTCGTGAGTCATATCAGTCGCCTCATTCCGAAATACTTTGCCTGGATTAATAACGCGCATCTCCGTACCGCGGGCTTTAGCGAGCTTTTCTAGTTCGCGCACGGAGACCGAGGTTGTGTGGGTGCGCAATACGTGCTCCGGTTTGTCCTTAATCCAGAATGTGTCTTGCATGCTCCGCGCGGGATGATTCGGCGGAATATTGAGCGCGGTGAAGTTATACCAATCCGTTTCGAGTTCTGGACCGTAGGCGATGCTGAAACCCATACGACCGAATATCACTGCTATCTCGCGGATAGCGACAGAAATCGGATGAAGGCGCCCGCGATGGAGAGTCGGCGCATCCGCTTCTGTTCTTTTCATATGTCACCCATTCTACCTCTAGAAGCTAGAAGCTAGAAGCTAGCCCCTGTATCTGCTATAATCCTCGCACCATGCCCGCACACTAAAACTGCCGTTGCCTCACTATGAATACATATTATTACATCGAGAAAATATTTCCTTTGATCAGAAACTCCAGTGGTCGCTGGATTTGTCGCGGCGAGAATTACGGCAGTATTAGTGTGCGGGTATGACCGGTATTGAACTTAACGAAAGCATCACGTATGCGCTTCTTTTCATCGCGCTGTATTTTGAGGTGTTCCTTCTTGTAACGTTTCTCGAAAAACGCGCGAGAAAATCTTCGGTAAATCTTTCCAAATCTGACCCGATAAATTTGCTTCGCACATGCATAGTCATTCCCTGTTTTAATGAAGAGCGAACTTTGGCGAGCACTATCGAGTCTGTTTTGGCCTTGAACTATCCGAAAGAAATGTTGGAGATAACCGTGGTTGACGACGGCTCCACTGACAATACCCTCTCAATCGCCAAAGAATTTGAATATCGAGGCGGGGTGCGTGTCTTTCACAAAGAAAATGGCGGGAAGCATACCGCCCTTAATCTTGCTCTCGCGCAGACAAACGCAGATTTAATCGGTTGTCTCGACGCTGATTCCACTGTCGCGCCGGATGCTCTAATGCGCATCGTCTCTGCATTCGAGAATCCTGATATATCCGCTGTAACTCCAGGCATCCATGTGAGAAAACCTGAAACGGTTCTTCAGCATATACAAAAGGCAGAATATACATTGAGCGTATTTAATCGCTTTATCTTTGCAGTTCTCGGTTCCGTTTTCATTACCCCGGGCGCATTCTCCATCTATCGGACAAAAGTGGTCCGAGATTTAGGCGGTTGGCGGCACGGACATTCTACAGAAGACATGGAGATGGCTTTGCGCATACAAGTACACGGACACAAAATAGCAAATGCTCCTACCGCTTCCGTATACACGGCAACGCCGAAAACGCTTCCCGAACTTTTCCATCAGAGGGTGCGATGGGCATATGGTTTCTTGCGCAACTTAGCTGATTATAGATTCGTGTTTGGAAATCGCGCGTACGGCAACCTAGGCGTTATCATTTTCCCAGCCGCGCTCATTTCTATCGGTACCGGGATATACTTCTTTTTCAAGATTCTCTGGTATGGACTCCTGAATATCTATGATACTTTCACCCGCCTTCAAGTGACCGGGACATTTCCGCACCCATCATTTGATTTATTCTACATAAACACCAGCGCTTTATGGTTTCTGACTTACATAGCTGTCGCGCTAATCTTAATCTTAATCTCTACCGGTTCTTGGCTCGGCACTGGCCGCCGCACGCCGCCCGCAGGGACTCCTCTTTTTATTCTGCTCTACGGTTTG
>JBBUFE010000030.1:0-10744 GCA_038056635.1 Patescibacteria group bacterium
AGCCACTTCGATGTGTCCAGTTTTATCTCGCGTACTTTTCCGAGCTCGCGATACTTAACATGTCCGTTCGCCAACGCATAGTCGAATATCTTTTTTGTAATCTCCACATCTTTGAGGCAGTACGCGCGCACTTTTTCTATTTCTTTTTCTTGCCACCATTTTATAGATTGCGCGCCGTCGCCGGCTTTTCTCATTCCTAGGGTGCCATCGGCAATAGCGTCCAGACGCAAGCGGCGCCCGACGACGCCCTGGATTTCTTTCATCAGGTCAAGACTTCTTATACGAGACAGGTCGCCAGGATAATATTTATTTAGAAGCGGTATGTCGAAGTGGTCGGAGTTGTAGCCGACGAGAAGGTCTGCTCGCTCCAGTATTTTCCAAAGACTCGCCAATTCTGGCTCCAAAAAACTGCTATAACTATCCGTTTCCGAATCGTGTATTCCAACTAAAGCGATTGTAAGGTCGGCCGGGTCGGAAGTTCCCGTGTCGGACATCCAGTTCGCCGTTTCGATGTCGAAAGTAACTATTCGCATAAATTAGAACGTAGTTCGTAGTACGTAGAACGTAGTTGAATCAGGAATTAATCATTTTGTTTAGCATTCGCATAACCTCATCGAGTAATCTCTCGGCCTTAATCCGAAGAATCTTATCACCAAACTCCAACCTCTTGCTTACCTCAAACTGGGTTTCCAACTCGGAGCCAGAGGCGAATGCAACAATTAGAAATTGACGGATATCCTTCCCTCGTCTCCGACTTCCCTCGGCTATGTTGGAGGGAATTGAGACAGCCGCACGACGCATCTGCGAGGTAAGACCGTATTGCTCCTGCGGAGGGAATCTCACCGTGAAGTGATACACGAGCACAACCAAATCAATTGACTTTTGCCAAACCGTAAGCTCGCGATAGGTACTCATGTTGTAGCATTCTCTACGTACTACGTTCTACGTACTACGAACTATCCTAGGGATGAAAACAGATGCTCCGCAATTCTGTCGGATGGCAGGGTAAGCTCGCTTCCGCTCGAAAGATTCTTGATAGTGTAGCGGCCTGATTCTCGCTCTGCGGGGCCGACTGCGATGACAAACGGAATCTTCATTTTATCCGCCTGGCGAATCTGGTCTCCTATGCGTTTGCCTGAAAAATTCACAGCGACCGTAACATCATCGCGCCGCAAATCCTGCGCAAGGCGCATTGCGTGGGGGAGCGCAGAGCTCTCAACTACGCAAAGCATAAGTTCCGTCGCGGGAGCGTAGGGCGGGAGGAGGTTGTGCGTTTCTAGAAAATCGCGCGCTGTTACATCGCCCATTCCGAATCCAACGGCGGGAATTGCTTCACCGCCAAATAGCGATAGCAGATTGTCGTAGCGTCCTCCGCCGAAAAGCGACCGGCGGTTGTTTTCGTCGGTATCGTAAACTTCAAAAATCATTCCTGTGTAATAATCGAATCCGCGAGTTATTTTTGTGTCCACAACCATGTTGCGGACGCCCATGTGCTCAAGCTGCGTTCGTAATTCCTCCAAGTACGCAGTGCTTGTCGTTCGCTCAATTATCTCAAGCAGTTCCGCTGATTTTTCTTCGTCCTTAACTATCGAAGATAACTGATTTTTGAAATCAGAATTTTTTTCTCGGCCGTCCAAAAGACGAGTTAGGGAAACGCGGATGTCCTTCGGAATGTCGACAGTGTCATAGATAGAGTCAATAATTCGCCTGTCGGATACGCGAATCTCAAAATTCCGCTCATCAGCGCCCAATGAGCGCATAACGGCGTGCGCCACCGCGATAATCTCCGCGTCTGCTTCGACGCCTGGGACGCCGACGATGTCGGCATTCAACTGCCAGTGTTCGCGCAATCGTCCGCGCTGAGGCCTTTCATATCGGAAAACGTTTGCGATTGAATACAGTCTTGCGGGCAGTACCATCTCGCGCGCACGGCCTGCAATCATGCGCGCAAGCGTAGGCGTCATTTCGGGCCGCAAGGTTACTTCGCGCTCGCCTCGGTCAATGAATGCGTATGTCTGTTCCCGCACTATTTCTTCAGAAGTTTTGCCGCGGTACAGCTCGCTTGGTTCCAAGACAGAAGCGCCGTACTCTTCGTATCCAAAAAGTTCGCAGACTCGCTCCATATGCTCAAATATGTAGCTCAAAATGAACTGGTCCTCGGGATAAAAATCACGAACCCCTTTGTATGGCTCGGTGGATATTTTCTCGCTTCTTTTTGTCATTGTGAACATTATGCATCAAAAACGCGGTCGTGGAAGCGGTTCATACCACGAGCCTGTGATATACTCGCTTTTTCTAATCATATGAGAACGAGCATATTACAAGTCAGATATGCAGTACGGAAATCCATGCCCGGTTTAGGGCACGGACTTTTCGCCACAGCATCTCACAAAAAGGGAGGCTTCATACTCGAATATATCGGCAAAAGAATTCCAACTTTTATGGCAGACGAATCACGCTCGCGCTATTTATTTGAAGTTGATGGTGAATGGACGATAGAGGGGTCTTTGAAGTCGAATATTGCGCGATACATTAATCATTCCTGCGTTCCGAATTGCGGAGTCGAGTTGCGCGAAGGACACATCCTCATTTATGCGTCGCGTAACATTGAAAATGGCGAAGAGTTTACCATTGATTACGGGGAGGAATATTTTGAGGAATTCATCAGGCCCGTCGGGTGCAAATGCCGACACTGCGCCTTCTCAGTCAGTCCGCTAGGAACTGCCTATCAGAAGTCCTGAACCGAGAACTAGAGCGCCCCCGAGAATGACTTGAAGGATTGATACCCAGAAGCGCATCTTAAAGTAATGAAAACGGATGTATGCTATCGTTATCAACTCAACTCCGACGATGAAATAGGTAAGATAGAGCGCGGAAGTGAGATTGGAAAGCAAGAAGGGAAGAGTGTGGAAAATACCGCCGAGGAATGTTGTAACTCCGACAATAATACCGCGTATAGCCGGGTGTCCTCGCCCCGTGTGTTCCCCAGTGTCCGAAAGCGCTTCGGCGAACGCCATGCTGATTCCGGCGCCGGTCGCGGCTGCGGTGCCAATTAAGAATGTGATATGCGAATTCTGCGTTGCAAAGGCAGTGGCAAAAAGGGGAGCCAGCGTGGAAATTGAACCATCCATGAGCCCAATGAGCGATGGCTGGACTACTTTGAGCAAAAACGCTCTGTCGACAGAATTGTCGTTCATTAAGCGTCATTCTAGCAAGGTTACTAATTATTGGAATGTAGAAATTCACACACTAGATGCGTGGTGATATAATGAACTTATGAAAAAAGGAATGCTCGTTTTCTGGATAATTCTGATTGCAATAGTGGTGATCGGCGTTGGCTCAAATGTATTCGTGAAGAGCGTGCCAGGCAAGCTCGATTCTTTTGCCGTGTGCCTTAAGGATTCGGGGACGGTTTACTATGGCGCTTTTTGGTGCCCGCACTGTCAAGCCACGAACAAGATGTTCGGGAAGTCAAAGTCGCTCCTCCCATACGTAGAATGCTCAACTCCTAACGGCCAAGCGCAGACTCAAATTTGCATCGACAAAAAGATAACTGGTTATCCGACATGGGTATTTCCGGATGGGAATATTTTGACAGGGGAGCGAACATTGGCTGAACTATCCACGGCGAGCGGTTGTCCATTACCGCAATGAACAGCTACTGGTTGCGAGCTTCTAGCTGCTAGAAGAAATTCATCAAGAATCCACCGTATTTAACTAGAAGCTAGTCCCTAGAAGCTAGAACCTATGCCTATTGAATCAATCAACTATTGGCTCGCGCTCGCAACACTTGTATTACAAATTGTCGGTGTTACGTTTCTCGCACTCTTTTTCTTGCGTAAGAAATTTCCCGACCTCGCTCCAATAGCGGTGTTTTTGGAGACTAGGGGATTGTGGATTGGTTTGGCGCTAGTTCTTGGCGGTATAGTATCGTCTCTTTTTTATTCTGAAATACTCGGGATTGCGCCTTGCGGGCTGTGTTGGCTCCAGCGCGTATTTCTGTATCCGCAAGCGATTCTTTTTGCTCTCGCGATTTGGAAAAAGGAGCGCGCCGTGGCTGATTACAGTATCGCGCTCTCAATTTTCGGCGGAGCCGTAGCCCTGTATCAGCACTATCTGCAGATGGGAGGCACAAATGTTTTGCCTTGCCCTGCCATTGCGACACAAGCCACTGATTGTTCGGTGAGGTTTCTTTTTGAATTCGGCTACATCACATTTCCCCTGATGTCGTTTACTGTATTCGCGTTTCTTATTATTATCATGTTGTTCGTTCGTTCTCGCTCAAGCTTTAAGTGAATTTTGCGATGTGCTCTTGGAATGTTTCAAGAAATCGATGAATATCTCCCTTGGTGGTTTCGTCGGTCAAATTTCCTTCTGCATCGAATTTATCGGTTACATTCAGATGAAATTCTGGCTGACCCATAATGTGTGCGTTTAGGTGCGTCAGAATCTGCTTCAGGTGATATTGAGCAACTGCAGTGCCCAATGGCCCGACTGATGCGCCCATTACCCCGACAGGACGCCCGTCCCACGCATTGTCGCCGTAGGGCCTGGATGTCCAGTCAATCATATTTTTAAGAACGCCCGGAATAGAGCGATTGTATTCCGGAGTAACTATGATTATTCCATCCGCAGACCTGATTTTCGACTTAAGACTTTTTGCAGATTCGGGAAAATCACTCTCCATGTCTTGATTGTAAAAGGGAAGTGAGTGCAGGCCCACCATTTCAATCTTTGAAGACTCTGGAGCGAGTTTGGCGACTGCAGTGGCCAGCAATTTGTTGATAGACTTGCTGCTCAAACTCCCGTAAATCATTAAGATACGCATAGTAAGTAGTTAGTGGTACATAGTTCGTAGTTAATGACCGTAATATATCATTTTTTCCCACTATCTACTATATCTACCTACTATATCTACTAATAAATTTTGCCGCTTGAGCATTATATCAACAATCCTCCACGGCCGTGAGCTATCGTTGATATTGCTGAAGATTGATTTCGGCCAACATCTCCATCTCGTGTGAAGATGTTCTTTTATCTGTCGAGGATAGTGAGCGATACAAACGCGCAAGCGCGTTTGTATCCGAACGGCGCAGACAGCAAAGGTTAAAAACCCCGCGGCTTGCCGCGGAATGAGCCCGCGCAAGACATGTCTTGCGCGGGCTCGGGTCCAGGGCTTTGCCCTGGGGTTTGACACCTTTCATCCTGAAACTTCAAGCGCATTCACTACTAACTATTATCTACTTTCTACTAACTAGTGGTCAATCATGCTTCTCTCTATGTCTGCAATGGTTCCGCCGACTTTTTTGCCGGGGTTAAGTATATTGAGCGGGTCGAATATATATTTAACTTGCGCAAAAAGTTCGCACATTCTTTCGCCGAACATAAGCGGCAAATATGGCGTGCGAATTATACCGTCGCCGTGCTCTCCAGTTATTGAGCCATGATATTTCGCAACCAATTTATAGACTCTCGGCTGAAGTTCCAAAATGATTCTTCGGTACTCGGGTTTCTTTAAGTCCATCAGGGGAATGATATGGAAATTGCCCTCGCCGGCGTGGCCTGCAATTGTATAAATCAGATGATACTCATCCAAAAGTGCGTTTAGTTCGGGGAGGAATTTCGGATAATCGTCAGGGTGGACGACTATATCATCTATGAACGGAGACGCGTGCAATCCAAGCGGATTTTTCCGCAAAAGGCTAAAGCTCTCGCGGCGAATCGTCCAGTATTTCGCAACGTTTGCGGGGCTTGAAGCCATTTTTGTAAGGACATGCAAACCATAAAGCGAGGCCTGCGCTTCGCGCACTTTCTCTATCGCTTCCTCTTTAGAGTCCTCGGCGAATTCTGCCATTAGGACGAGTTTTGGCACGCCGCCCCCCACAGCCATTAATATCTCTGGGATAAACGCGAAGCCGAGCGCCAGCATCTTGAAAAATCCCATGTTCTTGATTAACTCTGGTATGAATCGCACGGCAAGCTTCCATGTATGGTCATCGTATGATTCGAACGATTCAGGCGAAAATTTCAGGACACGGCGGACAACCTCGGGAATTATTTCCATATCCGAGAGAAATATCACGAGCATGGCTCGGTGCTCTTTTCTGTGAACAAGTCCGAGGCGCGAGTTGGTTATTAACGCCAGTGTTCCTTGCGAGCCGGAAATAAGCTGTGCCAGGTCAAACGTTCCTTGTTGCTTGTCAATTACGTTCCACAACGCGTAGCCTGCGGAATTTTTTGTAACCGTCGGACGAGCTTTCTCTATAGCTTCTGCATTGCTCTCGATAAGCTGATGGATATCACGGTATATCTTTCCTTCCAAGGTTTGTTTCGATTCCTTATTTGCGAGCTCGCTCTTTGTAAGGGGATGCAACGCCGCTCGCGAGCCGTCGGAAAGCACGACTTCCAGTTCCTGAATGTAACTTTCTATTTTGCCGTATTTTAGACCCAGCTCGCCTCCGCAGTTGTTTGCGAGCATCCCTCCAATGGCGCATTGTCCTTTAGATGCCGGGTAGCAGGGGAGAATAAGCTCGCCGTGCGCAAGCGTTTCTTTCTCAAAATCGCGATAAAGCATGCCAGGTTCGACAACGGCAAAGTCATCCCCAATATTTGTCAGGCGGTTCATGTATTTTGTGAAAACAAGGGATATGGAATCAGTCAAGGGGGCCCCCGTCATATCGGTTCCCGCTGCGCGAGCCGTAATAGAAATATTCCTGCCAGCGGACTTCTCATCATGCGCGAATCGAACTAGGTTCTCAACATCTTCAACATCCTTAGGATAAACAACAACATCGGGGGCGCGCTCAAAGATGCTAGCGTCGCGGCTAAAATGCTGAAGTGTCTCTGCATCATTCATTACGTCGCCCTGAATAAAGTTAGAGATGCGAGAGCGTAAATCCATTTGGCCATTTTATCACCCAGTGGCGAGATTAGCTCTGGCCAAAGGTGCGCTTCTCCAACAGCCCACTTGCCGGGTATAACCCCGTGAGATAAACATGCGAAAATATTGCTCGAATAGTGTTTACCTGTCGAGGATAGTGAGCGATACAAACGCGCAAGCGCGTTTGTATCCGAACGGCGCAGACAGCAAAGGTTAAAAACCCCGCGGCTTGCCGCGGAATAAGCCCGCGCAAGACATGTCTTGCGCGGGCTCGGGTCCAGGGCTTGCCCTGGGGTTTGACACCTTTCATGTTTTTACAGTAAATTTATACTCCATACGCCATACTTCATACTCCATACTTTCTCATCTATACTCTGCGAATGACCCGCAAAGAGATGAGCAAATTCAAGCTGCCAGACAGCCCTGGCATTTATCTTTTTAAAGCGGGGAAAAGGATTTTGTATATCGGGAAAGCGACGTCGCTTCGCGACCGAGTGCGAAGCTATTTCTCCGCCAACCTTGGCGATGCCCGCAGCAGTGCAATTGCCGGGATGATTTCCGAGGCGAAGTCTGTATCATGGAAGGAAACAGATTCTGTTCTTGAAGCGCTGATTCTTGAGGCAAATCTGATTAAAAAGCACCAGCCAAAATATAATTCGCGAGACAAAGACAACAAAAGTTTTAACTATCTAGTAATTACCAGGGAAGATTTCCCGCGTGTGCTGGTAGTACGAGGTAGGGAATTGTTCGGGGGTTCTCCATTGGCTACTGGCTATTTACGTCGAAACCGCGGTCGGTTTCGACGCGATTTTTGCTCCTTGGAGTACCAAGGAAAAAATCGGCTACCCGCTATTTACGGTCCCTATCCCCAAGGCTGTTCGTTAAAAGATGCACTAAAGATAGTGCGAAAGATATTTCCTTTTCGCGACAAATGTTTATCCGCCATAGCGGGTAGCGATAGCGAAGATGCGAAGGAGGGCGCTCCGCTCGACATTTCAACGACGACACTATTGTCTAAGCCGCGCGAATTAGACAATAAGGAAAAGCAAAAGATGCACGGAAAAGGCTGTCGGCCATGCTTTAACCGTCAAATTGGTTTGTGCCCGGGTGTTTGTTCCGGAGAAATGGGCGAGGAGGAATATTCAAGAACGATTAAGAATATTAAAGAATTGTTTTCTGGTAATTTTCACGGACTGAAACAAAGGCTCACTAGAGAAATGCGCGAGGCGTCGAAATTCGAACACTTCGAGAAAGCTATAGAGTTACGAAGACAAATTTCTGCGCTAGAGCACATACGCGATGTTGCTTTAATCAAGGACGAAAACAGATTTGCATCTGGAGGCCAAGTTAATATGCGGAAGGAAGGAAATCGAATCGAAGCGTATGATGTGGCGCACACATCCGGCTCTGAAACAGTTGCGGTTATGGCTGTTGTCAACAATGGCGAGCCGGAAAAAGAGTCGTACAGGAAATTTAGAATCAAAACGGCGAAAAATGACGACGTTGCGGCCTTAAGGGAAGTTCTTTCACGCAGACTTATGCACAATAAATGGCCCCTTCCGCGAGTGTTTGTGGTAGACGGGGGCGCCGCGCAATTGCGAGCGGCGGTAAATGTGCTGAAGGATGCCAGTTTAGCGATTCCTGTTGTCGCGGTCGTTAAAAACCAATTCCATAAGCCGGAACGCATGCTTGGCGCCGCGAAGGCAATTGAGGCGTGCGGGAACGAGATTTTGCTTGCCAACCAAGAGGCGCATCGTTTTGCGATTGCGTATCACCGCAAGCGGATGTATATTTTTAGATGATTCACTATACTTAATGAAAAAGCGGAACAGCCATCTCTCTAGAACTATTGCATGTCAGAAGGAAATGTCTCTGGTCTTGATGCTCGCCGTCGGGCAAAAGGTGGCGAATCTATAACGCCAACTGATGCTCTGGCTATCGCTAGAAGAATTAAAATTGTATTCATTGAGAACGGGTTCAAAGACTATGTCCAAGACATGCAGAGACCTTATCTCCAGCAAGGAGGCATTCATAACGCTCTGCGAAGGTCGCAGGAGGCACAGGCCAGTCAGGAGCTAGAAAAAATGCGCCAAAAAGCCGGTGGGCTAAAAACGGAAGAACTTTTTGCTGTCTTGGGCGGATATGAGAAACAAAAGATTAAAAAACTGACCCCAGAAGTTGTCGCTGCCGCAGAAGAGTGCGTTAGACGTCTCTCAATATCTCCACTGGCAAGACCGCCAATCAATAGATGATATAATCGCGCGATGGCTCGCACAATTGTAGGAATTTTACGCGGAGGCACATCAAACGAATATAATCTTTCGCTTAAAACTGGCGCCTCAATGCTCGCGTGTCTTCCAGAGGAGAGATACGAGACGCGAGATATTTTTATAGGGAGAGATGGCATGTGGCATTTGCGGGGACTTCCAGTTGAAGCGCCTCGGGCGCTTGCGCAGATAGATGTCGTATTAAACGGACTGCATGGAGGAGCGGGTGAGGATGGGACGGTACAGCGCTTGCTGGACAGGTCGGGCGTGGCATACGCGGGTTCGCGCGCGCGCGGAGCAGGCCTATCGCTCAATAAAATTCGCGCGCGAGAGATTTTGCAGAAAGCTGGAGTTAGAATGCCGCAGGCCGTATCGTTCACTCTTGGCAATGAAATTAACACTTCCGAAATGGCGCAGGCTGTGTTTTTACAGTTCGGACCGCCGTATATTGTAAAACCGCAGAGCGAAGGCGCGTCGTATGGAATTCGATTCGCGGAGAATCTGATTGAATTGCCAGACGCGATAGGCGATTGTTTGGACGATTTTGGTGCCGCGCTGATTGAAGAATATGTACGAGGAGAACAAGTAAGCGCAGGCGTCATTGAGGATTTTCGCGGGCAAGAATTGTACGTTCTCCCTCCATCGCATGTAATTCTTCCAACAGGAGAGCTGTTTTTGAATTCCGACACGCATGAAAACGCTCTCGCAAGCCATGTGTGCCCGAGCAATTTCACTCGAGCTGAAAAACAGGCGATTGAGAATATGGCGCGCCACGCGCACCGGGCCCTCGGACTTTCTCATTTTTCTCGCGCGGACATCATACTGTCGCGCCGCGGACCGTATTTGCTGGAAGTGAACGCCTTGCCGGGGCTATATGCCGGCGCATCGTTTCCCGCCATGCTCGATGCGGTTGGCTCTTCGACACAAGAATATATTGAGCATGCAATTGAGTTAGCAAAGAAGTAATTTGTGAGTTGCTACTAAGGCCTAAAACCTGTAACCTACAACCTGTTCAAGGGTCGGTAGCCCCCGTCACCAGAAAAGCTCTTGTGATTTGTATGCATTACGTATATCTTCTCAAGAGTGAAGTAGATAACGAATTGTACATCGGGAGTACAAGTGATTTGAAAAGGCGTTTCGCGGAACACAATAGCGGTCAGAGCAGAGCAACAAAACCGAGAAGGCCCTTTCAGCTCGTTTATTATGAAGCATACAAATCACGGGCTGATGCAATATTCCGCGAGAAGAACTTAAAGCGATACTCTCGCGCATATCAAGAGCTTAAGAAACGTATCGCTGGAAGCATCTAGAGCTTTTCAGGTGAGGGGGCCGGTAGTTCAGTGGTAGAATGCCGCATTTGCAATGCGGATGTCGCGGGTCCGATTCCCGCCCGGTCCACCAAATTTGATTTGACGAAGAATGCAACCCGCGCGCGGCGGAGCCGCGCGCATGGAGTGGCATTTCCGCAAGGAAATGCCACGGCTTTCCGAATTCCCCCGCCAGAATTCCCGCCGCTATGCGGCGGTTCGAGCCGATGTCCACCAGAAAATCTTTCATCCCCGAAAGATTTTCTTGTTTAATGAGATTTCCGGCTTGG
>JBBUFE010000031.1:0-10173 GCA_038056635.1 Patescibacteria group bacterium
AGCCGCCGTCCCTTGGCGGCCGCGCGCAGAAGCGTTGGTCCGCCGATATCTGTCTTTTCCAAAACGCTCTCTGGCGTTGACTGTGGATTTTTACACTCATTTTCGAGAGGGTAGAGGTTCACGTAAACTAAATCAATGACTGGGATATTAAGTCGTTCCAGTTCTTTAAAATCCGCATCGGTTACAGCTAGAAGTCCGGCGTATATTTCTCGCGACAATGTAACGACTCGATGTCCTAAAATTGGCGGTCCGATTGTGTCCGATATATCTTTGCAGGCCACGCCATTCCTTTTTAGATATGTCGACGTGCCTAGAGAGCCTAGCAAATTCCAGCCATTTTTGACGAGCAGTCGCGCAAGTCGCAACAGCGACCCGTTCTTTTCATAAGATGAAATAAGTGCTGTGGACATACCCGCATATTATCATAAGGCACTGTGCCCATACACCAACTTGCGTCTAATTTTGCGAGACATAAGCAATTACGGAAAAAGCCGAGAAAAATTAGATTATGAGAAAAGTAACCTCGCAAATGGCAAAATAGGAGCGAGACGCAAGTTGGTGTCGGGGCTGTGCACATCCCAGTTGCTGAAATTTGCAGTAAGCGCATACTGTGGATACAAAATGGTCGAGTTACCAATAATTACTTTAAATCTATGAATAAATTACATAGCGTTGCCTTTATCATTCTCGTTATCGGAGGCCTCAATTTGGGGCTATCCGCTCTGGGATTGAATGTAGTAGAGATGCTGCTTGGTTCTTGGCCAGTGGCAGTGGCGGTTGTCTACCTACTGGTAGGCCTCTCCGCTATTTACGAGGTTGCCACGCACAAGAAGAACTGCCGCGACTGCAGTGCTTCCGGCACATCCTAAGAGTTGATGGTTGTGCGAAAACAGACTGCCTATTGGCAGTCTGTTTTTAGTTATGCAAAAGCGAGGTTGTAAATCAGCCACACATTTAGTGCGATAATGCCAGCCGCTAAAAGATACGCAGTCGTTTTGAGCCAGCGTCTGTTCACAAAATCTCCCATTCTTTCTTTGTCGCTCGTAAACATGACGAGAGGAACGACTGCGAATGGCAACTGAATGCTTAATACTACCTGGCTCAAGATAAGAAGCCGTCCTACTCCGAAATCGCTAAAAAATAGGATAACGGCAAGCGCCGGAATTATTGCAAGCAATCTTGTACTTATTCTTCGGAGCCACGGGCGCATTTTCAGATGAAGGAAACCCTCCATAATTATCTGGCCTGTGAGCGTGCCTGTAAGTGTTGAATTCTGGCCGGAGGCGAGAAGCGCCAAGGCGAACACAATACTCGCGAGGCTTGTTCCAAGTAGCGGAGTCAGAAGCTCGTACGCCTTATCAATGTCCGCGACATCCGAATATCCGGAGAAATGGAAGACGGAAGCCGACATTATAAGAATCGCCGCGTTCACGAAAAACGCTCCCATTAGCGCAATTACAGTATCAATAGTCGCAAACTTAACAGCCTCCTTTTTCCCCGCGAGGTCGCGCACATATTGGCGCGTTTGAACAACGGAAGAATGCAAGAACAAATTATGCGGCATCACTGTCGCGCCGATGATTCCAAGCGCGATGTAAAGCATCTCTTTGTCGGAGAATATTGCGGCGGAAGGTATGAAGCCAGCGAGAAGCGGGGCAATTTCCGGCCGTGAAAGGAGAAGTTCCAATCCAAATGCGACGACGATGGTTCCGATAAGAGCTATGATTAAGGCCTCCAAATAGCGGAACCCTTTCTTCTGCAACATCAGAATAAGAAGCACATCCGCGGCTGTAATGACGACGCCGATTGCAAGGGGAATGTTAAACAGGAGATTAAGAGCGATGGCAGAGCCGATGACTTCCGCAAGGTCGGTCGCGATAATCATCACTTCGGCCATAAGCCATAGTCCGATGCGCACCGGCTTTGAGTAATTATCTCGGCACACTTGCGCCAAGTCTTTGCCGGTCGCGACACCGAGCTTAAGCGCCAAGTGCTGAAGGATTATCGCCACTATGTTTGAGAGCAGAATTACAAAAAGCAGGGAATAGCCGAATTTTGCCCCGCCCGCAAGGTCGGTCGCCCAGTTGCCTGGGTCCATATATCCGACAGCGACTAAATATCCCGGGCCGGAAAACGCAAGAAGCTTGCGCAGAAACGACGCGCCCGCGGGTACGGGAACAGAGCTGTGAACTTCCGACAGGCTCTTTGACTCTTCATCAATGTATGAGTTCATCCCGTTAGAAGTAGGACGCGGAAATTTGTCGCTTCCCGCCACCTACTTTATTATTGATTACCTTGATTTGCATAATATATTACTGAATCCGTCGTCCGCGACTTCTAACGGGACGCGTCATTCATTTGTGGAATACGCATGCCATGCGGGTCGTACTTTGGATTTCCCAAAAAGTGTTTTAGCTTTTGAGCAACAGCATCGCTAACGCCATGCTCCAGCCGATGCGCTTCTGCGTGGACTTTTTCGCGAGGGATTTTAAGTGTGGAATGCAAGAATACTTCTATGATTCTATGTTTGAAAGTTATTGCTTGCGCAATTCTTTGCCCGCGAGAGGTAAGTTTAATGGAAGAGTATTTGTCGGGAACAACGAGCCCGTCCCGCATCAAGTCTTTCAATCTTTCTGAAACGGTTGACTTGCTTAGGTGCAAGTATCTGGCGGTCTCTGTGGTGGTGGCATACCCATTGTTGCGCTCCTGTATTCGCCGGATGGCTCGCAAGTAATCTTCCCGCGCGGCGCTTAAATGCTTGGAGGTCATACCCGCACACTAATTTTGCCGTAATTTTGCGCCGAAGGAATTCCAGCGCAGTCAGGCTTTCTTACAATTGTTACAAAGTTATCTACAGTGATTTTATTCATAAAGGGGCAACGGCAAATTTAGTGTTCGGGCATAAAATGTTCGTAAGCACGAACATTATCAGATGCATGGATTGGTGTCAATGTATGGGCAGTCAGTAGTTAGTAGTCGGGGGTAGCTAGTAACCACCCCAAGAGCAGTCCTTGAAGTAGTGCCTTACTCGTTGAGCTTACGAAGAGGCCTCTTGGATGCCCTCCATACTCCATACGGCATACGCCATACATCATCATAGTTATCCCCATCTGTACACACTTGCAAAGAAATCCTAAGTATGCTTATAATTACTATAATTAGTCAAGTAATTAATATTATACGCGCATGAATAATAGTAAAACAGACTCTCTTAAAAACTTCCTAGAGATGCCCTACGCCAAGCTTGAGGAGCTAAATCTCAAAGCGAAGGCGCGCGGGGAATCGGCTTCGCAATCGGTATTGGAAAAGGAATATACCGAATATCTGCGGAAGGAGAAGCGGATAAAAGCCGTAACGCTCTGTTTTACCGATATTGAAGGCAGGTTGCACATGCTGGACTACGACAAGGAATTCCTTCTCGATTCTCTTTCCAACCTCACCTTTGATGGCTCTTCAATCCGAGGATTTACTCCCCAGCACGAATCCGATTTGCGCTTGGAAATAGATTGGGCGAGCATAAGATATCTTCCGTCGGACGTATTCGGGCCAGGCAAGGTGATTTTCTTTGCCTCCGTCTTGAACCGCGACAGGACTCCATATCATTCGGATTTCAGAAGCCAGCTCAAGCTCTACGCCAGCATATTAAAACATAAGGAAAATTATGTTGCGTATGCCTCGGCGGAAATAGAGGGCTTTGTTGTCGATGGCGTAAATAGCGAGCAAAACTTTCATTTGAACGACGGATTCAAGCTTATATCCTCGGGCGGTTATTATCATTCGCTCCCGATGGACAAGCTTCGGGTATTTATTGACAACGCGGCCGAAGCCCAGAGAGCCATGGGTTTCAAGAATGAGAAAGACCACCCCGAGGTAGCTCCGTCTCAATTCGAGATGAACTTCTCGTATTCGGAAGTCGTACGAGCCGCCGACAACGTCCAGCTCTACAAGCTTGTTTGCCGCCAAGTGGCTCGCAAGTTCGGTATGACGGCGACATTCCTCCCGAAGCCAATCACTGGCATTAACGGCTCCGGTATGCACACGAACTTCTCAATCGCGAAGAACGGCAGAAATATCTTTTACGACCCGAAAGGGGAGGATAATCTTTCAAAGATTGCTTGGGACTTTATTTATAAGCTTCTTAATCATGCGCCGGAGACATGCCTAATCTTGAACTCCTCCGTAAACAGCTATCGGCGGCTTGACCCTCACTTCGAGGCGCCGAACCAGATAAAGGTTTCCGCGATAGACAGGGGGTCAATGATTCGAATTCCGATAGGGAATGAGAAAACGGCTCGCATCGAACTTCGCTCCGTGGCGCCGGACGCCAACCCTTACTTGGTCTTGTACACGATGCTGAAGACCGGCATGGAAGGGCAGAAATTACAGAAGGATAAGAACAAAAGAGAGAGAGTCCGCACATTGCCGGATAACATCAATGATGCAATTGCCTTATTTAAGGCGAGCAAATTTATAGCTCAAATATTAAGCGAGGATAGCAAGGAGAAATTTGCGGCTTTCAAACAGGTCGCGGCGGACAGGTCGCCAAGAGCTCTGGGGACCAAAGTCAAAGAGTCGGAAATCATTTACCATCACGAAGTGACGAACCAGCTTCTATGGAACAACTTCTAACGCGGGCGCAGAACGGCGGGTTGATAAAAGCATCTTTGTGGTTGCTCGCGTTGGGCGCATTAGTTGGTTACGCGGCCATATTTTTCGCCGGGGCGTCGGCTGGCGTATTTGATGCTAATTCAATAAATACGGGCGACACGGCGTGGATGCTCGTCTCGGCGGCGCTTGTCATGCTCATGACTCCTGCCGTTGGATTTTTCTACGGCGGAATGGTTTCGTCGAAAAATGTCGTGTCTGTCTTAAAACAATCGGTAGTAATTTTGTCGCTTATTTCCATTCAGTGGGTGGTGATTGGATACAGTTTGGCGTTTGCGCCCGGTAGCGGAATAATCGGCAACTTGGACTTTTTCGGTTTGCGCGGGGTAGGGTTTGCGCCGGACGCAAATTATGCGGCGACAATTCCCGCCCTCGTCTTCATGGTTTATCAGTTGATGTTTGCCGCGATTACGCCAGCTCTAATCATCGGCGCGTTCGTCGAAAGAATTAAATTCAAGACTCTGGTTATTTTTACATTGCTCTGGGCAACGCTTGTCTACGACCCGATTGCGCACTGGGTGTGGGCGCCTGATGGATGGTTGCGGGCACTAGGCGCGTTGGATTTTGCGGGAGGAACGGTAGTCCACATGAGCGCGGGCTTCTCGGCTCTCGCCGCGGCGCTTTTGGTCGGCAGGAGATTGAAGCAATCAAGCCTCGGCGAGAACGCAAACAACATTCCCTTCGTTATTTTGGGTGCGGTATTGCTATGGTTCGGATGGTTTGGCTTTAACGCGGGCTCCGCTTTGACAGCGGGCGTTTTGGCGGCGAGCGCTTTTGTTGCAACCAATATCGCAGCTGCCGCTTCGGCTCTGACATGGGCGACCCTTTCTTGGGCTGAAAATCGAAAACCTTCCGCAATGTCTGCCGCGACTGGCGCCGTGTGCGGTCTCGTTGCAATCACGCCTGCGTCCGGCTTCGTCGGTCCTGTCGCAGCTCTTGCGATAGGAATTATTGCTGGAGTGATAACCTATGGAGCTGTCTGGATTCGAACGAAGAAAATTAAAATCGACGACACGCTCGATGTCTGGGCGGCGCACGGAATTGGAGGACTTACAGGCGCGGTTCTCACAGGTTTTTTCGCGGAGAAAATCATCAACTCTGCAGGAAACAATGGCTTGCTATTCGGCAACCCGAATCAGCTCCTCGTGCAAGTAATAGCGGTTGTAGCCGTTGGAGTCTATTCTTTCGTTGCAACATGGATAATTCTGAAGGTTCTTGCGTTCTTTAAAATGCCACTGCGAGTTAGCGCATCCGAGGAAGCGGAGGGATTGGACTTGGCGGTGCATGGAGAGGCGGGGTACAGACTCTAGCGTATAGCGTATACCGGAATGCATCTATCTCGAGAAGATTCTTAAAGTGAAAAATTAAACGCTTATGACCGACAGGTAATTCGAGTGCTGGAACAGGAAAACGACCAGGGTGAGCTTTTTCAGCCTCTTGAGGTGAGTCTGCGCCTGAATCAAAAGCTCTGCAGCAGTTTGGGCAGGCTTTAGCGGTGTTCGCTAACTACCGGGAGGGCACTTAGTGTCATCGGGTGTTTTGCCACTCTATGACTTGGCTTTACAGCATGACGGCATGGCTGACGGCTTGCCATCATCGCGATGGAAACAAGTCGTCGGCCTGCTTTTTATAAAACTTTTAATTATATTCGAGGTTCACAAAAGACTGTGAACACAGTGCATAACACAAAAGGCACCTAGGGGCGCCTTGTGTGTGAACAAAATACATCAAATTTCTATTTCTTGTTGCCTAGAATCTTGAACATTCCGGTTCCGCAGACTGCACACACTCCCTTCATCGCTCTGCGGCCGTTCTTCATCTCTATCTCTTTCGCGTCCCTAATTTCTCGCCCCGCCTTGTCTCTGCATTTAACGCAATATCCTGTTACTGCCATATTTTTATAATGTTTTTTAGTAATAAGCGCACGACGCCGTTCATTGTACACAAGGGCGGGAAAAGCACCATTGGGCAAGGTGCGCAACCCGTTTAATGAACGACTTCGTAAGTCGTTCATATTCTCCGTAGTTCCGTTTCTGCTAAGATTGTTATTCCAACAGTAATGATTTGATTGGCTCAAGTTCAATGTCACGCAGATACGCGGCAATGTCCTTTTTGTAATCTTTGAATACACTGCCAAAAAGATCTTTTGTAATCAGTGACGGAAAATTCTTTTGTCCGCAATAATCGAGGTAACTGCTCCACCGATATTCGTCCAAGTATTTCATCGCCTCATGCGCATCACGAATTTGGAAATCGCGCCAATTTTCCGATCCTTTCAGAAAATCGAGTGGATTTAAGTGAATGTAGTGGAGTATATGCAGAAAATGCGCGTCGGAAGCAATACGAATCTTCTTGGTACGGCCTTGGAACAGAGTGCCGATGCGCTTGTACTTTTCGTTGAAGAATTTCGCGTATCCAATATTTAGTCTCCGTATGAAAAGAGTAATACCGCCTTCAACAATCTCCGAAAGCAAGAGGTGATAATGATTACCCATTAGACACCAGCCGTGAATTTCCACGATAGGTTCTCTCAATGAACGACTTACGAAGTCGTTCATTTGAAGGATGCGGAGGGTATTGTTTGCAGCAATTTTGTCGTTGAATTCGTACATATCGTGTACAAATCTTACATGGTCGTCGTTGCTCATAAAAATGCGGCGCTTGTCGACCCCGCGGTTCAGCAAGTGGTATAACTCCATGAATGCCAGTATACCATGAACGACTTACGAAGTCGTTCATGGTGGTGCCTATAAACACATAAACGCAAAGCGCCCCCGAAGGGGCGCTTTGCTTAAAACACAATGTGTTTTAGGAGACTCGGCTGACCTTGACCGCGTTCGGTCCTTTCGGACTGTCGGCAACTTCAAAGCTCAATGTGTCACCTTCGCGCAGTTCGTCAAAAGAGACGCCTACGAGCTCGTTGGAGTGGAAAAAGAGATCCTTTTCCTGTCCTTCTCGCTTGATGAACCCGAAACCTTTGTCGGTTAATCGGGCGATTGTTCCTGTTTGCATAGCTATAAATAGACTATTTTCTGATTAAATCAAGACAGTTATGCCGAGGTGGAGGTTCGATCCTTACTTCCCTGGATCAGCGCTGGATTGATAAGAGCAATATTATCACGGGCATAATTACTTGTCAACGCCTTTTTGGTTTCTAGTGCTTCCCAAATCCGAGCAAAATTTTTGCATCTCTAATCATCGATGCGGTTGTAGGTTTTGACCCGGCTCCAGGTCCTGAAAGCGCGTAGATTCCGTCTTCTCCGAAATCACCCTCGTATGTAAGAACGGAATTATTCACGCCTCTCGGCAACCAGTTTAGGAAAAGGGGATTTGAATTTATCGCTTGGAAGCCAGCGCTTATTCTCCAGCCATCGCATTCGTACTCGAAACCGCCTATAATATCATTTTCTTGTTCGTTCCCTGGCGGAAGAAACGAAACAATGTAGCGCCTATTTTTGCTTTCCTTGATTAGGCGAGCCAGGTCGTCTTTCTCCAAGAGTTTAAGAGATACATCGTCCGGGCGCATTGTCTTGCTCTTTTTCATACAAGCATTAAAGAGTATGGCCGTTTTCATTACTGTATCTTTTATTTCTCCGTTTAGGACTTGCAAATAATCCGTTGCTCCTGGTTCCGCATATCCCAAGCGCTGCGCTTCCTCTACGGCTTCGCCGTATGAGCGGCCTGCATGCGCCATTTCATCAAAAATATAATTTAGTGTTCCGTTTACGACCACATGCACGACGACATCATCTCGCCCATGGACCCTTTGTTTTAGATATGGAAGAAGACGGGTGCCACCGCCAACCGTCGCGCTGTAGCCGATTTTCCCCATGAATTTTTCGAGGTTCGTCCAATAGTAGGATAATGCCCCCTTTTCGCATGTGACTACTGGAATACCGCGCTCCACGGCGTATCGTATGTAGCAGTACGCGGTTTCTCCTTTGTCATATGTGGGTATGGCAAGAAACGCGAGGTCGCAACCTTCAGGTATTAATAGGTCCAATCTCGGGGATTCCGGGTTGAATGAATCCAGCGCCTCTCCGCTTGCGGAAAATGTTCGGTCTTTATCGACAATGTGCAGGATATTCCATCCGGGCACTTTGTCGATTTTGGCCTTCAGAGCTTTCCCTATAAGTCCAAAGCCGATTATTACTATTTTCTTGCTCATGATTTCTTATTTTACTCTTACTTTTCACTTCACGAAAGCCTTGTAGATAGCACGGATGGCATTTTCACAGTCAGTGTTCTCGACTCCAATAAAGATGCTTATCTCGCTTGAGCCCTGATTAATCATTCTAATGTTTATATTTTCTTTTGCGACTGCGGTGAAGATTCTGGAGGCCATTCCGGGAACATGTGCCATGCCGAGCCCGACGACGGCAATCATCGCCAGATTAGGATGGATTTCTAAAGTATCAGGGTTACATTCGCTTTGAATCTCTCGCACTATTACCTCCGCTTTTCCATCGAGTTTTTTCTCGTCAATTATGATACTGATTGTGTCTATTCCGCTTGGCATATGCTCCAAGCTGACGCCGTTTTGTTCAAGAATGGTGAGGATTTTTCGGACGAAACCGATTTCCTGGTTCATCAGCGCCTTTTCTATTGTGAGCACGGAAAAGCCCTTGCGACCCGCGATTCCGGTAATCGCTCGAATGTCTTTATCACTTTTACGTTCGGCTACGATTACAGTCCCAGAGTCCTTCGGTTCATTGGTATTCAATATGTGAGTCGGTATTCCTGCCTCCTGCACTGGAAACATCGCCTCCTCATGGAACACATTTGCCCCCATGTATGCCAGTTCTCGAAGTTCTCTGTATGTAACGACGGAAATCTTTTTCGGGTCTTCAACGACGCGCGGGTCGGCCATGCGCAATCCGCAGACATCCGTCCAGTTTTCATATTTTTCCGCCTTGAGGGCATGCGCTACGATGGCGCCTGTGACATCAGAACCGCCCCGCGAAAATGTTTTTATGGAGCCATCGGGCATCGAGCCGTAGAATCCTGGAATTACAACTTGCCGGTTCCCAACAAGTTTCCGCAATTTTTCATCCGCTTTCTTGTCTTGCCCCCCATTATTAGACGATATGCAGGCGGCGGCATCTATGAATTCGTATCCGAGAGCTTCGGCGACGATCTTACCGCTCAAATATTCTCCTCGGCTCGCGGCATAATCGGGCGAGGCGCCTTCGGATATTTCTTTAGAAATTTCCTCAAGTTCACTTTTGATATCAAGAGAAAGCCCGAGTCCCTCCACTATCGAAAAATAGCGGTCACTAATCATTTTCTCGACATCCTTCGAAGATTGACCTAGGCTCGACAGTTTCTGCCACTCATAAAGCAGGTCTGTGATTTTTTTGTCCTCTCGGTTTCGTTTGCCTGGAGCAGAAACCACGACATAATGCCGAGCGGGATCGCTCTTCACTATTGCAAGAACTTTCTTGATTTGGCTCGCGTCTGCTAGAGATGAACCACCGAATTTTGCGACTGTATGCATGTTAGTTTTTC
>JBBUFE010000032.1:0-13142 GCA_038056635.1 Patescibacteria group bacterium
AAGCTTTTCCTGTTATACTCTCTCGGCATGATTTGGGGGAAGAAAGATAAAAAAACAGAAGATACATCCCGTCCACAAGTGCCGATATCAACTCTATCGGCCGAAAATGCAATGACGGATGAAAAGATTACTCCAGAGGAGAGCACTTTTGAAATTGAGGACGAGGAAAAGGGCATTGAATCAATTGTTGATAAATTGAAGAAGTTGAAATCAGAGCTCGAAAAATGCAAGGAGGAAAAGCAGGGGTATTTAATTGGATGGCAGAGGTGCAAAGCAGACTCCATCAATGCCCGCAAGGATGCAGTAGCAACGGCAGAGAGGGCGGGGAATCGAGCCAGAAACGCACTAATAGAAGATATCATTCCAGCTCTTGACAGTTTTGATATGGCCGTCGGCAGCGATTCGTGGAAAACCATCGATTCCGGTTGGCGCTCCGGAATGGAAAATATTCGTTCACAGTTAATTGCGGCGCTTGCAAATCAAGGGGTGACCGGATTTGGAAATGCGGGAGATGCATTTGAACCAGCGTTGCACGAGATAGTGCAAGAAATTGATGCGGAGGGGAAACCGGGCAGTATCGCGAAGGTTCTGCGCCGTGGTTACAGGTCTGCGGACAAAATAATTCATCCGGCGCGTGTTGCAGTTATTATTCATAAAGAATAGAATGAATCTTCGACAGCGACCGCTCTACGCGGGTTGACAAAATTTCTCACAGTACTTATATATACTAAACTTCAAACAAATAAAATTATATGGGCAGAATAATCGGAATTGATTTAGGAACAACAAACTCGGCCGTGGCCGTCGTTCGAAGCGGCGAGCCAGAACTAATTGAGAATGCTGAAGGCGCGCGAACCACGCCCTCTGTCGTGGCAATTTCTAAAACGGGAGAGCGTCTCGTCGGACTCTTGGCAAGGCGTCAGGCTGTAACAAATCCAAAAAATACAATATTTCAAATAAAGCGCTTTATAGGCCACTCTTTTGACGAGCCGGCAGTTGATAAAGACAGGAAAGCCGTGCCATTTGAGGTGAGAAAATCTGCAAGCGGAGGCATTGAAGTTCATATGGGCGCCGCTCCGGGAGGGTCAAACGAGCCGAAATGGTACCGGCCTGAAGAAATTTCGGCAATGATTCTGCAAAAATTGAAGCAGGATGCCGAGGCAAAACTAGGCGAAACTATCACAGAAGCCGTTATCACAGTACCCGCCTATTTTAACGACGCACAGCGCCAGGCGACGCGCGATGCGGGCAAGATTGCAGGCCTTGATGTGAAGCGCATCATCAATGAGCCGACGGCGGCGGCGCTTGCATATGGTTTTAACAAAAAGAAGAACGAAAAAATCGTTGTCTTTGACTTCGGCGGAGGCACGTTTGACATATCAGTTCTTGAAGTGGGCGACGACGTTATTGAAGTCCGCTCAACAGACGGAGACAGCCACCTCGGTGGAAAAGACATTGACCAAACAATAATGGCTTGGATTGCAGACGAATTCAAGCGCGAATCCGGCATTGACGTCAGGAATGATCCATTAGCCAGACAAAGACTGGACGAAGCCGCAGAAAAAGCAAAAATTGAGCTCTCGACGGCGCTGGAATCTGAAGTCAACATCCCATTTATTACATCGGACGCCTCCGGCCCGCGCCATTTGCTCGTCAAAATGACACGGGCACAGCTGGAAAAATTGGCTCAAGAATACATCGATAGGGCGATGACGATAACCAAGCGCGCCATGGAGGCATCTCCATTTAAAATTGGAGATATTCAGGAAGTGATTCTTGTCGGAGGACAAACGCGAATGCCGGCACTACAAAAATCTGTAGAGGAATTTTTCAAGAAAAAACCGCATATGGGAGTAAACCCCGATGAAGTAGTTGCAATTGGCGCCGCGATTCAGGGTGGAATTCTTCAGGGTGATGTTAGGGATGTCCTTCTCTTAGATGTCATCCCGCTTGCAATGGGAATTGAGACCTTGGGTGGCGTTGCAACCAAAATTATTGAGCGCAATACTACAATTCCTACTTCGCGCTCCCAAGTGTTTTCAACCGCGTCTGATAATCAGCCGTCTGTCGAAATACATATCGTTCAAGGAGAGAGACCGATGGCATCTGACAATAAATCATTGGGACGATTCAACCTGGATGGAATTCCGCCTGCGCCGCGAGGGCTTCCGCAAATTGAAGTAACATTCGACATAGACGCAAACGGAATTTTAAGCGTGAAGGCGAGAGATAAGACGAGCGGAAAGGAGCAATCCATCCGCATAGAGGCTCGTTCAGCGCTGACTGACGCGGAGGTGGAAAAAATGCGAAAAGACGCAGAGGTGCATGCGGAAGCGGACAAGCTGAAACGCGAACTTGTTGAGGCGCAGAATTTGGCTGATAATCTAATCCATTTGGGAGATAAAGCTCTGAAAGAACATGGGGGAAAAGTAGGCGAAGATATCCGCAAGAATGTGCAGGAAAAGATTGACGCGCTCAAAACAGCACGCGCTGGCAACGATGTAACCGCTATAAAAACCGCGTCAGAGGCCTTGTCCTCTGCGATGAGCGCCATAGGTGAGGCGATGTCAAAGAATCAACAGCCGCCCCCTCCTGAAGGCGAACAGAAACCGCCGGAGAACGAACCGCCAAAAGAATAAGTCGTCGCCATTGGATTTTTGTAGCTGCCGCTTTTCTTTTCGTGGCTCTCGGATATAATCAGCATATGAAAAATTACTATGATATCTTGGGCATAACAAAAACGGCGACTGAAGAGGAGATAAAAATGGCGTTTAGAAAGCTCGCGCACAAATACCATCCCGATAAAAAGGGGGGGGATGAGAAAAAGTTTAAAGAAGCGAGCGAGGCTTACGCGGTGTTGTCTGATAAAAAGAAACGCGCCGAGTTCGACACATACGGCAAGACTTTTGCCGGCGGCGGTCCTTCTGCCGGAGGATTCGGGGGTTTTGATTTTTCTAACTTTGCTCATGGCGCATCTCAAGGGCAGGAGTTTGATATCGGCGACATATTTGGCGAATTTTTCGGAGCCGAGACCGGTCCATTTTCGTCCGGAGGCAGAAGTCGCGGGCGGGATGTATCCATAGATATCGAGCTGTCATTCAAGGAGTCTGTATTTGGCGCTGAACGCCGCGTTCTTATCGCCAAAATGAACGCTTGTAGCGGCTGTTCTGGCACCGGCGCAAAGAAGGGCTCCAAACTTTCGTCCTGCTCATCATGCAATGGCAAAGGCCAAATTCGAGAAGCGCGAAATACTTTCTTTGGAAATTTCACAACCGCGCGCACCTGTCCGCGATGCCTCGGTCGAGGCCAGGTCCCGGAGCATCTATGCGATGCGTGCAAGGGGCAAGGCATCGCGAAACAAGAGGAGGAGATTCGAATCGTTGTTCCTGCGGGAGTTTCCGACGGCGAAATGGTACGTATGCCGGGGCGGGGCGAAGCCGCAATGGGAGGCGCTTCCGGAGACTTATACGTTAAGCTCCACGTGAAGGGAGATAAGACCTTCGCGCGAGAGGGAAATAATCTCCAAACGGTTCTGCGCATTAAACTTACTGACGCACTTTTGGGAGGAGAATATAAAATTCATGCTATAGACGGCGACATCGCTGTTGCAGTTTCAGCTGGAGTTTCTCACGGAGACACTATCCGGGTTCGCGAGCGAGGCGTACCGCACGGGAGAGGAGGCCGAGGCGACTTGCTCGTTCGAGTGCATATCGAGATACCATCCAAGCTTTCTCGCACTGCGCGCGAGCTTGTCGAAAAACTGCGCAGGGAAGGATTATAGGCACAGCCAGTAGCCTTCAGCCTGTAGCTTGTAGCTAGAAAATTCATGATATCAGATTGCTCGCAAGTTTGCGCTTCTGGCTACAGGCTACCAGCTAATTTATATGGATTTATCTTCAATAAATAGTTTCTTCTCTCACGTTCCGACGGATTGGATAGTAATTATCGCTTTCGCTATTCTTGTTGCATTTGATGCAATACGGTCGGGAACGGGAAGGGCCTGCGCTCTCACCCTTTCATTGCCTGCAACGCTTTTACTAATTTCCGAACTTCCGCATGCAAAAGTCTTGTCGGGAGTCGCGGCGCAGTTCGGAACGCCGATGCTCAAAGCTCTGCTTTTTGGGATAATTTTTATTATTGCATATTTTCTTGTGCGCCGCATGAGCGTACCATATAGAAATAACAGCGGTGCCTCAATACAGGCTTTAATCGCTGGCATCGCGACGGTAACAGTCGTCGTCGTCGTATGGCTGCAAGTGCCCGAACTCCAATCTGTTTGGCACTTTGGAGCACAGGTTCAATCAGTGTTCGGCGAAGCATACCGCTTCTGGTGGGTAGCGGGGGCGTTTGCGGCGCTTGCGTTTACAGAGAGATAGAAAAAGTTCTCGTCTACATTACTGTCACGCTTTTAGCGATATTTCTCGGCTTGTCAACGTTGTGCCTCAATTCGACTGCCATGTAGTAGGCGAGCAGCTGCAACGTGATAACGTTCATTAGCGCGCTCGTTTCTCCCGCATCGGGAACATGCAGGTACTGTTCAAAGCTTTTGTGATTTTCAGGGCCGATACCGATAACGCCAGCTCCACGCGCCTGCACCTCATTCACAGCGTTCATTAAACTCTTTTTTAGCGAATCATTAGAAAATACGAAAACGGTCGGCACGCCTTTTTCCATTAGTGTTATCGCGTAATGCTTCAAGTCGCCGGCCAGAAACGCGTGCGCATGTGAATAAGCTCCTTCGATAATCTTTACCATTCCCTCGCGGATAATCTGCAAGTTCTGTCCCTGGCTCAAGAGAAAGATGCTCTTTGACTTTGCGAGTGTTTTTGCAACGCGTTTAATTTCACTGTGCGTCTTTCTATTATTCAGATAGCGCCTCATCTCCGCAGAAAGGGAATTTAGATTTTTCACAGCTTGATTTAATTGCCCTGCTGCGCATTTAGAAAGCAAGTACCCCCATGCAATTTGCGCTGTAAATACTTTCGTGGACATAACGCATATTTCCGGACCTGCCAGCGCCATGAATTTAAAGTCCGACATTCGCGTCATCATTGAGCCCGCCATGTTTACGTGGCTGGCGATTGTTACGCCTTTTGATTTTGCGACTTCTAATACTTCAAGGACGTCCGCCGTTTCTCCGCTTTGCGATGGAGCAATTATTAGGTCGTGTTTGTTGAATAATGAGTAGTATTCCCTTGCCTCCGCTCCCACTAGCGCGATTGCGGGAATATGCGCGTAAGCGCGCAGATAGAACGCAATTTGAGCCGCAGACACGCCGGCAGTGCCGGAACCAAGCGTGAAGACGCGTTTCGCCTTTTTTAATGCTCGGACAAGTTTTAGGAGTTGTGCGGTGTCAGCCTCGACAATCCTGCTTATCACGGAAGGAGTGTCGTGAATTTCCTTCAGCATGAAGTGCTTAAATCTGCCCTTGCTAACCAGCGTGTCTGCAATGGTATTTTTCTCGAACCGAGGGCGGATTGTCCGGCCACTTTTGACCTCTTTCAGCTGAATGCCGCTTTTCTTGCAAATTACCATCTGCCCGTTGTCTAAAACCAATATCTTTTTTACGAACGGCGCGAAAGAAAGCGTGTCCGACGAAAGATATACTTCCTTCCCTCCAGAATCAGTGCCTATTACAAGAGGGGAGCCGTTGCGCACGGCGATTATCTCTCCCTCTTTCGAGAGGATAATAATAGTATTTCTTCCCTCTAGCCGTAAAAACGCCTTCGATATGGCTCTGGGTAAATCTTTTTCTTTCTTCCTAATCTCCTCAATCAGCCGAACAATCACTTCGGTATCGGTCTGTGAGACAAATGAATGGCCCTTCTTTAGAAGGTGATTTTTAAGTTCTTCATAATTTTCTGCAATGCCGTTGTGTGCAAGAATAAAACTTTTATCACTTGCAAAATGCGGATGTGCGTTCTTATCTGTAACAGCGCCGTGCGTGGCCCATCTCGTGTGTCCTATGCCGACATGACTTGAGGATAGGCGTATCTTTGCCTCGCCAATCTTCCCAGCGCGTTTTTCTATCTGTATGGAAGAACCGAGAAATATGCCGATGCCCCAGCTATCGTAGCCTCGATAATCGAGGCGCTTGAGCCCTTCTAAAACGCTCTGTGTTGCGTTTTGTTTTTCACCGATATACCCGAAAATTCCACACATATATTAATTGAGTTTGAATTGGAAAAGCGGGGTGAATAATGCGTTCACTGTACCCGTTTGCTTCGATGTTGCAAGTCCGCACACTAAGTTTGCCGTAATTTTGCGCCGGGGCAATTCCGGATATAGCCAAATCTCCCGCTCATCTTCTGATCTCGGAATCTACCACTACCTGTATTTTGGGGCGAACGGGGAGTGGCAGATACTGGGCGGCATAAAGCTTGTGTGGCGACAAGTTACCAGTTCGTTGTACAGGACAATTCTATGGAATTGTCCTGTACAATGAGTTATAGTGATAGTGATTGCTAATCATTAATTAAAAATTAAAGTTACTATGAAGATCAATGCGAAAACCAATATGAAACGATGGACAGTGGTGTTTCGTACTTTGTCCAATATAAATCGACTGAAAATCATAGCTATGCTTTCCGACGGCCGTAAGATGAGTGTCGGTGATATCGCAGAGGACTTGAAGATTTCTTTCAAGGGCACATCGAATCATCTGGCCATGCTCAAAAATTTGGATGTTTTAGAAGCGCAAGGCACCTCCGGGCATGTATTTTATTCTGTAAATCCCCACATGCCCAAAGATTTCCAGATAGTAGTAGATGTAATGTAATCCGCCCCGGTTAGTTATTATAGAACAATTCCATAGAATTGTTCCATCAGCGGAGGTGAACAACCGGATGGAGGCAGGGGCTGGCCATTAAGTGGGGATCCCAACCTCGATTTTTGGGTGGAACATGGGATAATTCGAGTTGAGGATTGAGTTTAATATTTACCAGAATCTAACGCCCATAAACTATTACTACTATGGATATAACAAAAGTTCCCAAGCAGTTTTGCGAGAATATTAGCGTCGCGTTCTCTCAAGAGTTTTTCGTCATGGGAATGTCAGTGGGAGAGCAGAGCATCGCATATGCGCTTACGCCGCAACACATGAAGCGTTTGTCGCAATATCTGGTTCATCAAATCGCCGATTACGAAAAGAAATTCGGCGAGATTCATGCCGAGTGGACTCCAGGCATTCAGAGTCCGATTCAAACAAAAGACGTAATGGAAGGCGGGGGAAAAGCATAGGCTCGGATTTCACTAATAAGTAGTGCTAGATGCGGCTTTTCTGTTATTATAAGCCGATGCAGAGACTTCTAACTGGCATTCAGCCTTCCGGCGCGCTTCATATTGGAAATTACTTTGGGGCGCTGAAGCCATTCATTGAGATGTCTCGCGGATGCAACAGCATGCTCATGGTTGCCGACTATCATGCTCTTACAACCATTCATGACCCTGCACAACTTCATGAAAATATGATAAACATCGCGCGGGATTATCTCGCGGTGGGAATTAACCCGCAAAAAGATATTCTTTTCAAGCAATCAGATGTGCCGGAGCACATGGAACTCGCGTGGATATTCCAATGTCTCGTGTCGGTTTCTTTTCTTGAACTGGCGCATGCGTACAAAGACAAAATAGCGCAGGGGCTTGAGGCAAACGCCGGTCTCTTTGCATATCCGATGCTCATGGCGGCTGACATTTTGCTTTATGATACCGACATTGTGCCCGTGGGAATTGACCAAAAACAGCATGTGGAATACGCGCGCGAGGCCGCTGCAAAATTTAATAATGCCTATGGCCCCACATTCAAAGAACCGAGAGAAAAGATTATCCGGGACGTGGCAACTGTTCCCGGTACTGACGGCAAAAAGATGAGCAAAAGCTACGGCAACACAATCCCGCTTTTTGGAACAAAGGACGAGATTAGAAAAGCGGTTATGAGCATTTTGACAGATTCGAAAGGCGAAAGCCCCGAAAATGTCTATGCCATTCATGCGCTGTTTAAAGACACGACTGAACTTGGAATACTGTATAAGGCCAACAAAGGAAACTACAAGGCGCTCAAAGAGGCGCTCATCGAGGACATAGAGAATTTCGCCGCACCGATGCGAGAACGGCGTGCAGGAATATCGGACGCGGAAGTTAAAAAAATTTTAAAAGAAGGCGGGGAGAGAGCTCGCGCCTTAGCGTCGCTTAAAATGCAAGATGTCCGGCGAAAAATCGGCGTAGCGATATGAATATTCAGAATACAGTATACGGTATTCAGTGTTCAGTATTCAGTATTTTGTATACGGTATACGGTATACGGTATACGATTGGATATTCTCCATGAAAAACCGCGCACTAACCAAAGACCTGCCAGAAAAGATTGGAGAAGCGGTGGTTATTGCCGGGTGGGTTGATATACGGCGCGACCATGGCAAATTAATTTTTCTCGACGTTCGCGACAGAAGCGGAACTATCCAAGTGGTGGTTACCCCAAAAGCCGCGGAAGCACTGGAAATCGCAAAAAGACTCCGGCCGCAATGGGTCGTTGCAATTGAGGGCGCAGTTACGAAGAGGCCAGAAACAATGCAGACGGAAGGGAAACTTGGCCGCATTGAGGTCGTCGCGGAAAACATAGGCGTGCTCTCCGAGGCGCAAGAACTGCCATTTGATCTATCCGCCGAACTCAATCTTGACACGTACCTAGATTATCTCCCGCTCACGCTTCGCACAGAGCGCACGAGAGATATTTTCATTATGCAGGGAACGATACTTGAAGCGTATCGCGCTTCGCTCCGCGCACAGGACTTCACTGAATATGTTTCTCCTGCAATCGTTGGAGGCGACGCGGAAGGAGGAGCCTCCGTATTCAAAGTCGGCTACCACTACGACAAAACAGCTTATCTCGCGACAAGCCCGCAGTTGTATAAGCAGATTATGGTCGGACCATTTGAGCGAGCCTGTACAATTGCAAAAGTTTTTCGGGCCGAGAAAAGCGCTACGACGCGTCACATTTCCGAAATTACGCAAATGGACTTTGAAATGGGATTCATCCGCGACCATCTAGACGTTTTGCAGGTCCTTGAAAAAGTAATCCGCGACGTAGTTAAGGCAGTCTGCGAGAAGCACCCTGACATATTTGCCCGCTTTAAGGTTGAATTTCCCCAATTACCAGCAGAAAAATTCCCCATTCTTACATTGCGCGAAGCGCATAAAATTTTAGGAGCCCCAGAAGCACCCGATATGGACCCTGAACAGGAACGCCAAATATCAGAATGGGTGAAGAAAGAACACGGCTCTGATTTTGTTTTCATTACCGCGTTTCCAACAAAAGCGCGCGCGTTCTATACCTATGAAGAATCGTCCGAGGCGCCATATTCCCGCGGATTTGATTTGATATTCCGCGGCTTGGAAATAAACAGCGGCGCGCAAAGAATTCATAAATACGACGAGCTCGTTCTCCGAATGAAAGAACGCGGACTAGACTCCGAAAAGTTTTCGTTCTATCTGCAAGCATTTAAATATGGGCTTCCGCCCCACGGCGGCTCTTCGACCGGACTTGAACGCTTTACTGCGCGGATGCTTCTGCTCCCGAACGTGAAGGAAGCGACGGCGTTCCCGCGCGACATGAATCGCATTGATGTGCGACTTTCAGAATGAAATGACATGAGCGATACATTCACCCTTTCAACACCTGTATTCGAAGGCCCGCTCGAAACACTGCTGAACCTGATAGAGGAGAAGAGACTTTCAATATCCGAAATTTCTCTTTCGGATGTAACCGATACGTATTTGGCATACGTGGAGAAACTGCCCTCGCTTCCTTTGGGCGAAACCGCGCAGTTCATTTTGGTTGCCTCGACGCTGCTTCTTATTAAATCGCGCACCCTTTTGCCTACTTTGGAATTATCTGCCGATGAACTCGAAAGTGTGGAGGAACTTGAGCGCCGGCTTGCGCGCTATGCAATAATCCGAAAGTCAGCTCGGCTTCTGCGGCGCGAGTGGGGAAGCGCGCCTCTTATATTTACAAAGCACGTACCGTTCCCTGACCCAATATTTTTGCCCGGTCAAATTGCGCTCCGCGCTATTTTCTCTGCCGGTATGAGATTGGTGAGCATGCTCCCGAATATTGTGAAGCCGGCAAAAGCCCTGGTTGCTCCAGTTCTGGCCTTGGAAGATGTCATTTTGCGTCTGGAGAAGCGCTTGGTTGGCGCTGTCCGCGCCCGTTTCAGTGAATTAACGAAGTCAGCGGGCAAACATGAAGTCATCGTATATTTTCTTGCAATGCTTGAACTTGTCCGCTCCGGTTCGATAAGCGCTACGCAGGAGCGCATATTCAGCGATATTACACTTGAAACAGAAGCACTTATTGCTCCCCGCTATGGCCCAAGCTCGGAATAATTACATTGATATGACTCCCGAAATTACTGACGGTGCCAATAATCATATTGAAGAACTTTGCTCTCGCGCCGAAGCTTTTTTGTTTGCGGAGGGCGAGCAAATGCCATTGAGCAGGCTGCAGCAAATGCTTGATTGCAGCTCATCCGATCTGGCGGCAGCTCTTAAAGAGCTGTCTAGGCGGCAAGAGGGAAGCGGGATTGCGCTTATCCAAACAGATACTGAAGCCGCTCTTGCAGTTTCCCCTAAGTGCGCGCCGGCAATACGAGCCGAAAATGAGAAAGAGCTTGAGAGAGATATCGGGGACGCAGGGTTGGAAGTCTTGGCCATACTTTTATACCGCGGGCCCTCTACACGCTCGGAAATTGACTACATCCGCGGCGTAAACACCAGCACTACGCTCAGGAATCTTCTGGCAAGAAGCCTAGTCTCGCGCGCCGGGAATCCTAAAGACGCGCGAGAGTACATTTATCGGCCGACCGCAGAACTTTTGGCGCATCTCGGAGTAACCGATATAAACAAACTTCCTGATTACGACAAAATTACAGAGGAACTATCGGCATTCGAGACAGCAAAAAATCCGACGAACTCCTGATTATGGATACCCCGCCGATACAGAAATCAATGGTTCGCGAACTTTCGGCGATACCCGCCCCTTCGCACGGGAAGACTTTTGGAGGTCTTGCAATAGTCCTTTTACTATTCGGCTCTATCGCAGTTGCGCTCGAATACAATTCTCCGTCGCGCCCGCTTCCAATTGGACAGTCCGCTTCGGCGATAATTGCCAAAGACGCGTTCGCAGACATCAGTTTGACTGCGAAAAGCGCACTGGTAGAAGATTTAGTCAGCCACAAAACTATTTTCTCAAGAAATCCTGACATTCAACTTCCGCTTGCCTCGCTCGCAAAAGTAGTCCTAGTGCTCGCGGTCAGTGAATCGCTATCTTCTAACGCCATTGTTTCAATACCCTTCGACACAGCGCCTCGCGGAAGCGCCGAGCGCCTAGCACGCGGAGAAAAATGGCGCGTAAAGGACATCGTGGATTTCACGCTCGTGGCATCATCTAACGCGGGTGCAGATATTCTTGCTTCTATTGCAGATAAACCTATACGGGAGCGATTTACCAATGCTACAGAAGGCGAGGCCGCTCTCTGGCGCATGAATCGCATTGCAAAGGAACTAGGGCTCGCGCATACTTATTTTTTAAATGTAAATGGACTCGACTTAAGTTCCACGCTTTCCGGCGCATATGGTTCCGCACGAGACATGGCGAAACTGTTCTCATATGCAGTGGCCGCGAATCTTCCCGCGTTCAGCGGGACATCCGAAAGCGGACTTATTTTGACATCGCCCAATGGCCGTGGCAAGACCTCGGCATACAACACAAACGAGGCAGTAGGGGATTTACCGGGCCTAATAATGGGTAAAACTGGCATTACGGACCTTGCGGGAGGGAATCTAGCGATTGTATTCGAAGTTGGTCCCGGTCATCCAGTCGTGGCGGTTATACTCGGTTCCACTCGAGATGGCCGTTTTGAGGATATGAAAAAGATTGTTGCAAGAACACAACAGGCAATAACGCAGGATAACTAATATCCGCTGTTGGCATAAATTCGCCAACCCGCACTAACCGGGTACAATGGCACGCAAGGGAATAGGTTACAGTGGTTTTCCTAGACCCTAGACCCTAGAACCTATTACTTTATGTTGTCCGATATCGTTCGAGTTCTTGTGCCCGCAATCGCGTCCTTTGCAATAGGGATGGCGATTACTCCGGTTCTCACGCATTACCTGTATAAATATAAAGCATGGAAGAAAACTCCCGGTAAAACCGCTCTAGACGGCAGGTCAGCGCAAGAGTTCAATAGGCTGCACATTGAAAATGAGGGACGCGCTCCGCGCATGGGAGGAATCGTGGTTTGGCTTTCGGTCGTTATCACGATAATTGGTATTGCAATTGTCACGCGATTCGTACCTGGCGCCGAAACATTGAAGCTGGATTTCCTAAGCCGCAATCAAACATGGATACCATTAGCCGCTCTTATTGTGGGGGCGCTCGCGGGGCTCATTGATGACTTGCTTGTAATTCGACCTGTGGCTGATGGAATTCCACTGCGAGTCCGACTGCTGATTGTTGTCTTACTTTCGTGCTTTATCGGGTGGTGGTTTTGGTCGAAACTTGATGTAAGCGTCGTCAACATTCCATTTAGCCATCCCTTACATATCGGGTGGCTTGTCATACCGCTTTTCGTACTCATGTCTCTTGCTGTGTACGCAAGCGGAGTCATAGACGGAATAGACGGCCTTTCAGGGGGCGTTTTTGCGTCAGTTTTCGCTTCTTATGCCATAATCGCATTCGTTCAAAATCAGATAGATTTGGCGGCATTTTCCGCGGCAATAGTTGGCGGACTGCTCGCATTTCTTTGGTTCAACATTCCGCCTGCGAGATTTTATATGACTGATACCGGCACCATGGGGCTTACCTTATCAATTGCAGTCATAGCTTTTATGACTGACAGTTTGGGCGGAGGAATAGGAATTTCTGTCCTTCCGATTATCGGAGGACTGCTTGTTGCTACTGTCGCGTCAGACATAACGCAAGTAGTTTCTAAAAGATTTCTCGGCAGGAAAGTTTTTCGCATTGCTCCATTGCACCATCATTTTGAAGCAATCGGCTGGCCAGGATACAAAGTCGTGATGCGTTATTGGGTTCTCTCGGTAATATTTGCGTTTGCGGGCGTAATTATCGCGATAATCGGAGTCTA
>JBBUFE010000032.1:13242-43734 GCA_038056635.1 Patescibacteria group bacterium
CCTCTCGCGCTTATTTTATTCATACTGGTCGTTTTGGGCGCATTGATGTTTTCTTCGGCCGCGTTTGGATTACTGGCGCGCGGTTCAGGAAATATTTCCTCTGTAGTCTTTAACCACTTGGTCTTAGGCGTCGGTTCCGGCGCTATCGCACTTTTTTTTTCGAGTGCTATCAGCTACAAAAAATGGAGAACGCTGGCGCCATACATATATTTTCTTGCACTTGCCGCTACATCGCTTGTTTTTCTCCCGCAGATAGGAGCTGAATACGGAGGAGGCAGGCGATGGATACATCTTTTTGGAGTTTCATTCCAGCCTGCGGAAACTCTCAAAATAGGCGCCGTAATTTTTGCAGCCGCGTACTTTACCGCCATACATTCTCGCATTCAATCTATTCGATGGGGTCTAGGCGGGCTTCTCGGAATTCTCGCTACACCCGCCGCAATTCTAATTCTTCAGCCGGATATTGGAACTCTGGGTATTGTTATCGCGGGTGTGTTTGCGGTTTATATAGCGTCGGGCGCGCCTTGGCGGCACGTGATTATAGTTTTGTGCATTGCGCCCATTGCGCTAGGAATTCTCATGCTCTGGAAGCCGTATATAAAAGATAGAGTGATGACATTTATCCACCCGTCGCAAAACCAACAAGCCGAAGGGTACCAAATTAGGCAGTCATTGATTGCAATTGGTTCCGGGGGATTAACCGGGCGCGGATTTGGACAAGGCGTTCAAAAGTTCACGTACTTGCCAGAGCCCATGGGCGATTCAATCTTCGCCGTTGCCGGAGAGGAGTTCGGCTTCGCAGGGGGAGTCGCAATAGTTATTTTATTCTTATTATTTGCGCTTCGCGGTATTAGTATCGCTTCCCGCGTGCCTGATTTATTCGGTGGACTGCTGGTTATTGGAATCTCCGCTTATCTTGGCGGAGAGGCATTTATAAATATTGCGTCCATGCTGGGAATTGTCCCGTTGACAGGCATACCGCTCACGTTTATAAGCCAGGGTGGAAGCGCCATGCTAATCTCTCTCGCTAGTGCGGGAATTCTTTTAAATATCTCAAGACGCTCCACCACAGCTCGTTAGCCGATATTAAAAACAGTTATGTTAAACTGTGGCAATGCGCATCGCACTCACAGGAGGGGGAACCGGCGGACATTTCTATCCTCTTATCGCAGTTGCGGAGGCGCTTGAGGATATTGCAAAAGAACGGCGACTTATCGAGCCGGAACTGTATTATTTCGGTCCTGCGCCGTTTGACCGCGTCGCACTTTCCGAGCACGACATCATTCACAAGGAGATTAAATCTGGACGCGTCCGATACTATCGAAGCGCTCTTAATTTCTTTGACCTATTCAAAACAGCCTGGGGTGTTCTTAGCGCGATTATTAAAATGTTCAAGGTTTATCCTGACGTCGTTTTCTCAACCGGAGGGTTCGCCTCCTATCCTGCGCTTGTTGCGGCGCGCATCCTCCTCATCCCAGTAATAATCTATGACGCAGATGCCACCCCCGGGCGAGTATCCCGCTGGTCGTCAAAATTTGCTCGCTGGATCGCGGTCGCGCATCCGGATGCGGCAACCAAATTTCCAGAAAAAGTCCGGCATTTTATAGCGCGTGTCGGACATCCTATAAGGAAAGAGATTGAAAGTCCTGCGCGCGAAGGCGGATACGAATTTTTGAAACTCGAGAAATCAGTACCGACAATTTTTGTAGTTGGCGGGTCGCAAGGCGCCATGACAATCAACAACACGATTATTGATTCATTGCCTCTGCTCGTTGATAAATATAATATCGTGCATCAAACTGGAACTGGGAATCTAGAGGAGACGGCGCGTATCGCCCGCTTAGTCCTAGAGAAAAGTCAGCACAATGACCGTTATCGTCCATTCGGCCTATTGAACACTCTGGCTCTGCGGATGACGGCAGGAATTACTTCTCTTATCATCGCTAGAGCCGGTAGCGGTACGATTTTCGAGATTGCGAGCTGGGGGATTCCATCAATTCTTATTCCAATACCGCGCGATATTTCGCATGACCAAACGGAAAATGCATTTTCATACGCCCGCGAGGGCGCCTGCGTGGTTCTCGAACAGCAGAACTTGACCCCGCATCTTTTATTAGCGGAAATTGAGCGCATCATGAACAGCGAAGAACTGCGAAACAAAATGTCTCTTTCTGCGCGGGCATATGCTCGGCCGAATAGCGCGAGAAAAATTGCGACAATCATCATTGAAACTGCTCTTGAGCACGAACCAGTATGATGACTAGTTCTAGCGGCATACGGGTGCGATATCCCCCAAGCCCAACGGGCTGGTGCCATGTCGGGACTGCAAGAATGGCGATAATAAATTTCCTATTTGCGAGGAGGAACAACGGCACCGTTATATTTCGAAGCGAAGACACGGACAAGGAACGCGGTACGCTAGCATTTGAGCAAGACATTATAGAATGCCTGCGCTGGCTGAAACTGGATTGGGATAAATTTTATAGGCAGTCGGAGCGATTAGATATATACCGCAAATCGCTTCGCGCTCTGATTGACACAGGCAAAGCGTACATATCGGAAGAGGAAAGCAAAAAAGAACCCGGTAAATTGATACGGGTTGTTCGTCTCCGAAATCCTGGGTCAAAGATTACATTTACAGACCTAATACGAGGCGATATAACTTTCGACACGGGAGAGTTGGGTGATTTTGTTATTGCGCGTTCGACGGACGACCCGCTTTATCACTTTGCGGTCGTAGTTGATGACGACGACATGGGCATTACACATGTAATTCGAGGCGATGACCATATATCAAATACTCCCCGTCAAATTCTTATTCAAGAAGCGCTTGGATATAAGCGCCCGGAATATGCCCATTATCCGCTGCTCTTGGGCGGGGACAGGTCAAAGCTATCAAAGCGAACTGGAGATGTTGCTGTCAAAAGTTACAGAGAAAGCGGGTATCTGCCAGAAGCGCTTCTTAACTATATATCCATACTTGGTTGGACGCCAAAATCGCAGAGAGAAATTATGTCACTCCAAGAAATGACAGCCGAGTTTGATATTAAGGACCTTCACAAAAGCGGGGCTGTTTTTGACATGGAAAAGCTCCGATGGTTCAATCGGCAATATCTGCATTCAATGCCTGCGGAAACATTCGCAAAGAATGCTCTTAATGTTCTAGAATCTGCAATTCATGAGAGCGGCGTAAAATGGAATGAATCTGTCGGGGAGTCAATCTTGAATCTTGTGCGCGAGCGCATACATGTGTGGGAAGACATTCGTGTTCTTGTTGCTAATGGGGAATTTAATTTCTTTTTCACGGACCCAGTACTTGTAACTTCTGAAATTCCGGAAAAGAAAAGTAACGTGTCCGAAGCCGTGCGTCACTTAACCCAGTCACAAACAATAATTTCAAGTATCCCAGATGATTCATTCAATGAACCCGATAAAATCAAAACTGCCCTATGGGATTGTGCAACAGAAGCAGGGCACGGCGCCGTCTTGTGGCCTTTGCGCTATTCTCTTACAGGCCGTAAACAGTCGCCCGACCCATTTCTAGTTGCCTCGATTATCGGCAAGGATGCAACGCTTAGGCGAATAGCGGCGGCAATCGAACAGCTTCGCACGCCATGATGAGCCCTGTCAAAGTTTCCATAGCGTCGTTGGCTATCGCGCTCTTATTCATCCAAACTTTTGTATTCGGAGACACCGCGTCTGATTTGGAAAGGCAAATTTCCGACCAAAACCGCGAAATTGAGGCCCTAAACGCAGAGATTGCGCAATACGAGACACAACTAACAAACATATCGTCAAAAAAGCGCACGTTACAAAACACACTGGACCAGCTAAATATCTCCAGAAAAAAAATAACGGCTTCAATAAGCGTCACGAAAAAACGCATCGGCACCGCTGGATTTGAAATTGCACAGTTGTCTCGGGGTATAGCCAGCAAGGAAAACTCGATTCAAACGAATAAATCAGGCCTTGCGGAATCGCTTCGCCGTCTGAACGAGGAGGAGTCCGAGACCCTTGCTGTCCGCCTTCTATCGAGTGAAGACCTAGGCGCCATATGGTCTGATATAGACGCTGCTTCGCAAATGCGAGGCGCGGTTGCGAGCGATATTGCAGAACTTTCTAATGCAAAGAAATCTTTGACCCAAACAAAGACAACGGCAGAAGGGAAGCGCGCGGAACTATTAAAACAGCAGAAAATTCTTGTGGCGCAACAGGGTTCATTGGACGCTACAAGAAAAGCACAAAGCGAACTGCTCGCGCAAACAAAATCGCAGGAGTCGAATTTCCAGGCGATATTGCGCCAAAAACAGGCGGAAAAGGTGGCCTTTGAAGCCGCACTTTTTGAGCTTGCCTCAAAGCTTGATTACGCGCTTGACCCGGCGCGTATTCCTTCGGCCAGCAAAGGCATACTCCGTTGGCCGCTCGACAACGTTTACATCACCCAGCAATTCGGCAAGACATCGGCCGCAAAACGCCTTTACATCTCGGGTACGCACGATGGCGTTGACTTTCGCGCCTCGCTCGCTACGCCGGTGCGCGCCTCACTTTCGGGGACCGTTATGGAGGTCAATCACGGCGCTGTGCAGAACTGCCAATACGGCAAGTGGGTGTTGATACGGCACGGGAACGGCCTCGCAACGCTCTACGCGCACCTCTCTGATATCAATGTTTCAAAAGGGTCATCGGTCGCCACAGGGCAAGTTATCGGCTATTCGGGCAACACCGGCTACGCTACCGGTCCGCACCTGCACTTCACCGTATATTTCTCCGAGGCAATATCGCTCAAACAATACGTCTGCAAGGGCGGGAAGGCCGTCACCGTGCCAATCGCGCCAGTCAACGCCTACCTGAACCCGCTTGATTACTTGTAGTCAATAACTTTGCTTGAATCCTTTTGGTTCCTTCCACTCAACAATATTTATTGCCCTAACTTCAAGCTTCGATGCCTTGCGAAGTCTGCGAATTGTTTTCGGCGGGGCAATTTCTAGATGCGGGCTTTCATCAAGCGCATCCGCAAGCCAATGCAAATCGTCTTCCGCTGTAATCCATTTAAGAGGGGAGTAACGGCTTAAATCAAACGATTTAGAATATCGTCTCAACGATTTAGTTCCGTCGTTCAAGATGTATTCGTGAAAATACGACATTGCAAGCTCTCGCACGGTTTTATATACAGGGTCGCGATAACGCAATATCGGATGATTAGTTTTACTTATCGCGCCCCACAAGCCCCGCTCCTTGAATAACGCCACGACGTGGTCCTCGTCGCGAGCAATAGTAACAAGGTCCAGCAAAAGCGATTTCTGTCCGTGATACGCGAGCGTCGCACACGCAAAAAGCGCACCCTCAAAGCAGTGCGCGGTCTGGGCGCGGATAACGCGCCTCGGCGACATGTACGTTTCCTTTTTAATTTCAAAATTTATTGCGAGAGTATCCAGATAATCTTGTATCTTTTTCGCAGAATTAAGACGAGCAAAAATTCTGCCTTCAATAGGGGATAGCGTCGCTTTCAGTTTGTCGCGATAGGTCATAACGATCTGCCAACAAGACCAGCCGATTGCACAAGAGGGTCGGGATACGCTCTCTTCCTTTTGAGCAGGGTTAACAATGTTTTCGTCGTTACGATTTTAGTAATCTTCGAGAGAGGTTTGAGTTTGGCATTCGCATAACGGTCGATATCGTCTTGCTTCAAACTCTCATTTGCTACGACCAGAAATAATTCGACCGGAAAATTGCGATATTTGCCCATTTTTATGTTGATATTCGACTGTAGATATCTCATTGTATCTGTATAGAAAACATCAATGCCGAAATTGCCATCAGGCGAATAGACATAGAAATCAACGCGATTCTTTGAGGATTCAAAAAACTTTTCAGTATGGACAAAAACCTCGCCGAATTTCTTGCGCAGAACTTTCTCTAATACAAGCTCCGCATTGCGCCCCCTGTCATTCACGCGAGTGGCGATTTCACTTCTGAAAACACCTCTTCCAAAATGAACATCTGAATATCCAAGTTGGCTGCGTAATCGTGCGAGACCGCCGAATCGTTTCTGAATATTCCGAGAGGAGGGGAGATACTCAAGCCGGTCAATTTCCGGAGCGCGAGGAAGCCGCCCATGTTCATTTTTAAATCTCTCAAAGCCCTCTTTAATCCTTTCGATTGTCCAAATTTTCCTCATAGGCATGTTGCGATGATATACTCTTTTTACTATTTAAGCGGATGAAATCTTTTGTGCGTGCTTTCTGCGTATTTGTCCGATGCGTGAACATATCTTGTGGTTGTTTCCAACGATTCGTGGCCTAGGAGTATCTGTATAGCCGCAGGATTCGCACCTTGCTCGGCAAGATATGTGGCAAAACCGTGCCGTAGAGAGTGGGCGCTCGTAGGCACATTGATGCCGAGAAGTTCACGGTATTTCTTAATCTTCATTTGAAGATAATTGGGTGAAATATGTTTACTCTTATCTCTAGCATTGCTTCCTCGTTTTGGGATAAAAAGATATGGGGAGTCATCGACGCGAGCTTTAAGGTAATTATCTATGTGGCCTTTAGCACGCTCTGTGAGGTAGACAAAGCGTTGTTTCTTGCCCTTACCCTGTATAAAAATTCTGCCTGTTTTATCTATCTGAGTTCTTTTAATACTAATGAGTTCCGAGATACGCATACCAGAGGCAAACAGCATTTCAAGCGCAGCGCGATTGCGCAAGGCGACCATCTTATCTTTCTCAAATTTCATCGGTGATTCAATCAATCTTTTTAACTCTTCCAATTCCGACACTTGAGGATGTTTTTTTTCCATACGGAGCAACTTAATAGACTCAGGAGCAATCGGCGTCACTGTATCCATGTCAATCAAATAGGCCAGGTAGCGCCTTAGAGAGGTTAGCGTGCGGTTTATAGACCCGCTCTTGAGCTCTTTCTGCGCTGCTGCACCCTTGGCAGTCTTCCGATCATGAGAATTCAAATAGGCCTTAAATTGCTCAATGGTGCGCTTCGTAATGCCTGAAAAGGGGAGGTTATCCATTTCTTGAGAGAGGAAGCGTTCAAAGGTTTCCAAATCCCTCTCGTAGTTATACAAAGTTTCCTTTGAATAGTTGTTGGCTTGAATATGCAAGAGAAAATCCTCGAGAAAGGGGATCCTAGATTTTGTTTGATTTGTGGACATAGTTAACTGAGTATAATAACTCTAATACTCAGTTATTATACCATATGTCCACACTTTTATGGGAATTGTGTGGATAACGCATTGTGCACGCTTAATATGCAGAGGATACTAATCCAATATAGTTCTGACAATAAAAAGAATCGTTCGCATTTTTCTACGCGCTGATAAAATAATTAAAAATAATCCAATTGGGAATTAGCCTCGTGATACACGATACTCTATACAAGATAGACACTTACTCCCCCTCCCCTATTTCCAAGGAATTTCAAATTCTGCAAATTCTGGCAGAAGTTTTCGTCCGTAAAGAAGACGGGCAATTACTTCCGCGTGAGAAAGCGCGCCTGTGAGCGCATTGTGCGGGGCAGGTTCTGAAGGAATCCCGCAGTAGTTCAAGACTCTGTCTAAATCAAGAGCAGACCTGTGCTTAGCAACTGGCGGCTGAATACCGTGCTCTATCATGTGCATGTAGCAAAGCGTATGCGTGTCTATAGTTCTGTATGCAAAGGGCCAGCTGGTATGTCCCGCGCGTTCGGATGCCAAGCGCAAAAAATCACGGTCGAAAGAAACATTCTGTCCCGCCAATGTCCTTTCATCTGCACTTTCGCTCCAGTACAAAAAAGCGCGTATTAAATCGCCCTCGCTTTGTTTTTTTGCATCTGTAATTTGCTCTTTCGTAAAACCATTTACTGCCAGTGCCTCGTCCATTATATGCGCGTCGTCCCACACCCTGCACTCCTCGTAAAAACGATTTGTTGGATTTGCAAAGTCCAATGCGCCGACACTAACTATAGAGTGCTTATGCGCCTCGGTCCCCGATGCTTCTACGTCAACGACGATCATAGTTCACATTGTATAGCGTATGGAGTACAGAGTATAGAGGGAAAAGAAAGATGTGCCGCCATACGCGATACGCCATGCTCCATACTTTTCATTCCAGTCCTTTGCAATTTTTTGCTGGAAGATACCCGGCATTGCGCGCTTTTTCCCCGCTCGCGAACCAAATCTGATTTTGTAATAAAATTTTTGATACACCAGTGCACCAAGGAAAATAGTAAGCATTGCCCGTCCTAGAAGCTACGATAAGGCCTCCTATGCTCATGCCCTTAGGCTCTGCAACCGTGGGCGCCTGTAATATTGATACTGGAGGTCGAACGCGTTCCAACATCGACAAACGCCCGAGTCCAAACGAGCCAAATCCGATAAGTAGTACGATTACAATTAGGCTCCACTCCCCTATGGCGTCGGCCGTCCAATTCTTGATTTTGAGCCACCCCTCCTGTATACTCTGCATGCTTGTGATTTTACATTAATTACGAGCTATACCATATACGAGATACTAAATACACGATACTAATTTTATGGCTCATACAAAAGCGGGAGGAACAGCGCATAACCTAAACGATTCGAATCCTAAGTACCTCGGAATCAAACGCTCCGACGGACAAAAAGTCGGCGTGGGTGAGATTATTGTCCGCCAGAGAGGCACTAAAATACTGCCTGGTAAGAACATAGGCGTTGGAGTCGACCACACTCTATTTGCTATGGCCATTGGCATAGTTAAATTCCGCTCAAAGAGAAAAACGGATTTTGACGGACGCTCAAATGCGCGGCGCGTCGTGGATGTGATTTAGTAAAGTTGCACTTGTTGAGTTTGTAAATTAATGTCTACACAATTATACCATGGTACAATTGTGTAGACATTCCTAAATTGCTTTTACTTCAACCGTTGCTATAGCTCGGACTTCTCCGAGTTTTATTTCTACTTTCTCAATTCCAATCTCCTTAATAGGTTTTTCCAAAATAACTGCCCCCTCCCCTATTTCGCACTGATATTTCTTCAGGATTTCATTCGCGATTTTTGCTACCGTTATATGTTCATAGAGATGCCCCTGTTTATTAACCATTACTCGGATTGTAATTTTTTCGTTCGCGAGCTGTTTGGCTAGCAGTGCGAATCTAGCCTCCTTCTCTCGTTTTGCATTCTCAAATATTTTCCTTCTCTTTTCGCTCTCTCTCAAATTTTCTACTGAAGCTTCTTCCGCAAGTCCGCGAGGAATCAGAAAGTTTAGAGCATATCCATCGGCAACCTCTTTTATCACATCTCTCTTCCCTACCCCGCCCACATCCTTTAAGAGAATAACCTTCATGGCGCGTATCGTGTATGGTGTACCGTGCATGGTGTATAAAATACGCGAAACTCGTTAGTTCCCTCCATACTCCATACTTCATACTCCATACTATTTAAGCAGTTCCACTGCTTTATCCATCTGAGGGTCATTCTTTGCTTTAACATCCTCATCGCTCATCTTTGCTTCTACATCTGGAATAAGGCCCGTGGTTGGGATTTGCTTGCCGTCAGGACCGAGCCATCTGGCTATCGTAATTTTTATAGCTGTTTCTGGCGTCACATCAATAAGTTCTTGCACAGAGCCCTTGCCAAAAGTAGGGACACCGACAATTTCAGCCTTTTCGTAGTATCGCAAGGCATCAGCTAGAATCTCGGATGCCGATGCGGAGCCGCGGTCAACGAGTATAATCATGCGCAAATTCTGATTGAAAATATTGTATCCGCGAGACCTGTGCACGATGTTTTGCGCGTGTCCTGCAAAATCCTCCGTTACAATCACCTTGCCGGAAGGCAAAAACCAGCTTGCCATGTCCACCGCGGCCTCAAGATAACCGCCTGGATTGCCTCTCAAATCTAAAATCAATTTTGTGTCGCCTGACTCTGCAAATTCTCGAAGTGCGTTTCTAAATAAGGAAGGAGATTGAGCACCGAAGGTCATAAGCTGAATGACGAAGACACCATCAGGAAGCGCCTTGGTAGTAATCGTTGGAATATTAATGACATCGCGAGTCACCTTAAACTCTCTTGAAGCAGTCCAGCCTTCGCGCAGAACTGAAAGTGTAACCACAGTGTCATGAGGCCCGCGGATATGTCTGACGGCGACTGAAATATCGATTCCCTTTGTCTCCAAGCCGTCAATTTTAAAAATTTTGTCGCCGCTTTTAATGCCGGCCTTCTCCGCAGGCGAACCCTTTAGGGGCGACACGACAGTCAGTACTTGGTCGCGAACGGCAATTTCCATGCCGACACCTTCAAAGCTTCCGCTCATGTCATCGGCAAATTGCTTATTTTCGGCCGGAGGTAGGAAATACGTGTAAGGATCATTTAGCGCACCGGCGAGACCAGTAACCATCCCCCAGACTCGTTCGTCGTTCGACGCTTTAGTTGTGGTGGCAATCGGCGTGCTCGTTGCAACCGCAGCCGGTACAAATTTATCATCTATAATTTGCCATGCATTCCAAACTGGAGAGAAATCTACTCCGTCCGGCGGTAATCGCTTCCCTGCTATTGTCTCGATAGTTTTCTCTGGTATATAATTTATCAAGAATCCTTTAGCGCCAACTATAAAACCTAATCCAAGTCCAACAGCCAAAATAGCGACAGGCCACAATAACAAATGGCTATTTAATTTAGTTCGCGAGCCATCACCGTACATAGGCGAGATTATCGCATTCCCGCATATATTTGCCAATCACGTCCCCACATTAACTTCGGCATTATTGCGCGAAAGAACTTTGTCCCTCAATAACTTATCATTCCATAATGAAACTGCTAATTTCCTGCAATATCGGGGGCGCAATATGAAGACGCTAGACAGAATAGGGATTTTTGCGGCGTACTAGTGTAAAATGAATCTATATGTGGCTAACTTCATTCTTCCAAAAGAAGAGGGCGGAAGTGCTTCCTCTTTATCTATATAACACTCTGGGGAAATCGAAACAACTTTTCACTCTTCCAAAGCAGGCCAAAACCGTGCGCATGTATAACTGCGGTCCTACGGTCTACGACGTACAGCACATAGGGAATCTCTCAATGTTCGTGTTTGCGAATGTTCTGCGCAAAGTTCTTGAATATAACAGTTACAGGGTTAAACAAGTTATTAATATAACTGATGTAGGACACCTGACATCCGATTCCGATTTTGGCGATGACAAGATGGCAAAGGGTTTGATGCGCGAGGGCAGGCCGATGACCCTAGAAAACATGCGGGAGCTTGGAGAAAAATATACGAAGATATTTCTGCATGATTTACAATCACTCAACATAGACATCGGTCAAATTACTTTTCCTCGAGCTAGCGCGTACATTCCCGCACAAATTGCTATGGTGGCTACCTTAGAAGAAAAGGGTTACGCCTACCCTGCCAAGACGGGGGTGTATTTTGACACGACGCGATTTCCCTCTTACGGCGGCCTTGGCGAGATAAATCTTGATTCTCTTAAGGCAGGCGCGCGAGTAACGATAAATGCCGATAAGCGGAACCAAGCAGATTTTTTATTATGGAAACTCGATGATAAGATTGGTTGGGAAAGCCTGTGGGGGAAAGGTTTCCCAGGATGGCACATCGAATGTTCGGCGATGATACGCGCGACATTGGGAGAACAAATTGATATCCATACCGGCGGCATTGAACACATCGCAATACATAACAACAACGAGATTGCTCAATCGGAAGCCGTAACGGGGAGATGTCCGCTCGCCCGATTTTGGATGCACCGCGCGCACATACAGCTTGGCAACTCAAAAATCGCCAAGTCGGAGGGCAATATTGTTTATCTTTCCGAAATTATTGCGCGAGGAATTCATCCGCTTGCTTTACGATATCTCTTTCTCGGCGCCCACTACAGGTCAACCAGCAATTTTTCATGGGAAGCACTAGAAGCATCAGAAACAGCTTTCTTGCGGTTGAGAGCGCTAGCAGACTCATTGCCTAAAGGAGGTGTTCCACCCGCCACTTACCGCACCCGCATACATCAGAGAATCAACGACGATTTAGACATTTCTGGAGCGCTTGCTGTTATATGGGAAATGATAAAAGACAAAAATCTAAATCCGTCAGCTATTCGAGCGGGACTCATTGATGCAGATCGTGTACTTGGGCTCGGACTTGATTCCGAAGACACACAAGCCAAAGAGGCATGCGTCAAGAGATTTGGCGTTCAGGTCGGCTTAATGACCCTTCCCCCATCCGTCAAATCAAGGATAAAAGCCCGCGCCGATGCCCGTGCGAGGCGCGACTGGCAGAGCGCTGACGATTTAAGAAATCAACTGGCCGCCGACGGCTATACCTTAGAAGACACGGAGTCTGAAACTATTGTTTTCAAGAAGTGATTAATCTCCTATTCCTTCATAAGAGCGAAATTAACTATCCGTCCCGCAACGTATATTGTTCGCGCGACGTTCTTGCCTTCTAGGCGCGAACCCACGGCATCTCTTGCCGATTTTTCTACCAGTTCCCTTGGAGTGCCGGAGGGCACGATAATCTCTCCCCTGGTCTTTCCATCAATCTGAACCGCAATCGTCTGTATCGAATCTGCCAGATGTGCCGCGTCATAAACTGGCCACGATTCAAGATGAATTGACCCATCGTTGCGCTGCGCTCGCCAAAGCTCCTCCGCAAGGTGCGGCGCGAACGGGGCAAGAAGTTTGAGAAAAATCTGCCACTGTCCCTTGCCCAATTTCCCAATCTTTTCTATTTCGTTTAGAAGAATCATGAGCGCGCTTACAGCAGTATTAAATTTCAGCGCAGAAATGTCCTCCCTTACTTTTTTTATAGTCTTGTGCAATAAAGAATCCAAAGCCGGTATATTTTCTACAACGACAATCTTTTCCACGCGATAAATACGCTCCAGAAATCGGCGTATTCCTACAACGCCGTCAGGATTCCACGGATAACTTGATACTTCGTTATATGGGCCGATAAAGGCGAGGTAAATTCGCACAGTGTCCGCTCCAAATCTTTCCACAACATCATCCGGGTCAATCACGTTTCCACGAGACTTACTCATTTTCTGGCCATCCGGTCCCAATATAAGACTGCGATTCATTCGCTTTTTGTATGGTTCCGAATCAGCGACCAATCCCAAATCAAAGAGCGCCTTGTGCCAAAATCGGCTATACAAGAGATGCATTGTCGTATGTTCTGCCCCGCCGGAATACATATCAACTGGCATCCAATTCCTTTGCATTCGTTTGCTGGCGAATTCAGTTTTGTTCTCGGGGTCTGTATAACGAAGGAAGTACCAGGACGAATCAACGAATGTATCCAGCGTGTCTGTTTCGCGCTCCGCCTTCTCACCGCATTTCGGACACTCTGCTGACACCCATTTTTTGGCTTTTGCCAAAGGCGACTTTCCGCTTCCTTCCGGCAAACAATCCTTCACGACCGGCAATTCCACCGGCAATTCTTTATCGGGCACTGGCACTATTCCGCATTTGGAGCAATGAACGATTGGGATTGGGACTCCCCAATATCTCTGCCGCGAAACAATCCAGTCGCGGAGCTTGTAAGTGGTTTTCTTTGTGCCAAATGCTTCGGTAATTTTTATTTTCCCCTCTGCGCTTGTCATACCGTCAAATCTGTCTGAGTTAGCGAGCGTGCCTTCGCCAACATATGCCCCATCTAGTTTCTTTCCCGGTTGACTGGCGGGCAGAATAACTTGTTTAATCTGTAAATTGAACCTTTGCGTAAATTCCCAGTCTCGCTCATCGTGGGCTGGCACTGCCATGATCGCGCCCGTGCCATAATGCGGAAGAACATAATCTGCGATGTAAACCGGTATCTTCTCTCCCGTTGCCGGATTAACTGCCTCAACCCCCTCTAACCTCACCCCTGTTTTTTCTTTATCCGTCTGCCGGTCCATATCCGTCTTTTTGGCCGATAGGGCGATATATCGCCCTATTTCGTCCTCGTTCTTCAGAAGCCCGCGATGTTTAATAGCAAGTTCTATCCACGGATGCTCCGGGGCGAGGACCAAATAAGTAGCGCCAAATAAGGTATCCGGACGCGTTGTAAAAACAGTTATGGTGGGACGCAGCCAGCGCAAAACTGGCAATTCTTTTTCGCCCGTAAAATGCTCTTTTTCAGCACGCGTTTCTATCAATTGTGCCTGTAGCTTGGGAGCAAGTTCCTTCAAATAGCCTATTCTTCTAGGCTCTTCTTTTAAGTCCGAAAGTACGAGGCGAAAATTTGTGAGTTTCTTCAACTTGTCATAGTCGATATCCCAAGAAAACGTTTTCCAAAATGGACGCTCTTCCGCGTTAGGAAAGGCTGGGTCTATCGCGGGGGCAATGAGAACAAGCCCGGCTATTTCTTTATTAATTTTTTGGAGCATCTTCATCGCTACTACTGCGCCGAGACTATGACCGACCAAAATAGTGTTTTCATCGTAAGTGACAGCCGCAAGCGCCGCAGCAACCTGTTCGGACTCTGATGGTTCGTCAGAATTTGGCAGCACAGGAATCACCACCTCGTGTCCCAATTTTTCAAGTTCGGATTTGAACCAGAGCCACCGCGGACGGTCCGGACGACTTTTATACCCATGTAAAATCACATATTTATATTTTCTCTTGTCCGAATCTACGGCAAGCGGAAAATCTATTTCTGCCCCCGCGCTCCTCCCTATCCAATTTCTCTGCGACTCCTTTATTTGCTCGGGCCAATCGAGCGGCGCGAGGTCTTCAATCAATCTGTCGGCGTATTCGGTAATTTTCATGTTCCACTGAAGCATTTGCTTTTGTACGACCTCCGCCTCGCATCGTTCGCATTTGCCGAGAACCACCTGTTCATTGGCCAGCACCGTTTTATCTTGAGGACACCAATTAACTGCGGTTTCTTTTCTATACGCAAGCCCATGCTTGAAAAGCTGGAGAAAAAGCCATTGCGTCCATTTATAATATTTTGGGTCGCATGTGATGACTTCCCGCGACCAATCGAAAGATGCCCCCATTGAAGCAATCTGGCGCTTCATGTAGGCAATATTTTCTTCAGTCCATTTGCGCGGATTGAGCTTATTTTTAATCGCGGCATTTTCCGCGGGCAGTCCAAAGGCATCAAATCCAATCGGATATAGGACATTCTTTCCCTGCATCCGCATCGCGCGCGCCAAAATATCGGGCACTGCAAATGCGTACCAATGCCCCACGTGAAGATTCCCAGAAGGATACGGAAATTCAACCAGTAAATACGAATTTTCTTTTCCCTTAACTGAATCCGGCGTTTTATACAGTCCCGCTTTTGACCATTCTTTCTGCCACTTTTTCTCTATCTTTGTGTGGTCGTAACCAAGCATCAGCACAGAATATCACACGGTCGACGGACGAGTAAGCCGTGCCCCCCATTGCCTGATGCCTATTGCCTATTGCCTATTTTCTTGAACGATGGGTAGCGCTCCGGGTCAATGGTGCGATCGAAACATACTTCTCCCACGCCATGTTGCCAGTTCTCATCCGTAACGCCGTATGTAGCGGGGCGAACCATGCTTTTATCGCCCGTAGCATCGCCCTCCGTCGTAAATATGGCGCAGAGTCTGAAGGAAAGATTCCCCGTTTTCTCATAGCGATATAGCTCTTTTGTTTCAGGGTCCATGGGCACTGTGTAGCCACCGATAGGGTCGCGCAGATCGCCGAGTACAGCGGGCAGCGCCTCTTTTTGTTGCCAATAATTCACAACCTGCCATTGAATATTCTGCAGGTCGCTCGTCCTGTTCATGTCCTGTCGCAACATGCGCGCTTGCGCAGGCGTCCCGATGATGAAGAACCCAGAGACTATCGCCGCTAATACGATGATACCAGCTCCGATACCCGCCATTTTAGCGCGACCCGGATTCGCGTTCCAATACCCGCGCAGGTCCGCTAGGAAATGCAAGAACACGGCACTTGCTACGAGGAGGACGGCAACAATCTTGAGAATAAAGCGCTCTGTAATCTCGCCGCCGAGGAAGGTATTGATGAGCGTGATGAGGTCAATGATAACTGTCGCGCCAGCGATAAATAAAGTTAAGAACAAGACCCACCGCCGCGCCCACAATTCGCTCTTTAGGGGTTCGCGATTGATGTCGCTCCTGATGAGCCGCATGAGTATGATAGCGACGGGCACGAGTACGATTAGCGCCGCCATCGCAAATCGAATGCCGCCCGAGAACGGGTCGACATAGTAGTTTATCTGAACATCCGGAAACGCGTGGTCTATATACTCAAAGAGGAGCGCGATAAAGGAAACGATACTGCCATAGAGTGCGATCATCACGCCTATCCAGAGAAAGACATCCTTTGGCGTTGCTTTGGGTTTGTCCATATAGCCAAATTGTAGCACCTCATATTTCTTGCGCTAGCAGTTCCAAAATTTATATAACTACAACATAGGACAATTCTATGGAATTGTCCTATCGAAAGAGGCCCGCATAGACACTGCTTAGCATTAGCCATGTTTAAATTCTATTACATCTCCATCCTGCACTACGTATTCCCTACCCTCGGAGCGCAGAAGCCCCTGCTCGCGCGCTTTTGCAAATGCTTGCCCTGCGGAGCCTTGGCGAAGTAGGGAGCCAACTTCAAGAAGCTTGCCACATTGAATAACATCGGCTCGAATAAATTTATCTCTGAAATCTGTGTGAATTGCGGCTCCGGCATCTGGGGCAGTGGAGCCCCTTGTAATTGTCCACGCTCTTGTCTCATCTTCTCCAGTCGTAAAGAAGGAAATCAAATTAAGCATGTTGTAGCCCGACTTAATCAAAGCACTAAGGCCATCCTCTGGAACACCCAGCTCTCGTCGGAAATTATCTCGTTCATCTTCGTGCACATCTGAAAGTTCGCCTTCAACGCCAGCATCTACAAAAGTCCATGCGGATTTCGAATCTTCAAAAAAGCGCATCAGAGCTTTCCATGAATCCCCTCCCTCGGCATCTATGTTTACCGCGCCGCTTTTCCGATTCAGAACATACAGTACAGGTTTCTGCGTCAAAAGATGCAGAGACCGAGCCGCATGTGCCTCCTCGACGGAAAGTTGGACGCTGCGGGCTGGCTTGCCTTGCGTTAAAGCAGGCACTATTTTTCTTAAAACATCTCTTTCTGCTATCAGAACCTTGTCCCCGCCCTTAGCGTCTCGCTCTAATCTCTCAAGGCGCTTCTCTGCAGTTTGCAAATCCGCGAGAACCAACTCTAAATCTATAACCTCAATATCGCTAAGGGGGTCTATCTCGCCCGCGACGTGATGCACATCATCGTCATGAAATATGCGCACCACCTCCGCTATAGCGTCCACTTCTCGTATATGTGAAAGGAACTGGTTGCCTAATCCTTCGCCAAGAGATGCGCCTTTTACAAGCCCTGCAATATCCACAAATTGCACGACCGCTGGAATCGTCTTTGCGGAATGCGCCATCTCGCTCAATCGCTGTAGCCGCAAATCTGGGACAGCCACAACTCCCACCGAAGGGTCAATGGTGCAAAAAGGATAATTCTCGGCTGGCACGCCCTTCAATGTAAGAGCATTAAACAGCGTCGATTTTCCTACGTTTGGAAGTCCTACGATGCCGATTGACAGATTCATGTTCGCGCTATCGTATCAAAAAACTGGAGCTTTGCCGAGCAGGTTCTTACCATTAATCTAATTTCTCTCGGACTGATCCAGCATTTCGTGCTCTCGCGTGTGTTTTGCTTTTCTCTCGGCTTCAGCCAAAGCCACGAGTTCATATTGGTCCTTGTCCTCCGGAGAATAAGTTGGCAAAACATCCTCATAGTCCCCCTGTCTTTCATCTGAAGGCTCGACCTTTTCGGCCTCACGAATAATCATTGAACGAGATGCCATTACGCTAAAATAAAAAGCGAACATAAACAAGACTGCAAATGTCTCGCGCAGAACAAACGCTATTGAGATAGTATTTTCATACCCCAAAAGCGCCCATGTCTGATATATGCACATTCCAACTCCTGCCGCGATTGCATCGGCGGTAATGACAGCTCTCTCCATCGTTCGAGTTAGAGCAACGAGGCTCACGATAATGAGAGCGCCTAACAATTCAAACGGAAGCTCCAGGCGCAGTGAGTCGCCATAAAATGGGGCAAAGACAAGCATGAGAGCAGCCGCGCCAAGCATCAGTTGCTTCACGGAAGTAATGTCGTGATGATGGGGTCTGGGACGCAGAAATCCCATTGAAAAGCGAACACCGGCCTCAAGGCCAACATCGCTGTTCCTCTCGTCCCTGCGAGACATATCCACACGATACCACATAATGCTCCCTCACGCAACTCCCTCTATTTGCTATTCGCCACAGTCGTAACTATGGCGAGCAATGCCTCCTCGCTATCCATTATATCGGCTATATTCCTAGATTTATAGACGCATCTCACGCATTCATGAATTAGATAATAATCAGGGGTTGAACCCTCGACGCGTATCGGCTTCATGAGTCCCATGCACCCCGCTCTTCGGTCCCCCGGGTTTACATCAACATGCTTGCTCCATAGGCATTGCGGGCAATGGTTTGTGTAGCCGTCCCCGTTCACCTGTTCGCCACAATTTTCGCAAACAAAATTCTCAATCCGCCTTTGGAATTTCTTGCTCGTCATGGTTCAAAGAATTAAGTGGCCAGGCAAATGTGTCTTCTAATTTGTACCATGGTATCAAACAGGAGACACGGCATTACAGAAGTACAATCGCTTTGTTTCCGGCAAATTCAAGAATGCCATTTTCATTTGTGAAAGTCTTTGTTTCTCCTTCTGCTAATCGCACCGCAATGGAACCATTCTTAAGGGTGGTTACAAATGGCTCGTGATGAGCGAGAATCGTGAGCTCGCCATCCGAGCCGGGTAATGTTGCCGAAACCGCTTCCCCATCAAAATAAGTCTCGCCAACACTTGAGATAATGAGATGAAAAGTCTTTTGCATAGGGCTTAGAGTTTAGGGTTTAGGGTTTAGTGAATTCCCTATACCCTAACCACTAGTGGCTAACTACTTCGTCTATCCCCCCTTTCATATAAAACGCCTGCTCGTTCAGCTCGTCGTGTTTACCCGCTAATATTTCGCTGAATCCCTTGACGGTTTCGGCAAGCGGAACAAATTTCCCTGATGTGCCCGTAAACACTTCCGCAACGCGGAACGGTTGTGAAAGAAATCTCTGGATTTTCCTGGCACGGTATACCAATCGCTTGTCCTCTTCGGAGAGTTCCTCAATTCCAAGAATGGCGATAATGTCTTGAAGGTCTTTGTATCTCTGAAGTACCCGGCGTGTTTCGTTTGCAACTCTGTAGTGTTCCTCGCCGACAATTTCCGGAGTCAGCGCGGATGAGCCAGATTCAAGAGGGTCAATTGCCGGATAGATTCCCAGAGACGCAAGCGCTCGGGAAAGCACGATTGTGGAATCAAGGTGCGAGAATGTCGTTGCCGGCGCGGGATCGGTCAAATCGTCGGCTGGAACATAAATTGCTTGCACGGAAGTAATTGAACCCTCCTTCGTCGAAGTAATTCTCTCTTGCAAAAGCCCCATTTCTTCCGCGAGCGTCGGCTGGTAACCAACGGCCGATGGCACGCGCCCTAACAGAGATGAAACTTCCGAACCCGCCTGAACGAATCGAAATACATTGTCCATAAAGAAGAGGACATCCTTTCCTCCCTCGTCTCGGAAATCTTCCGCCATTGTAAGACCAGAGAGCGCAACGCGCGAGCGAGCGCCTGGAACTTCGTTCATTTGTCCGAATACGAGCGCGGTTTTTTCAAGCACGCCCGATTTTTTCATTTCGTGATACAGGTCGTTGCCTTCGCGCACTCGCTCTCCCACTCCGGCAAACACTGAATACCCGCCGTGCTCGGACGCCACATTGTGTATAAGTTCCTGAATAAGAACTGTTTTCCCAACGCCAGCGCCTCCAAAAAGTCCCGCCTTGCCTCCTTTAATGAACGGCGTCATTAGGTCAACCGCTTTAATTCCTGTCTCAAAGACTTCCGCTTTTGTACTCTGCCGAATGAACGCGGGCGGGTCGCGATGAATCGGCAGACGCGGGGCATTTTTTGGGATATCCTCCAAACCGTCAATCGGCTCACCGATTACGTTAAACATTCTGCCCAAGACAGATCCGCCAACTGGGACGGATATTGGCGAGCCTGTGTCTTTCACTTCCGCTTCTCGCGCGAGCCCCGCCGTGTCTTTCATTGAAATGCATCGCACGCGATTTAACCCCAGATGCTGGACGACCTCGAGTACAAAGGTCTCACCTTGGGAATCATTCTTAAGGTGAGACCTTGGTACATTCACCGTTAGAGCATTCTTGATGGCAGGCAACCCTTCCGCGAAATGCACATCCACAACCGAACCGATTATTTGAGTGATTGTTCCTGTTGGCATAAAAATAGTAAGTGGTTAGCAATAAGTAGTCTATAGGTAAAAGACTTATATTTCAAGCGGATTGATTTCGGTCTCAATTAAATTTCTAGTGTTGCGTACAAGCATATTTTCTAGAAGCTAGTAGCTAGTCGCTAGAAGCTAATTTACCTCATTGATTCAATTCCGCTTGTAATCTCCGATACTTCGCGCGTAATTGCTGCTTGGCGGACTTTGTTGAAAGTGCGCGTGTAGGTGCTTGCCATTTCGTTCGCCTTGTCGGTAGCGCTCTTCATTGCAACCATTCGCGCAGAATGTTCCGACGATTTAGATTCCAAAAGAGCATGAAATATGGATATGTTGAGGAGCTTCGGCAGAAGTTCGCGAAGCACCCCATCCGGGTCCGGTTCAATCGTGTACATCGCGGGCTTCGCCGCGCCGGAGCTTTCGGCGGAGGGGGCATACTTGCCTTTCGCGGGTCTAATGCCAGCAACCATAAGAGCGAACATCTCTGGTGTTATCGGCAGTATTTGCCGAACAACCGCTTCTTGCTCGAATGTAGAAATAAAATTCGTGTAGACAATCGTACAACCGGAAATCTCTCCATCTTTGTGCCACTTTAGCACCGCGTTTGTAACAATCCGTATTTCTTCCTCAGAAACTCTGTCCGCAACATTTTCATGCCTCACCTTTACTTCGTATCCGCGCGAAGCGAAATAATCCCCGCCGCGCCGCCCAACTGCGATAATGACTACTTCCGATTTCTGAAGTTTGCGCGAAAGAATTTCCTTCTCCACGCGCCGTAAAACCGCACTGTTTAATGACCCGGCAAGTCCCTTGTCGCTAGTTACAATAACAAAACAATCTTTTCCCGATTGAGCTTTCATTAGAGCGTGGCGCTTCAAATCAGCAGTTCCTGACAATCGCTCGAGAATGGAAAGTGCGACGGCTGCATATGTGCGACCTAAAAGCGCCCTTTCTTGCGACTTGCGCATCTTCACCGCGGAAACCGCCTGCATCGCTTTCGTAACGGTGCCGGTCTTTTTGTACGATTGGATTTTGACTTTGAGATTTTTTAGGGAAGCCATGTTAGATTTTGTTAACGAGTGTAACGAGTTTAGAAAATCTTACATCCCGATCTTGTCGAGGGATTACTACTTATTTATCGCAAACAACTCTCGATGGGCCAATCTGAATTCTGCAAGCGCGCGATTAAGAGCCGTCTTAAGTTTATCCGAGATCACTCCGGTATTTTTAATTTCCGCAAGTTCCTTTGAATGCTGACCATCGAGAAATTCAATCAGGGATTTTTCCACTTCGCTTACTCGCGCAGTCGCGACATCCGCAAAGAATTTCTGGTCGGCCGCGTATAGAACCGCGACCTGCTTTTCAATAGGTAGCGGCGAGCCATTTCTTTGCTTTAGGACCTCAACCATTCTCCGGCCAGATTCAATTCGCTCCGCAGTCGTCTTGTCCAAATCTTGAGCAAATTGCATAAATGCTTCCAGCTCGCGGAATTGTGCCAGCACCAATCGCAGAGTTCCCGCAACAGATTTCATAGCTTTCGTCTGCGCGGAAGAGCCGACGCGAGACACGGAAATGCCGACGTCAATCGCCGGTCGAATTCCTTTGTTGAATAGCGATGAGTCTAGAAATATCTGGCCATCCGTAATTGAAATAACGTTGGTAGGAATATAAGTAGCGACATCACCGTCTTGTGTTTCGATGATTGGAAGCGCCGTTAGCGAACCGCCCCCCTTCTCATCGCTTAATCGCGCTGACCTTTCAAGAAGCCGCGAGTGCAGATAGAAAATGTCGCCGGGATACGCCTCGCGCCCCGGCGGTCTGCGCAAAAGAAGAGACAATTGCCGATACGCTGTCGCTTGCTTGGAAAGGTCGTCATAAATCACGAGAACATCGCGCCCTTTGTCCATAAAATATTCTCCCATCGCAACGCCCGCGTATGGCGCCAAGAATTGCAACGCTGCCGGAGCGGATGCTGGCGCGTCCACTACTATCGTGTATTTCATTGCATCCGCCTCCATTAATTGCGCGACAATCCTGGCAGTTTTAGATTCCTTCTGACCAATCGCGACATAAATACAAATCGGCCTTTTGTCCTCGGGTTCATTTTTCTGGTTGATGATTGTGTCTATGGCAATGGTCGTTTTCCCGGTCGAGCGGTCTCCGATTATGAGCTCGCGCTGTCCCCGGCCGATTGGAATCATCGAATCAATTGCTTTGATTCCAGTCTGAAGCGGAACGGAAACGGATTTTCTATCGATGACTCCATACGATTCCCTTTCAACGGGCATCATTGTCGTCTTTTTAAATGGACCCTTGCCATCTAACGGCTCGCCGAGCGCGCTCACGACTCGCCCCAAAAGTCCGTCCCCCGACGGCACCGAAAGAATTCTCCCGGTAGACTTGACCATCATGCCCTCGTTGACGCGAGCGGAATCCCCGAGAATCGTCGCTCGGACTTCGTCCTCTTCAAGGTTAAGAATAAGCCCGTAAAGAACGCCCGCTCCGCCAGCTGGCGGATCCATTCCTTTGGCGAGCGTCTTTCCCGCTGTTTCTTCGAATTCGACAATCTCGCCCATCACAGCGCGAGAAAGGCCGTCTATAGCGACAACACCGTCCCCTACCGATGTAACTCGCCCGACATGTTCAGTGTCGGTCTTTGGTACGAAGTGCTCAATTTCTTTTATTATCTTTTGTACGATTGATTTATCCATATTCAAGGTCTGTTATTAAAAAGAATGACGCATAGTAGCACGAGTTCATCTTCCCGAAACATTCTCATAAATATCCAGTAATTGTTTTTTATAGCTGACATCGTGGAGCAACTCGCGGCCTTCCAAACGCCAACCGCCTATGAGATTTTCGTCTATCGAGGTTTTCACCTCAGAAGGTCTTATACTTTCATTAGCAAGCAAGGTTCTGGCCTCCTTGAGGGATGTTTTTTCATCTTTCTCTCGGGCAATTTTCAGAACAACTGCGCTCTTCACTTCGGCGCGCGATGCCAAACGCGCAAACGCCTTTGAAATGCGGGGCAAAAGTCCGGTGCGGCCGCGAGCGGCGAGCGCCTCGCGCAGAGTCTTTACTGCGCTCTTGGGCGTGGCTCCGCCCTCAACAATCTTCCACAATGCTGCCGCGTATGCCTTGTCCATAGCCATTAGAGATTAGGTTTTCTGATTACTTGAGTACATTTCCTTTTTCTATTGCCTTTTGCCTAGTGCCTATTCCCTGCCAAAATCTTCTCCGCCGCGAGCATGGCCGCGCGCGTGATTTCCCTCTCGCTTTCTTTGATTGCCTGACGTTTCGCCTCTTCCGCGCGCTGTGCCGCGTCAGAAAGAACTCCGAGTGCCTGCGCTTCGGCAGATTTTACAATTTCGGCCCCGCGCTCTTCCGCGCGCACTCGCGCCGTCTTAACTAGCGATTCTGCTTCTCGAGACGCATCTCCGACTATCCCATCACTTTTCTTTTGCGCCTCTGCGAGACGCTGCATGGCCATCTCTGCCGTACGCACACCCTCTGCGACTTTCTCCCGTCGTTCATCGATTATCCTCAAAATCGGTTTGTATAGGAAATAAGTAAGTATCGCGAGAAGCAGGGCAAAATTTATGCCTTGCGCAAGCAAAAGCTTCCAATTGACACCGAAGACTGCAAGAAGTTCAGACATGATATTACTGTTATCCTAGTTTGTCGTAATTGTAACAGTGATTTGTTTGGTTTTGGATGCAGTACAAGGCGAACGAGGTTGCCAAGTGAGTCGTACTGATTCGTACGATGAACGCCGGCAACTGATGTTCAACGAAGTAATGCGCCAAAATCAGACAAATTTAACGATGAAGCCGATAACCAGGGCAAATATCGCCAATGCCTCCGTGAATGCGATGCCCACGAACATCATCGGCATTATTTTCCCCGAGGCCTCCGGATTGCGCCCTATTGCTTCAAGAGCCTTTGAGACTATAAGGCCGATTCCTATGCCGGGACCCAAAACACCCAATCCTACTGCGAGTGCCATGCCTAGTGCTTTTGCTGACTCTATTTCCATACGGTATTGTTAATTAGTAATTCTGATAATTTCTCCCAACTTATGCCATATTTATACCATACGCGCGACACTAAATACCAGATGTCGAACTGCTAGTGCGCGGGCTCCGCAATGGCTATTTTGATGAAGAACAGAGTCAGAAGCGAAAATATCGCCGCTTGGATGAACCCTACGAATACCTCAAACAACATGATGGGCACCGGCAAAAAATACGGCACGAAATAACTCACTACAAGAATCAATACCTCTCCAGCGAAAATGTTTCCGAAAAGACGGAACGAAAAAGAGACCAAGCGCGCGATTTCAGAAAACAGCTCGATTATTCCGACAGCAAACCCCATCACTGAATGAAAAGCCACAAACTTTCGGGCATATTTCAAGACACCGATGGTTAAAATCCCTGTTACTTCAATTACAAAAAACGATATTATTGCAAGCGCGAGGGTTGCGTTCAGGTCAGTGTTCGCGCTTCGGAAAAGCGCTGTGAACTCTCCTGCCTGCCCTAGGCTCGTCGAAGGGTGGAAAATGCCGACACTGCCAATGCCAGGAGTAAATTCGAGCATGTTCGCCGTAAAAATGAAAAGAAAGAGCGTGATGAGCAAAGGAAAGAACCTGCGGGCCATTGTCCGGCTCTCAAGCGTCTCGGCTATGTAATCGTAAACGGAACCGAACAGCCACTCTAAAAGCGTCTGAAAACGGCCTGGAACTAACCGTATATTTCTTCCTATCGCGACAGCAATGATGCTAAGAATAATTATCACCGCCCAACTCATTAGGAGCGTATTTGTGATGGGAAGCCCAAAAAAATTGCCGAGCGTCTCTGGAGCGAGTGCGACGTGAATTCCAGTCTGTTCCATTGCGGGCTATATTAACACAAATGTATTTGCTGGCGACACAATATCTCTGTGATGTGTCTTGGAGGGGCTGGTGCGACTACTCTACATCCACCAAGACGCGTTGCATGCGCATACATACGCACAATCGCCTCCCCGTACTTACATTAGCCGACCGGCTAATGTAAGTACGGGATACCTTATCTGCGCTTAAATGCCGAAGCGGCTGCGCAGTTTCTCATCTCGCTCGATAACATCAACAATCATGTACAACATGTCGTCGCCGACATGAAAATCCGCCTTTAAAAGCGTGATTAAATCTTCGCAGTCGTATGGATACACCCACACGCTGTCTTGCAGTCTAACAAAACCAATTGCGCGCAATGTATTCCGTATCTGCTGGCGTAAGCCCTTTCGACGCTCCGGTATGTCAAAAATTAGCACGCGCCATTTTTTATCCCACGCTCGAGACCTATTCTGCGTGTATTCGAGGAGAGTAAGAGTCCGCAGTTCTTTTTCACCCTTTTGAGTTAATCTTAATTTCTTGTTTTTCCATTCCAATAAACCAGATTTAACGAGGCGCTTTGACGCCCTTTCGACGACGTCATGTTGCCTCGGCGAGGCAATTATCCCCATTTTTAGTATGGCCCCAAGCACATTGGGAAGGAAAAGCGCCATGCTAATAAATCCGGCGGCTTTCGCTGTTTCAAGAATTATTTTGCGCAATCGATTCCTTTTCGTCCGTTTTCTGTTTTCAATTTCCAATTTCCCCATATGTACTTATTATATCCGACCGGCTAATGTATGTACATGTGGCGGAGGCGGCATTTATACACTATTCATCCAATTTTTCATCGCGGATGCGACTTTAATTGCCCTACCTCGGAAGCTGTGGGTTGCTCTAGGTACGATTAGAGTCTTGGAACTTGGGCTAAGATTCTTTTCAAACCACTCGGCGATTCTTCTCGCTGGCCTGTCGCCGAATTCGTCTTTTTCAGCGAGAAGAACTAAAAGAGGCGCACGCACGGACTTTAACATCCTCGGATTTCTCTCCGGCTGGGCATACGAAAAAATCTCTTCAACGCCGTCGGGAGTATGGAGCGATAGGAACCTCTGCGCGTCTATACATTCGTGCCAAACTCCCTCAGGCAGAAGTTGATGCTTCTTTCCCCGGTTCACGAGCGAGCGCGCGACTCTCGTCGCGCGCGCAATCTTTTTCTTCCCCTGCAACATCATTTCAGCCGCCCAATCACTCATCGGCGCAAGCAGTACTATCCCCTTGATTCCCCTACCCTTTTTTCTATGCGCCCAGTAAATTGACTTCTGACAACCTGTTGAGTGTCCTGCAAGATAGATGTTTTTTACTCCGACCTTGCGAGCGAAGTTGATTGCACCCTGAATATCGTCAACGCAATCCTCAAACACCTCATGCGCGGAACCCCCAAGAATTGTCTTGCCAATCTTCTTTTCTCCAACGCGGGCGATTCCGCTTACTTTGTCATGTCCGCGATTATTGAAGGTGATGACAGCGGTCTCTCTGTCCTTTAATTTCTCAACAATATCTAACTTGCTAAAAACCGAGCTTCCAAGCCCATGCACCCAAATAACCGCCCTTTTCGGTTTCTTCGGCTTACCCGTCTTTGAGTAGGGCCCAAACCATAATCCATTCAGCAAAATTTTCTTAGGCGTGACAATCTGAGCGGCACTGCAATCATACATAAATTTATCTTAAACGATGAGCGAGTTTCCTTTCTGGCGTTACTTCATAAAAGGCAACCAAAATCTCGCCATGTGCAAATCGTTTCGCTGCCTGTACACAGTCATCCATATAATGAACTGCGAGAAATTGACGAACAGCAGGGGTGAATATGCGGTCTACTTCCTCTTTAGTCCACGCTCTGCCTAACTGGTCGTTGTTCAGAACTGTAAGCATGTTCGCTGGCGAGAGCGTAGTCCGATAATACTCGCCAATTTCGGCGATTTTACCTTCTATGTTTCTGGTACCTCTTATCAGCACCCACCGGATAGTACTTTGCGTAAAAAGATGGTCTGCTTCTTCTTGTTGCCACTCCTTATCGTTATTAGTTAGACCTTTGTTGAGTACGGCCAAAAGCTGAATAGACTGGCCGCTCTTGTCTTTCGTTGTCAAGCGGTCATATGCCTGTGCTATGCGCACGAAAGCATTTTCAATGTCTTTTCGATATGCACGCATTAGATGAAGCATTGCACCAGAGGTGAAAAAACTTCGTATCTTTTCATCGTTCCAAAGAATCTTGTGTTCATTTAGGGACTGTCGCACAAGTGAGCCATTGAATAGCGATTTTACGAACTCCGTAGAGCGATATTGCGCAAGAATAACGGCGTGTCTATTCAATTCTCGGTCAGATATCATATTCCCACTCGTTTCCGTAGCTTGTTTAATCAATGTGTAGATTTCAATGACCAACGATGTAAACTCCTGGATGTACTGCTGTCGCGCTTCAGAAGTTGCTTCGTCTTCGTGTATGCCTACAGATGTTGGTGGTCTAAAAATACCTTCTGGCCCGTCCTTATATGCCCGAACAAAGCCAATGAAGTGAGCATTGAGTGCATTAGAAACCACATCGGCAACCTCTTCCTGGTACTGTGGCAATATCGCAAGTATATCGCCCTCTTTCTTCCCGAAGTCGCGAACCAAATGTCGGGCTATGTCTTTAAAGCGTGTGAGAGAGATGTTTTGGTCCATCTTTCTTGTTCCAGAAGTATATGTTCTCCGCGCAATTTCTTGAATTTCACTGATGATATATCTTATGTCTTCGCGATGTTCTGCAAGCGGAGTGAAGCTATCATCGATAAGAAGCTGCATCGCAATATCGCCCCCAGGCTCACTTTTTGGCTTTTGTTTTAATTTCTCATCCATATTCCATACACGATACTGAATACAAGATACTGCATTTCAAGTCCCCTCCTGCCAGCTCGCGAGATATTTCTTCTGCTCCGCGGTGAGAGCATCAATCGAATTTCCCATGGAGGCGAGTTTCATTGTCGCAATAAGTTCTTCTGTTTCGGCTGGCACGTCATAAACTCCGGGTGCGAGTTTTTGCTTGGACATCCACTCGCAAGCAAGCGCCTGTGTCGCAAAGCTCATGTCCATCACGCTCGCCGGATGTCCTTCAGCCGCCGCAAGATTGACGAGCCGGCCTTCAGCCAAAAGGTAGATGTGTTTACCGTTTATTACGTATTCTTCGACGAACTCGCGAACCATCCGAGGACTACCCTTGGACAGTTTTTTCAAATCGTTGATATTAATTTCAACATCAAAATGTCCCGCGTTGCATACAATCGCGCCATCTTTCATCGCCAAAAAATGCTCCTTGCGAATTACGTTTATGTTCCCCGTTACCGTGCAGAACAAGTCGCCCGACGAGGCCGCTTCCTCCATCGGCATTATGCGAAATCCTTCCATTCCCGCCTCTAGCGCTTTTACCGCGTCTACTTCCGTAACGACGACATTCGCGCCCATGCCTTTTGCTCGCACTGCCAAGCCCTTTCCGCACCAGCCATAGCCCGCGATTACAATCGTCTTGCCGGCTATGAGCATGCCTGTCGCGCGGATTATGCCGTCCAGCGTGGACTGGCCCGTACCGTATCGGTTGTCAAAAAGATTTTTGGTTCTTGCATCGTTTACGGCGACGATTGGCATCTTGAGCGCGCCACCCTGCGCCATCGCGCGCAAACGAATTACTCCAGTAGTCGTCTCTTCTGTTCCGCCGATTATATTTGGCAAAAGCTCCGTGTGTTCTTTGTGTATTAGTGACGCCAAATCAGCCCCGTCGTCTATTGTGATTTGCGGTTTGTGCGCAATGACCGCCTCAATATGCTTAAAAAAAGTGCCGCGACTCTCTCCCTTGACTGCAAATGTCGGGATTTTAAAATCTTTAACGAGACTCGCCGCAACATTGTCCTGCGTTGATAAAGGATTGGAGGCGCACAGGGCAACCTTCGCTCCGCCCGCCTGCAAGGCGCGCATTAGATTTGCCGTCTCGGCCGTAACATGAAGACAGGCCGCAATAGCGTATCCCTTAAACGGTTTTTCTTTTGCAAAACGCTTGCGAATCTCCGCAAGAACCGGCATGTCATTATCCGCCCATTCAATCCGCCGCGCGCCCTCTAGCGCAAGTTTAATATCCTTAATATCGTACTCCATCCCGGCCAGTATACACGCCTAGATTGTCAGTGTCTCGCCGTATGCATCCTGGTATCTCTTGCTTAATTCTGCGAGCGTAAAACTGTGATTTTGCGTACCGCGCTTCTCAACGGCGTACGATGCCACAGCGCTTGCAAGACGGCCTGTTTTCTCAAGAGATAATTTCATTAAATATCCTTTCGCAAATCCCGCCCGATGTGCATCGCCCGCGCCAGTCGGGTCAACGGACTTACCAGTCAAAATCGCTTTTATATCTTTGTTGCCATCACGCGTTGTTATTCGCGAACCGTCTGTCCCCCGAGTTGTAACGACTATCGGAACCTCTTCTAGAAGTTTTTTCATGTCCCACCCCGATTTTTCCATCATAAGACCCATTTCATATTCATTGCCGAAAAATACCGAAGCCCCCAGAATCGCGCCGCGCAAGTCATCCCCGGTGAGCACAGAAATCTGCTGTCCGGCATCAAAAAAATATGGTGTGCGGCGCTTTCGATATTCCTTCGTTAGCGCTAACATATCAGCAATATTTCCAGGAGAAACTATTGCGAGCTCCGCATTAGGAATCGTCCCACTCCACGCCTGCGCCAATGCGCCCGAATGAAATATTGAAATCTGACTTTCTCCTTTATCAGTCACAACATAAGCTTCCGCAGTCCGAAGTTCCTTTGCAATAGAAATTGACCTCGTTTCAACACGCGAGTTAATAAGCCACTTCCGGTATTCTTCGAAATTGTTCCCCGCCGTAGAAAGAATTTCCGGCTCTTCGCCTAAGATGGCCAAATTATAAGCGATGTTCCCCGCCGTTCCGCCAAAGCATTCTGATAATCCGTCCACGGTAAAACTAACATTTATATCATCGAGTTTGTCAGGAATTAAGCTGTCCCGAAAATATCCCGGGAAATCCATTATCCTGTCGTAAGCAAGCGAACCCGAAACAAGAATCTTCGCCATGTAATTTTTTTGTCAGTTCATTATACGCTCTGCTCGGGCGCTTGCGAGCACTTGGGAAATAATTAAAAGACAGTCTCATGAAAGGTGTCAAACCCCAGGGCAAGCCCTGGACCCGAGCCCGCGCAAGACAT
>JBBUFE010000033.1:0-7666 GCA_038056635.1 Patescibacteria group bacterium
GTTCGAATTACTGATGCAAACTCCGTTGCCGATTTTACCGCGTCGCTCCAAGGAGGCGGACTGTTTGGAGAACGGCGCATTGTTATATTGGAAGGTCTTTCTGAAAACGAAGAGATGCGCGATTTGCTGTTCCGGTCGCTGGCGCAAATGCAGAAATCGGAAGAACCGTTTTTTATATTTGAGCCAAGCACCGATGCCGACGCGCGAAGAACAATTGAAAAGTATTCTGCAAGCAAAAATCGCTTTGACGCGCCGAAAAAAGAAAAGGACAACAGCGTATTCGCGCTTGCAAATGCTTTAAGGCGAGCCGACAAGAAAGCTCTGTGGGCGGGGTACCAGAAAGAGCTGGCGCTGGGGAAAGCCCCGGAAGCAATTCACGGGGTGCTTTTCTGGGGCGCGAAAGATATGCTCATTAAGTCAAAAGAGGGAACTCCGGAGAGCAACCGCGCGAAAAAACTCATCGCGGAGCTTGCGGAACTTCCGCACGAAGCCAGGCGGAACAATTTTGACCTTGAGTACGCATTGGAGAGATTCGTGCTTTCCGCGGCGTGATGATTACGGGTAGTGAGTAGTAAGTAGTAAGTAGTGAGTAGGGGGCGGAGATGCGTTACAATGAAAACATGAAAGGCAAAGGAAGATTTCAATCTGCGTTTGGCGCCAACTGGAACAACGCGCTAGCAGTCGTTGTTCTCTCCTGTGTCTTGGCTATTTCTTTTGCCCCATCTATGCCTCTGGGAGCAGAAGGGAATACGGGAGGAAGTTTTACGGTAGAAAAGAGTATATCGGACCTTGGAGATCAGTTGGAAAGGGGGATTCCCAGTCCAGCTAATGTCGCGGTGGGGGCTAATAAACAATGTGCCGCGGCAGGCCAACCATGCAAGACGACTGGCCTTTGGGGTGAAGTCGAGGGAACCTGCGTGACTGTGGGTGTGTGCAGAGCAGCGTGGTACACAGAATATGCAAAAACATTGGGATCAGGAGGCGTTGCCGTAGTGACTGCCCAAATTCTCTTGAATTTTAAGACCTCGCTTTTCGGCGGCGGTCCGACGAAGCCCGGCGCTCCTAGCACCGGGACTCCGCAGTGCACCGGTTATTACAGAGTAACTGTTCGCACTTCGGACCCTTGCGCAATCTATATCCCCCCGACATCAAGCTCACAACTTCCTCAAAATACTTCCAGCCAGTTGCTTGACTCTCTAAGGAGCCCAAGCATAGGCGACGCGCTATTGTTTCAGGCAAACAAAGTTGGTACTCCGAGCCCAGCCCCAGTGCAAAATCAAATTGCACCCTTGCCGTCCGGCGCCAAAGGCGGAATCCAGTTGACCGCTACCGGTATCAGTATCCAGGCAGGCGTGCGAGATGTCTCGCGCAACACAGAATCCGCGGGTTTCTTTGCTTCCAACGTACCCCAAAACACACAACCGCAGGGCTTCATTGAGCGAATATGCCTTGTGCGCCCATGGCAAAGCCCACTGATTTCCTACAGCATCCCCGCATCTCTTTTTGACAATCTCTGTTCTTCCAAAGGACTGCGCGCGGGGGTGCTCCCGGGCGCGGCCGCTTCTGTCACGGTTCCCGTCAGCACACAGCCAAAAGCCGTTGCGCCCACGGCAACGAGCACTACTCCATCAATCGCGCTCAAGGCGGACATCTGGGCGGTTCCCGTATCTGTGCCGTTTGGCGCGCGCACGTCTATCTTTTGGAACGCGAAGGGCGTGTCGTCATGCGTCGTGTCGAGCCCCGACGGAACTCTTAGTGAAAAAAGTATCTCCGGAAATGTCGCCACCGCTCCTCTCACCGGACCGACCTTCTTTATCATTTCCTGCCTTGCGCCCGACGGCTCGCGCGTGAATAATTACGTGAAGGTGAATACGAGTAGTTAGCCCCGCAGTAGAATTTCGGCTTGACCAGATTAAATCAAGGGGAGTCCTTGATCCCCACCAAGGACTCCCCTTGATTTGATAATTAGTAAAAAGCGGGAATGCGCTATAATTGAAGAATGAAAAGTATAGGCGCCAGATGGAATAATGTGTTTGCAGTTGTTGTTCTTCTCTCCGTTTTCTCCATTTCGTTTGTTCCTTCCGTGACTCGGGCTGTTCTAGCTGTTCAGTCTACCTCGCCCAGCCTAAATGCGTTAGTAGGGGCCGGCGTCGCCCCAGCCGTTGCTGGCGCAATGGTTGCAAATAAGATATGCGCACCCTTTCCCTTCCCGCCGGTTATCCCCTGCGCCGATCCTTTCTCCGGGACACTCGGAATATGTGTAGGTACTGCCACATGTATGGCATTATCAACTATTGCTATAACAGGCGCGACGATAGGAATCGGCCTGGGGATTGTCGGCAAACTTTTCAAAGGAGATCCTGATAGGCCCACAGGTCCCATCGGCGTCGGATATAACGCGGCCTCTCCAAGATGCGCCGGCTACTACCAAGTAACAACCCCCACCTCGGACCCATGCGCAATATATGTGCCGCCAAATTCAAGCTCTTTACTTTATAACTCCGCCCAGTTACTGAACTCTCTCAAATCTCCGAGCATAGGCGACGCACTTTTGGTGCAGGCAAACAAAGTTAGCGCTCCAGCCCCAGCGCAAAATCAAGCGGCGCCCTTGCCGTCCGGCGCCAAGGGCGGTATCCAATTAACTTCCACAAGTGCGACTATTCAGGCGGGAGTGAGAAATGTTGAACTTAATGTAGAATCTGCCGGTTTCTTCGGCTCCAACGTGCCTCAAAACACGCAGCCGCAGGGATTCATCGAGCGAATATGCCTAGTGCGCCCGTGGCAGAGCCCTCTAATTTCTTACGGCATTCCAACCTCCCTCTTTGACAATCTCTGCTCCTCCAAGAGTTTGCGCGTTGGAATTCTCCCGGAGATAGCTCTGCCGCCCGCAGAGCCGAGAGTGTTGCCCGCAGGAGTACAGCTCGCGGAGCCAGCCCAACCGGCCGGGCCGTATGTACCGCCGAAAGTCTATATAAAAGCATCGCCTATCTCCGTTTCGCTCGGTTCGCGCACGACTATTCGCTGGGATTCGCAAGGAGTTACATCATGCACAGAGACGAGTCCCGACGGAAGTTTTAATTCCAACACTCTCCGAGGAGAGTCCTCCACAGTTCCGATTACGGCGGCGACAGTCTTCAGCATCTCCTGCATCGCGCCCGACGGCTCGCACGTGACTGATTCTGTGACGGTGAACTTGGCGATTTAATTTCTCGAAATTTCATTTCCTACTTAAAACCCACACCCCCTATTCTACGCCATGGCGTAGAATAGGGGGTGTTCGAAATAACAATTATTTGCCCACTATCACTCATGTCCCCCCGGGAGGTAACGATCCTCCGTCAACTGCTTAAAAGGCAGCTGCTCTACCTTTGAGCTACGAGGGGTGTCGCCAAGCAATATAACATCAGCCCTTTTCTCCTGCGAGCGGTTTATCACATTTTCTAGAAGCTAGCCCCTAGAAGCTAGTAACTAGTTTAAAGAGGCAAATCAAACGCGAAAACGCCTCCGCCTGTAACTAGAAGCGAGACACACATGACTAAAGCAAGAAGCGTTGCTATTTTCGAGACTGCTCGAGTGTGGGGAAACGTGAGCCACAAAGACGCGATAATAATTCCGAGAAGTGCGCCAACTTGCGTCCACGCACCCGAGGCAAGAGAGATGGCCGCAATGATTTCAAATGCCGCCAGCGCCCGCGCCGGATTTTTTTCACGCGAGAAATGTTTCCATCCCGCAAAAATGAAAACGAGCGCGAGCGCGATGCGAATCAAAAACGCCGAGAAGGGAGCGAGAAACAATATATCCGGAAACACGGAGAGCATGCGTGAATAATACGCAGGCATTGGGCAATAGGCAAGAGCATGGCTCCCACATAATAATAACGGTTTTAAAATATCCCTATCTTTCACCATGGTGAAAGATAGGGATATTTAGTATTCGCCCATAAGCCACTGTTCCGGCTTTACTGAATACTAATTCGCACAGGGACTTTTTAGTGGTAGGGTTTTGAAATGCGCCCGCAGATTGCAGTGCTTTTGCACAACATCCGAAGCGCTCACAACGTGGGTTCCATATTTCGCACAGCGGAGGCGGCTGGGGCGCAAAAAATGTACCTCTCCGGCCACACCCCGGCTCCAATTGACCGTTTTGGAAGAGTGCAGAAGGACATTGCAAAAACCGCGCTCGGAGCGGAAAGAATCCTTTCGTGGGGACAAAGCACTTCTCCGTATGGGATTATCGCGAAACTCAAGAAAGACGGATGGATGATTGTTGGCGTCGAACAAGACACGCGAGCAATTGATTATAGGAAATTTTCCGCCAGAGGCGGATCCTCCTCGGGAGGAAAACTCAAAAAACCGACCCTGTTTATTTTTGGAAACGAAGTGAGGGGGATTTCGCCTGCTCTCCGAGCGAAATGCGGCACACTTATTGAAATCCCAATGCACGGGTCAATGGTTCGACAGGCTCACCACCCGCGCCATACAAAGCGCGGGAAAGAGTCGCTCAATGTCTCCGTCTCCGCGGGAATAGTTTTGTTCACAGTCAGTAGTTAGTAGTGCGTAGTCTGTAGAAAAATCCGAGTTGATTCTCTACTGACTACTAACTACTTTCTGCTAACTAATACGTAAGCACATCCACCGTGCGTCCGTCCGCGTCCAAAAGTCGGATTATGTCATGGCTATTGCGCCAGAGTTCTGTGCCGGAATTAAGATAGATGCGCCATGAATCTTCTGCGAATGATGCGCGAGAACGATTTTTCGCAACACAGCCATTATATGAAAGAGCGTCGGCGGCGAGGTATCGGCAGTTGGACGATACATTTGGGGGAACATTATTAAGCGGGGCTTTACACACGGGAATCGTTTGCAGAAAATCAAAACAGGCTTCTCCGTATGTCCTAAGATTGTCCGGTGTAAGAGGAAGTTCCGACGCGGGAGAAGGGCACGAATTGGAAAGCGGCGGGGCAAAGACCTGCAGTTGTCCGAGATATCCGCTACAGGCGTTCTCTCTGAAAGATACGCCGACGGGGGACACTCCAGAATTGACGACGGCGGATTGTCCGGGGGCGAGTTGTATAGGATTCATATTATTGACGACACCCATTACAAATGGAGACGCGCCTTGCGGAATATATGCGCGAATCCCTGTGTATGCGCTCTGGAGAGACCATCCGTTTATATCAATTGGCGCGGTGTTTCGGACACCAGCCCCGATTTCTATGTACTCGGCTGGCGCCGATGTCTCTTTAGCATCTCCTTCATTTATGATACGCACCTGCCCCTTTAGGGGCGACGGGTCTCCAAATGTCTTTGATTCTGTGATTTGCGAATCAAGTTTTTCGTACTCACTGGTGAGAGATGACAATTCATCCTGTTCCGTCGAGGGACCGTATGCTTGCCGTGCTAGTTGTGCGAAACTGTCGTCTGTGAGAGATTCCGGCTGCCATGGGAGGCGCAGGGAAGCGCGTGTTGAAGTGCCGTTATAGAAAATGAAATCGACGATATTGGTAAGAGATTTGGCGGCGGCCAAGACTCGTCCTAGCCCTCCTGTCCAAATCCACGCAACGACAAGGACCACTATAAGAAAAGCAAGAAGCGACCAGAGAACTTTTTTAATCATGCTAATTTTATCCCCCTGATTATACCCCCTTCCTTCAGCTTAGAAGGGACATGATTTCCTCGCGCGCAACCTGCGCATCGCTCCATGGAATCCGCTCTCCGTTTCCTACGCAGATGCAGGGGTCGGTGCCCTTGCCGGTAATTAAAACGGCATCTCCCGCGCGGGCGCGGGCAAAGGCGCTTCGCATTGCCTCGCGCCTGTCCATTATTATTTCCGGGACACGCTTTCCGCCGGAGGCGGATCCGCCCCTGGCGGACATTCCGCCAGCGACTGCGTTCACGATAACGCGCGGATTTTCGTCGTAGGGGTCTTCGTTTGTCAGTATGACCTGCTCGCAATATTTATCGGCTATTGCGCCCATAACGGGGCGTTTCCATATATCGCGTCCGCCTCCGGTTGCGCCCAAAACGCAAATTTTGCGGAGTTTGCCATAGGCGTTGTAAAGCGCCTCTAGGGAATCAGGCGTGTGCGCATAATCAACAACGACAGTGAAATTCTGTCCCTCCTCGATTTTCTCGGCGCGACCCGGAATGCGGCGAATCTTTCCAAGCGCGCTCGCGATTACTTGAGTTTGGACACCAAGCGCGCGCGCCACAGTGGCAGAAGCGAGGGCATTTTTCAGCGAGAATTCACCCGGCAGATTGATGGAAATATCAGTTCTGTCGAAATTAAAATGCCCGCCCGTTTCATCGGCAGACCAAGGCGCGCATGCAGAAAGAGAAAATGGAAGCTTGTATTCAACTGGAAGAATGAGGTACCGGGAACTCTCCGCACTGTCGGCATTTGCGGCCATTATTCGCGGGCGCTTCTTGGAGCGAGCAAGCTCGCGCCCGATTTCGAATTTCGCATTCGCATACGCTTCGTACGAACCGTGCGATTCGATGTGCTCCGGCGCGAGATTCGTGAAAATAAGAGCGTCCATATCAATCCAGCGATGGCGATGCTGGCGCGCGCCTTCGGAAGTCATTTCAATTATTGCGACAGTGCATCCCGCGCGCACAGAATTATCAAGGAATTTCTGTATGAAGAACCTGCCCGGCATCGTCATTCGCATGAGATTCGGCTCCGATTGGCCGCTGATTTTTATCCTTATTGAATTGAGAAGCGCTGTCTGATGGCCCGCCTCTTCAAATATGGCGCCCAACATCTCTGTCGTGCTTGATTTTCCTTTTGTTCCAGTTACTCCTATTACTAGCAATTTACGCGCGGGAAATCCGTATACAAGCGCTCCCAAGAAGGAGAGGGTGAGGTGGTAGATAGAAAGGATGCCTCGGAGAACCGGCGCAGGAACAATTGTTGCAATCAGTTTTTTTAGCGTGTGCATAGTTATAGGCATCCAAGGTGAGACCTTAAAAATCTCCAAGGTCTCACCTTGAATACTACTACCTCTTCCCGACGATTTTAAGCGCTTCGCGCAATCGGTCGTTGCTATTTACGATTGTGTGGGGAACTTTGCGCAGAGTTTCGCGCGCCTCGTTTTGCGAGTAGCCCAAGCTTCGCATCGCCTCCTGCGCTTCCTGGTCGCCCTTGAGCGCGTGCTTTGATTCGGCGGAACTCGCGCCGATTTTGTCTTTTAATTCAAGAACGATTTTTTCCGCAGTTTTCTTTCCGATGCCAGAGACCTCGGTCAAGTAACTCGCGTTTGCCTGTGATATCGCGGAGCGAAGAGTTTCAACCGTGGCGACATCGAGAACTGCCATGGCAGATTTGGGCCCGATGCCGGAAACGGTGAGCAAGAGCTCAAAAATTCGCAGTTCCTCCTCGTTTCTGAATCCGTAGAGGTCGAGGGCGTCTTCGCGGACTGCCAAGTGCGTCCAGAGAGAGGTGGTTTTTTCCGACCGAAGTTCTGCGAGAGCTTCTTTTGTAAGGGCGACCTTGTATCCGATTCCTCCCGCGCCAATGATTGCAAATGTACTCCGCACTGCGCGCACCTCCCCTTCAATGTGGCCGATCATAAAGACAGTATATGGTATGTAGTATCTGGTATCTAGTATGGGTATCCTTTCCGAGGTGACTCCTTGGCATTTGCAAGGTGTCTCCTCGGGCATTT
>JBBUFE010000034.1:0-6127 GCA_038056635.1 Patescibacteria group bacterium
TTCGGATACAAACGCGCTTGCGCGTTTGTATCGCTCACTATCCTCGACAGATAAACCAAACCCAAACTTTCTATTCTGGTGTTTTGCAAAAAACTGCAATAGACATGCCCCGCAAAACAGCAGACTTTTGTGACTCCACGGGGAATCGAACCCCGGTTCCAAGCTTGAGAAGCTTGTGTCCTAACCGTTAGACGATGGAGCCGTGCGACTAAATTATATCCAAGAATTCGGATTTCTGCACCTCATCTATTCTATGCGCTTATCGCGCGAATATGGGATACCATAGCGCGTCTTCGCTCGGACGAAATGCTAGCAAGCTATCATTTCGGATCCTCGCTAGACCCGATAAGCACATAGTTCGTCAGAGTTTCTAGAACCGCCATGCACGATACTCCGTACACGATACTTTTCCGCCTCCTATCTATCCGGCGGGATATTGTAGTAATTAATCAAAAATTTTGTGATGTCTAAAAACGGACGCGCCAGAGTATGTGATGCATATATTTCTTTTTGCGGTTCGACTGCATAAAGAAACACGATAAACCGCGGGTCGTGCGACGGAAAATATCCGAAAAACGAGTGCAAATATCGGTCTCCATAATATCCTCCTCCGCCCGGAATGCTAATTTGCGCCGTGCCTGTTTTAGCCGAAATCGAATAACGCTCCTGCTTCAATTCCCCGTTCAAAAGCGCCTTGTCAAACACTTCCGTTAGCATGTTTGCCATAGTTTCCACAGTTTCGGGTTTCAAAACTCGCTTTTGAGCAGGCGGAGTAATATTTCGCACAATACCGCTTCCATACCGTATTGCCGTGACAACATGGGGCTCCGGCAACATTCCCTGATTTGCAAGCACAGCGAGCGCGCGCGTCATCTCGATTGGCGTAACCGCAATCCCCTGGCCGAACGAAGCAGAGGCGTAGTCCACGTCCACGCCTTTTTCAATTGCTCGAATGTTGCCAGCGACCTCGTTCGGAAGATCCACCCCAGTTTCTTCTCCCATGCCGTAAGCATGCATGTATTCCGAGAATTTTTCGCGCCCCATTTGGTCCACCACAAATGATGCGCCTGTGTTCAAAGATTGATTTAGAACCTCCTGCATAGAAACAACCCCTCGCCCTTTTCCATCAAAGTTGGAGATTCTCTTGCCGCTTTTCACGATGAATCCTTTATCGTTGTACGTAGTCTCTGGAGTGATAGCGCCAGCATCAATTCCCGCCGCTAAAGTCAGGGGTTTCATGATTGACCCCATCTCATATATTGATTCCACTAACGGATTGCTAAATACCGCCGGATTAGGAACCGTATTGTATGTATTCGGATTGAAGTCTGGGCGCGCCGCGATAGCAATTATTTCACCAGTGCGCGGATTCATAATTATTCCCCCGACAAGTTTCGACTCGTACTTTTTTTGGATCGCCTCGAGAGTATCTTCCAGATGTTGTTCTACGGTCGGCTCTATGGAAGTTACGATGTCTCCCTGCTGTGATTTGGGGTCAGTGGCCAGCAATGCCTCCATACTCGTGAAAATTTCCGCAAAAGGATTTACATATAGGCCGGTGTTTGTGCGCGCGAGGAGATATTCGTAGTAGCGCTCGAGTCCATACACGCCCGCTTTTTTGTTTCCCTGAAATCCCACAAATCCTATTGCATGCGAAGCGAGCGTTCCAGCAGGATAAAGCCGCCACTCGTCCTGCACGAGGATTACGGCTGGAATTTTTAATTTTCTAACTGCTGTGGCCTGGTTGTCGGAAACTCGAAATGCAATCTCTTCATACGGGTCGTCTCTTTTGTTTGCGCTTGCAATAAATCTCTCACGGTCAATAGGCAAAATTGCATTCAGCTTTTCGTAGACAGCCATTTCGTCGCTAATAATTTTCGGCTGTATCGCTATTCGCCACCCTGCCTGCATTACAGCTCCCGCCACAAGTCCGCCGTCCAGTTTTCTAAAAAAGATATCTCCTCTATTTTCCGTATCCGGCGACGGTTCCCGGTACTGGCCTAGCGCGTCGCGTTCATAGCGGTCGCCGTTCACAATCTGGACGAAATACAACCTCGCAATCAGAAATACCGCTCCCAAAATGAACAGCCATGAGAGGACTCGGGTGCGCCTCGCGAATCTAGATCTCATTGTGCGGTGTTTCAGCCTGACCCACTGTCCCCGGCCTATATACGTACGCGGTATTTGCGACAGGAAAAAGCCCAAGCGGCAGGCCAGCATCAGGTTTTACAGTTTGTGAAATTGCAAAATAATCGCGCTCATATGCGCCAATTGCGGTTCCCAATCGTGTTGATTGCGAAAGCGCCTCTTTGCGGGCTATAACATTAAGAACGGAGGCAGTCACAAAATATAAATAAGCGGATATAAGTATAAAAAGGACGGCGATAAGCGAGCGAAAAGCGGTATGTTCAAGCGGGTGCTCGGCATGGAACGCGAACATCCCACGCGAAGCGGGAAACGGCAATTGTGCCTGAAATATTGATGGTTTATGTATTTTTCTTCTTCCCATATGATTTTTACTCACTGTGTGGAAATGTCTTTTCTATTACCCGAAGCTTTGCACTGCGAGACCTGGGATTAGCTGCGATTTCTTCATTCCCTGGACGAATTGGTGAACGGGTAATTCTTTTTCCTTCGCCAGATTTTTCCCAGAATGCGAACTTTCGCTTCACTTCCCTGTCCTCGATGCTGTGGAAGCTAATGACTGCTATTCGCCCTCCTTTGCGAAGATTTCTCCATGCCGAAGTCAGTCCTTCTTGGAGAGCGCCTAGTTCATCGTTGACCGCGATGCGAAGCGCTTGAAAGGTGCGCGTCGCAGGATGAATCCGGCCGTAACGATATCCAGGCGGGACTGCACTGCGAATTACTTCCGCAAGTTCGAGCGCAGTTCGGAAAGGTGCAGTGGCTCGACGCTCGACAATTCTTTTTGCGATTCGTCTGGCGTAATGTTCCTCGCCCCAGCCAAAAATGACGTCGGCGATACTTTCTTCTCCCCATTCATTCACAATAGTTGAGGCTGTGAACGCGTTTTGTCCGGGGTTCGAAGAATAGGTCATTGTGAGCGGCTCATCTTTCAGGAATGAAAATCCTCGCCCATCGTCGAGTTGATATCCGCTCCATCCGAGGTCGAACAATGCTTTGTCGATGCTTGCGGCTCCCGCTTGCGCAGGCAGGCCAAGCTTTTCGAGTTCTTGAGAAAGGTTGCGGAAATTCGCTTCAACCAAGTAAATCCTCGGCCCGTCTACAGGCGAATCAGAAGATTTCGTGGCTTGGCCTGCCGATGCCAACCCCATCGGCTTGTGAAAATCCTTTAGTGCAATTTTGGTCCGTTCGATTGCCTTTTGGTCGAGGTCAAAACCGATAAGCACGCCTCCCTTGCCAAGCAGTTCCGCAATCGCTTTAGCGTGTCCGCCCCCGCCTAATGTCGCGTCAACCACGACATCGCGCTTTCCTATCACCAGTTGCTCTATCGCTTCGTGTAAAAGAACAGTCCTGTGCCCGGACGACTGCACAGCAGTTGTCTTAGGGTTGTGTCTCGACGGTATTGCCGTCTTCCGATGTTCATCATTCGATGACATCGAGTTGCTGGAGGATTTAACGAATCGCGTGCGCATGACCATTATTTTTCCCCCAGCAGCTCCATGTCGTCGATAGTCAGTAGCTAGTAGTTTTTAGGATTTATATTTATGAATTTCTACTGCCTACTTCCTATTGCCTACCAATTACAACGCTCCAATTTCTCCCAACTTTTCCGCCATAGCATCCGCCTGCTTTTCAATTCGCGCTTTGTAGTTCTTCCACGCCGATGCGTCCCAGATTTCGACCCGATCTGAAACTCCCGCAAAGACGACTGCTCGCTTGAGACCCGCGAATTCTTTCTGATGGTCCGGTATCAAAATTCGTCCCGCTCCATCGGGGCTCACTTCCACCGCGCCAGAAAGCAAAAAGCGATTGAACCCTCGCGTATCGGCTTGAGCGAAAGAAAGCGATTGGAGCTTCTCTGCCACTTTCTTCCACGCATCTTCGGCAAAAAGAAAAAGGCATGTGTCTAGACCTCGCGTAATTACCATTTTTTTGCCTAACGCTTTCGCAAACGGTTTCGGCAAAGTAACGCGCTTTTTTTCGTCGAGTGTGTGTTCGTATTCGCCTATCAACATAAAATCTGCGGGTTCCCACTTTTTCCCACAATCTTTGGATTATACGCCACTTCTCCCCACCGCAACCCAGAGTTATCCCCACCTCGACTCGCCATGCTCGTTCAGTGCGAGCAGCGGGTCGAAGTGCCCTAAGCTTGTCGAAGGGCTTTAATCCTTAATTAGGGCTATGAAATATGAATCGGAATGCTAGAATATTGAGAACATGAGCTCAATTTTTAAAACTGCGACGAGGGATGCGCTAGAAGATATCGCGGAGGAAATGCGCGTGCGAAAGACGAAGCATTTGGTGCTTCTATTTTCAATGGGTTCGCAGTTTGACCATCTTATTGTTCAAACTCTGTCGCGAATCGGCGTGTACTGTCTTGTAGCTGACCCCGCTAATGCCACTGCAAAGGATGTCGAGCTTCTAAAGCCGGCAGGGATTATTCTGTCGGGAGGACCTGCTTCGGTTCATAACGAGCCGCCGCCGTTTGACGAAAATATTTTTGACTTGGGCATTCCGGTGCTTGGAATCTGTCTTGGGTTCCAGATGTGGGCGAAACATGTCGGAACAAAAGTTACTCCGCAGGACAAACGCGAATTTGGCGTACATAAATTCCGCATCACTGTCGACGACCCGCTCTTTGCGGAAATCCCAAAAGAAACGAATGTGCTTGAGAGCCACGGGGACGCTATCGAAGAAGGCTCGGCGCTTACGAATCTCGGCAGTACCGACAACGCGCCTGTCGCCGCGGGACGCAAGGGACATCTCTGGGGCGTGCAATTTCACCCAGAAGTGCGCGACACGACAGAGGGCGAAAAAATATACGACAATTTTTGCAATATCTGCGGAATTACAGACCGCTTCCCCGCTCATAGCGAAGCAAAGCGTAAAATCGAAGAACTGCGCAAGCAAATCGCGGGTAAAAAAGTTTTGATTGCGCTTTCAGGCGGTTCTGATTCATCTGTCGTCGCGTATCTTCTGAAAGAAGCGATGCATCCCCAAGGTGACACCTTGAAGCCGCGTCTCAAGGGAGTATACATTCGCGGAATAGACCGGCCGGACGACGAGGCATACGTGCATTCATGTTTCGGAAATCAAGACTGGATAAGCGTAGAAGTGGTTGATGCTACAAATAATTTCCTAGAAGCTCTTCGCGGGAAAACAGTCATGCGCGAGAAACGCATTGCAATGCGCGATGTGTATCGCGAAATACTTGAAGAGAAAATAAAATCATTCGGAGCAGACTTCGTCGCACAGGGAACGCTCTACACCGACCTCCGCGAAAGCGGTCTGGGGCACGCGACGGGCGCTCGCGTTGCGGAAATTAAAGTGCATCACAACACGGGCATCACGTTTTCAGTTCCAGAACTAATTCCTCTTGACGACCAGGTCAAAGATTCCGCGCGCTCAATCGGACGCGACATCGGCGTACCTGAAGATTTGCTCGTTCGGCATCCCTTCCCCGGCCCTGGCCTTGTCGTGCGAATTGAAGGAGAAGTGACGGCCGAGAGTTTGAAGATTGCCCGCGCAATAGACGGAATCTATATAGAAGAATTGCGCTCTGCGGATTTATATAAAACGGTCTGGCAAGCGGGCGCAACGCTCACGCGCTCGGAACACACTGTATCCAAGGGCGATGACGCGGGCACAGGGCATGTGGTAGCGCTTTGGGCTGTTTGGAGTGTAAACGGCTTTACCGCGCGATTTGCCCAGCTTCCCTACGACTTTCTAGACCGCGTATCCAGAAGGATTACGAACGAAGTCCGAGAAGTCGGCTCCGTTGTTTATCGCATCTCCGACAAACCACCATCTACTGTTGAGTTTGGATGATTAAATACTTTATAGTGGACCCGAGGGGTTACGATCCCCTTGCCTCGCGCATGCCATGCGCGCGCTCTACCAATTGAGCTACGGGCCCCTCAAGGCCATGCTATCAAACTTGCGTCATGAACTCAAAATCAAGACTTGGTGCTCTCAGCGGGAATCG
>JBBUFE010000034.1:6227-18257 GCA_038056635.1 Patescibacteria group bacterium
GTGCTCTCAGCGGGAATCGAACCCACATTTCTTCCTTCGGAGGGAAGTGTCCTATCCATTGAACGATGAAAGCGCAACGGGGCAAGGAGGGAGTATCCTACCGCGCCCCGTAGTCAGTTTACTGTACTACTGGAGTCCGTTAAACTAACTATGGGAGTACTATTAAACGTTCTGTTATCGGTTAATTCGCGCGAATATGCCTATAGTTACGAAACATGCATTCGACAAATTTTGATTTATAAAAACTCCAGCACTTTCGAAATAATCGGGTGCCTTGGCGCGTGAAGCGTGTGCCAGACAGTCAGTCCTTCTTGCTCCTTATCAATAATATCAGCGCCTGAAAGAATATTCAGGTGTTGCGATGTGGCTCGAAAAGAAAGCCTGATATTTTCGGCAATGTCTCCCACTGATGCTCTTTTAACGCGCCCTATGTATTTTAGAATTGCCAACCGCCTGCCGTTGGCTATAGCTTTTAAACATCTTTCCAGTTCGCGCATAAAATGTCTGTTGCCTATTTTTCTCTTCTTCTTTTTTTGTTACTCTTTATTCCTTATAGGTTAATTCGCGCGAATTAACCTATAAGAACTGCGGGAATGGAGATATGTTATTTGCTATTTATATTATCTATATAGGTGAAATCCTATTCCGCTTCAAAGAGAGCGCTTAGGGACTCTCCGTTTGTGATTCGCTGTATCGCGTCGCCGAAGATTCCTCCTACGGAAACGACTTCGATTTTCGGCGACAGCGTCCGGTCTCCTGAAATGGTGTCGGTAATAAATACTTTTTTTATCGGAGAGCGGTCTATCACGGAGAGCGCCTGGCCGCTTAAAACTCCGTGAGTAACGGCCGCGTACACCTCTCGCGCCCCATTTTCAACAAGAAGGTTGGCGGCGGTTGCAAGCGTCCCGCACGTGTCTGCCATGTCATCGACAATGAGAGCAACTTTGCCTTTCACGTCTCCTATCAATTTCATTCTGGAGACTTGATTCGGGATGTCTCGCTCTTTGTGGATAATTGCCAAGTCGGCAGATTTCATGAGGCGCTTTGCGTATGATTGCGCGCGCACGACTCCGCCCGCGTCCGGAGAGACAACGACAAGCTCATCTTTTGCGACGGCATCTCTGAAAATATCTTTGAAGTGCGAAATGAATACCGGTCTTGCGTAGAGATAATCCACATTGGCAGTTCTGAAGAATCCGCCGATAGCGTCGTTGTGAAGGTCCATCGTAACTAGTCGGTCTGTTCCAACTGCCTCCAATGTTACGGCAAACACGCGGGCAGATATTGGCTCTCGCGGTCTGTCCTTACGGTCCTGCCTGGCGTAACCAAGATACGGTATGACGGCAGTAATCGACTTGGCAGAAGCGCCGCGCGCCGCGTCTATCGCAAGCAAAAGGCGCGCCCAGTTGTCGGCTGGAGAATTTGTGGATTGAACGAGAAATACGCTCTTGCCTCGGAGATTTTCTAGGAACTGCACATTCTGTTCCCCGTCGGCGAACAGTTTGCATTTTATCTCTCCAAGCTTGACTCCGAGCCGGTCGGCAATTTTCTTCGCGAGTCCGTCATTGCTGCCCAAGCTGAAGATGCTGTATTCCATGCGTGGGATTATAGCACTGACAGAAACTTATTCACAGTGGACCCAGGGAGAATCGGACTCCCGCCTCTGCAATGCGAATGCAGCGTTTTACCACTTAACTATGGGCCCGTGTGGGCGATTTTAACACGCTCGTAATCTATTTTCATCGGGATGCCGAGAATCGAACTCGGGCTACAAGACCCCCAGCCTTGCGTACTGCCACTATACGACATCCCGGTCGGGCCGCCGGGAATCGAACCCGGTCTACATCCTCCCGAAGGATGCGTACTACCGGTATACTACGGCCCGATATGGAAATCTTATTTCGGCACAAAAAGCGCCGGTGCACCTTGTAAGGATCGAACTTACGGCCTTTCCGATGTGAACGGAACGCTCTACCACTGAGCTAAAGGTGCGTGAATGTGATTATCTATCAAGAGCAACTCTAACTCAAGGCAAAGCGCGGGCAGTGCCCGCGCTTTGCATAAGAAATCAATCAGGAACTAAACCGTTCCGGCAACCTTATTTTCTTCTTTGCAATCTGGGCATTTTGAACTGCCGCAGTTTTTGTTCAAACTCAAACATCCGGGGCCGAAAACGGCAACATACAGAAGCCCGCCGATGATTGCCAAGTTCTTCAGCAACATTACCTGCTGTGTCGCATCCGCGAATACATTGTGGTAAACGGCCGTTGCAATCACTGTAAAGACAATGAGCGCTTTCGCGGCAATGCGAGAATGAAAGCCGAGCAAAAGCATTAGCCCGCCTCCAAGCTCAATAATTATCGTAAGCACAGCGAATACTTCAGGCATCGGAAAACCGCCAGCCGAGACATAGCCAACCGTACCGGCAAAGCCGGTAAGCTTCCCCCACCCTGCAACCAAAAACAAAACTGCAATCAAGACCCGTCCGACAAGCAAGGAGTAATCCTTGTATGCCCCTTTCCCTTCCGAATGACACATAGATTTATAAATGTTATTTAGTAATCACTTGATATTAACAATTTTATACTTTTGCGCGCCTTTTGGCGTATCAAAAGAAAACACATCATTTTTCTTCTTATCCATCAATGCCGAGCCCAATGGCGATAAGTGCGAAATCTTGTGTTCCTGCATATTAGCTTCTGCAGAACCCACAATCTCATAGGCATGCTCCTCTTTTTCGCCCTGCTTCTGAATAGTCACAGTGCTTCCGAGGGAAACCGCATTGCCTTTTGGATGCTCAATGATTCGCGCGCGCGACAAACTCTCCTCGATACCGCGGATTCTGTCCTCGGTAGCAGCTTGAAGATTTCGCGCCTCTTCATATTCCGCGTTTTCAGAAAGATCCCCGAGTGAACGGGCGTATTCCAATTGCTCGGCAATCTCGCGGCGGCGCACGGTTTTCAAGTGCTCAAGTTCTTTCGTGAACTCGTCGAATTTTTCCTTGCTCAAATAATTTGCTTCATCCGTCATATAGATTGCGCAGTATTATACAGTTTGCGCTTGCAAGAGCAAGCGCAAACAAGCTACTAGGTGCGAGCTTCTAGCTTCTAGAATTTGAGTCCAAGCATATTTCCTAGCAGCTAGCCCCTAGGAGCTGGCAGCTAGTTTAGGTACTCCGGTTTGTTAGCTATCAGCCACTGAAAGAAAGGGAGCATTGCCGGACCCGCTCCAGATAAAGTCCCTGCAGGCGCATTTTCGAGAACCGTCGCAACCGCATATTGAGGATTCTCGGCTGGCCAGAATCCCACGAACCAAGCGTTCATAGACTCGTTGCGAAGACCTGTTTGAGCAGTCCCCGTCTTTCCGGCCATCTGCAGACGCGGGATGTTTAGATATTTAACAGTTGCGTTCTTCTTAGTTGATGTAACTGCTAGACGCATTCCTTCTCGTACAACCTTAAGATACGAATCAGGAATGCCAACATCCCCAAATTCAGGCGTAGAACTTGCGAGTATCTGGGGTTTAAGAAGTTTCCCTCCGTTTGCAATGGCGGCTGTGTAGCGCACTGCTTGAAGCGGGGTTATCTGGAAACCATACTGGCCGATAGCGGTATGATACGTGTTCCCTATGCGCCAAGGGTCCCCCGCGCCAAATATTTCCTCCTTCCATTGAGGCGTTGGAATCACCCCGTCGACCTCGCCCAAAAGCGCGATTCCAGTGGAACTGCCAAGACCAAATCTCCGCGCATATTCATCCAGCCGATTAATACCGAGCCCTTGTTGCCCCCCATACCCGCCGCCGATTGTGTAGAAATATTCGTCAGACGAGACAGCGAGCGCCGTTCGCATGTCAACCCATCCGTGAACCGCCCAATCGCGGAAGACCGACGGGCGGGCTTTATCATACGGATTGGCAATTGTGATAGCTCCCGTTGAAAGAATTTCTTTTTCTGGAACTATTATTTTCTCGTTCAATGCGGCAGAAGCAAAAATTGGTTTTACAATCGAACCCGGCGTATATGCGCCGGAAACCGCGCGGTTAAGCATCGGGGTGCTGGGATTGATGAACGCTTCTCGGATAATTTTGGAATTTCCTTCAGTAAACGCCGTGTGGTCGTATTCTGGAAAGCTCGCAAGCGCTAAAATCTCGCCCGTCTGTACATCCATGATAACTGATGCGCCGCCGTCAAACCGATTCTTAATTGCATGCGCCGAAAGAACTTTGTATAACTCACTTTCTACTTCTGCATCTATAGAAAGTCTTATATCAGGGCCGTTTTTAGGCGGAGCAATAATGTGTTCGCGCTCTACGCGTCCGCGCGCGTCCGTTTCGACCATCGTGCTTCCGTTTTGCCCGCTGATGACGGAATTGAATGCAAGTTCGACACCGGATATCCCTGCATACTCTTCTCGCCACCAAGCGCCTTTCGAATCAGCTTTGGGATATCGTACAAAACCGATAAGATGAGAGAGTCCGGAAAGTGCGCTGTATTTGCGAAGCGCAAATGGCGAAGAGGACGTGGCATAATTCCCGTTACCCTTATCCAGTGCGGGAGAGGGAGCTTCATTCCACGCGAGTTCCAAACCATTCCTATCATAAATGACGCCCCTAGTAGCGAATATCAAAGAGCGGATTAAACTATTGTTCCGGGAAATATCTGAATATGCCGGCCCGTTTGACACTTGCAGATTAAAAGCCTTCACAGAGAATGCCGCCGCCACAAGCGCAAAAGCAATGCCAACGCTCCAAATCGCTTTTCCAGTAACCGGTCTTTCCACTCTGCCTTCAAATTGCTTCTTGTTATGGCTTGGAAGATTCGAGGAGTCGAGAAATATCTCGTCAGGGTCAATCTCGTGTATTTTCACTTTTCGTCGATGGAAGAGCCACATCCCGTTAGAGGCAGGCCGCGGTTAGTCCGCGTACCATGCGATTAATTTCTTTTATCTCCATTCGACCTTTCATATTAGATACATAATACATTGAAAGCGACCGCGGCCTCTAACGGGACACATAGCGCAAAAAAGAAATTAGGAAAAAAGAAACTCCCTTCGAAGGGGCTCGAGCCCCCAGACTAGTACAAGCGCCGAGATTGTGAAGATTGGCATCGGGTGAAGAAACCCCGCCGGCATCCATAGAAAATCCGTAAGAAGGCCTATAAATAAAACCTCCCAAGCTGGATAGCGAAACGCCAGCAGTCCCATGCAAATTATCGTTACCCACGGCGGAGCAAAAATCGCCGATAACATTCCAAAAATTGCAAGAAGAGGCCGCATGTTAGTTTTTCACGATATAAACAAATTGCAACGACAAAAGATTGACAGGCAAATAAATATTTATGCGTTTGTACGCGCTTCCCGAATCCTCCGACACCTTGCCTATTATCCCAATAGCTCTCGCGCGAAGCACGGGAGAGATTATTGTGTCGCCTACGGCAACATCAGTTTGACGCGGGACGCTTGTGCGCGCGTTGCCGCCGCCCCGGCCCTCTACTGTAACCCCGACTCCGCGAAGCAATGCGTCAGAAGAGACATTGGGAGCGAATATTTCACGAACGAGCGCCGTATGCAAATCAACTTCCTCAACTCTTCCTATAACGAAATTCTCGGCGCTTAAAACAATGTTCCCGGGGGAAACAGAATCAGCCGAACCCGCGCCCACCTGAAAAGTCCCGTATGGCGAAGAGCGAAACGACGATACGATTGGCGCGGTTATGCCAGATTCTCGGGCAGGACCTCTCTCGACGCCGGCGACACGGAGCATGTCGCGCAGGGCCTTATTCTCGTCCTCTAAAACTCTACATGCGGCAACGCGTTCTTGCATTTGAGCAATTTGTTGAGTTAATGCTGAATTCTCTTTTGTAAGCGCGCGGCGGCTTCCAATAAACCCGCTTCCCACAAATGATTCCGCTACTGTGGAGCCGAGTTTCCATACTTCAGAACCAACTTGGCGCGCGACAGAGCGAATTTTCCCTCCCGATAAAGCGTCCATAATAAACAACACTAATACAATTATTGTCGCGACAAAAAGACGCCGGCCTCGCGGAGGCCCCCATCCAATTCTCCGCCCGTTATTCCGTTGGTACAAGTTCATCGTCGCTTCGCAAGAGCGCCTCGCGATATGCCTCCAAATCATCGAGTACGACGCTCGTCCCCCGAACAACTGCCGTCAGAGGGTCCGAGGACACGACAACCGGCACGCCAAGCGCGGAAGTAAGGAATTGCGGAAGCCCGCGTATTAAAGCGCCTCCGCCAGCCAGATAAATTCCGCGCTGCATCACGTCTGCAATTATTTCCGGCTGTGTCGTTTCCAGCACTTCTTTAACGGCTTCTATCAGCTCCTCGACAGAGTGTCCTATTGCATTGCGCACATCCTGGTCCGTAACCACCAATTCGCGCGGAAGACCAGTTACAAGGTCTCGGCCGCGCACGACGTATTCAAGGCGCTCTCGACCAGGGGCCACCGATGCAACTGCAATCTTGACTTCTTCCGCACTTTTTTTGCCGATTAGCATTTTAAATTCATTTCTCGCGTGGCCGACTATGTCGTCGTTGAATCTGTCTCCAGCAACTCGCACATTGCGCGCATTAACCAGCCCGCCCAGAGCTATTATTCCAATATCGGTTGTGCCTCCGCCTATATCTATAACCATACTTCCAGAGGGTTCATGCACGGGCAATTCGATTCCAATCGCCGCCGCCATCGGTTCCTCAATAATATGAACCTCGCGAGCGCCCGCGTCGCGCGCCGCGTCGCGCACGGCGCGAACTTCAACAGATGTAATTCCCGAAGGAACGCCGATTACCACGCGCGGTCCCAGAAGTTTTGTATGCCCTGCCTGCGCCTTATTTATCAAATACGAAAGCATTTCGGAGGTAACTTCGAAATCAGAAATCACGCCGTCTACGACCGGCTGTACCGCTATGATATGCGCCGGGGTGCGCCCCACCATTTCTTTCGCCTGCGCTCCAACTGCGACAATCTGCCCAGTCTTCTGATTTACTGCGACAATAGAAGGTTCATTGATGACTATGCCTCGTCCCTTCACATAGACGAGCGTGTTGGAAGTTCCCAAATCAATGCCTATGTCATTGGAAAAAAAAGCGAGAATGCGCTCTTTATAATCTCGCAAATTATCGATTAATCCGGGCTTCATAATTCATTATTCAATATTCTTTCTTCAATATTCATTGCTTTCCCATGAGGGTCTCGATTATAGCGCTTTCGGATACAAGTGTCGTTCCTCCAGTTTTTCGAGAAACAACCTCCACTCCGCCTTCCGCGAGAGTCTTTTCAGAAACAACCAATCTAGTAGGAATTCCGATAAGGTCAGAATCGGCAAATTTCTCCCCAGCCCGCACATCCCGGTCGTCATATAACGCCTCGATTCCGTGTTCGGCAAGCGAGTCGTACAAACGATTCGCTTCCGCAACCACATCATTGTTCCCCCCGGAAATCGAAACAATGTGCGCCTTGTAAGGAGCGACTTCTTTGGGCCAAACAATTCCCTTTACGTCTGAGAGAATCTCCACAATCGTTCCCATGACTCTGCCAGGGCCGATTCCGTACGAGCCCATCACGACCGGCTGTGATATTCCTTTATCGTCTTTGAACGTGAGTCCCAAAGCATCGGAAAAACGCGTCCCGAGCGGGAAAATGTTTCCAACCTCAATCGCTTTCTCTTCTGTAAGTTCTTCTTTTTTTATTCCAAGCTCGGCGAGCACGCCATCGGAATATACTTCCTTGTTGATTGCAATTCCCTTTTCTTTGGAGAGATACACGGTGTCTTCGCCAGCCTCGCATATCGTCTGAAACTCGTCGCTGAATTTTGAAAATGTTCCCCCCGATGCAAAAGTGCGATATGTTTTTTCGCCTAGTCCGACTCGTTCGAATATTCTTTTATATGCGCCGGCGCATTTCTCATAAAACTCGCGGAACTCTTCCTCGCTTCGGCTAAATGAATAGAGGTCCTTCATTACGAATTCCCTACTGCGTATTATTCCGCTTTTGGCCCGCAATTCGTTCCTGAATTTTGTTTGGAACTGATATATGTAGCGGGGCAAGTCTTTATAGGAATGGATATACTGCGTCAAGAGCGCCGTAAGCGGCTCTTCGTGAGTCGTCGCAAGCCCGAGCTCTCCTCCGCCCTTTAGTTCTGTTTTGAACCACACATCAATCGCATCATCCCGCCACCTGTCAGTGGCCTTCCATGCCGCGGGATTTTGCAAAGCGCTCAAAATAATTTCCTGTCCCCCGATTGCATTTATTTCCTCTCGGATGACGCGCGCTATGTTGTTGAATACGCGAAGTCCGAGCGGCAGATACGAATACACTCCCGACATTTCTTTATGGATGTAGCCGGCGCGAATCAGAAGTTGTGCGTTCTTTGCCACCTCGTCTTTTGGCGCAGATTTTCTGGTTTTGGTAAAGAGTTCAGATTGGCGCATATTTGTGGCACATAGTATCTGAAATGAGCGCGCGGGTCAAAACACGGAATAATTTGCTCTTCGGCAAAAAACCACAGCCCCTCAAGAAAACAAACGCGCGATGTCGTTGTACGTGACTGTAATCATGAGAAGCGCTATGAGCAGAACTCCTAAAACATTTATCAACTGAACAGCCATGCGCGGGACACTGCGCCTCCATGCAGTTTCAATTGCCAAAAGCAAGAGCCGGCCGCCATCAAGCGCTGGAATTGGAATAAGATTTATAATTGCAAGATTAACGGAAATAAATCCTGCAAGAGCAAGTACATTGCCAAGGCCGTGCGACGAGGCGTCAGACACAACTCCCACAAGCCCGACCGGACCGATAATGCCAGAGAGATTAGGACGTCCGCTAAGCGCTTCTCGCACGATTCCCCACAAGCCATTTGCGACGGATATAAAAGCATCTCGCGTCCGCAACAAAGATTCTTTGAGAACGTCCCTTAGCGGCAACGGACTATTGCTTACTAAAACGAGTGCAACGCCCACGGCAGGTCTTTCGGCTTGCTCGGCAATGACCGCGTGAGCAGGACGAATTGAAACGGCGGATGTCGCGCCGGCGCGCGCATAATTTATGGAAATTTGCTGACCTCCTCGTACGCGTATGAATTCTTGGATTTCAAATGGGCTAAGTTGCTTAGGCGTATTTCCCTTATCGTCGCTGACATTCATTATTTCATCTCCTGCTGTTATGCCGGCAGACTCGGCCGGAGAACCGGCAACAACATCAGCGACGACAAGGCGCACGGATTCATTCGGCAAAGGGGCATCAACGACTCGAGGGGTGCCGAGTGTCAACGCCCCCGCGAATAGTCCCCATGCAAGAATGGCATTGGCAAGAACTCCAGCGACAAGAATAATCGCCTGCACATGCCGTCTGGCATCAACAAAGCTTCCCGGTCCCTTTTGTTTTTCGCCCTCGTCTCCAAAAAGCCTCACGAAACCGCCCAAAGGGAGCCAGTTAAGCGTATACTCCGTGTCGCCAATTTTCCCAAGAATAAAAGCCCTCGGCGGATATCCAACTCCGAATTCCTCAACTCGAACTTTAAATATCTTCGCCGCAATAAAATGTCCCAACTCGTGCGCGACGATGAGCAGTACTAGAATCCCTACAACGATAAGAGCGGTAATCATGATTTAGTGAGTAGTAAGTAGTGCGTAGTTAGTAGTAAGCAAAGATTCTGAATGCTACAAATATTTATCGTTTGTCATCTTATTAAGCATGCGAAGAATTTCGTCAAGCAACTTTTCTGCCTGTAATCTAATAGAAATATTGCCATATTCAAGTCTTCGACATACCTCAAACTGCGTTTCCAGTTCCGACCCAGAACCAAATGCAATGACAAAGAAATTGCGCAAATCTTTCCCCCGACGACGGCTGCCTTCAGCGATGTTAGACGGTATTGAAACAGCTGCACGCCTCATTTGCGATATCAAACCATATTGTTCATCTCGCGGAAAATCCTTTGTGAGTTTATAGACACACACGACAAGGTCAATCGATTTTTGCCAAACTGTCAATTCGCGATAATCGCTCATGTGTTTCTACGCACTATTTACTACGCACTACTAACTAGTTATTCATCTCCGCTTCCTTTTTTCCAAACGCTTTTTCTAATCCGTCGTTCGCTGTGTCAACTTTTTTCTGCAATTCGTCTTTGAGCTGAAATTTATCGTCCTCGGTTATCCCGCTCGCTCGCTCTTTCTCTTGAATATCTTTCCATGCTTCGTCGCGCGCAATTCTAATCGCCGTGCGCGCTTCCTCTAATTTATGCTTCGCAACCTTTACAAGCTGTTCGCGCCGCTCGGCAGTAAGTTCCGGAAATATAATGCGAAGTCCGGAAGAATCCGCATTGGTGCCGACTCCTAAATTACCGGCTACAATCGCGCGCTCGATATCTTTCACGATTGACGCGTCCCAAGCGGAAACTCGCAATGTCCGCGCGTCCTCAATGCCAATATTTGCAACCTGCTTCAGAGGCATCATCGAGCCATAAGCGGAAACTAAAATGCCGTCCAGAATTGCGGGCGACGCGCGCCCTGTTCGCAGTCCGCTGTACTCGCGCGCGAGCCATTCTTTCGCTCCGACAAGTTTTTCTTCCAGTACTGAGAAGTTGTAATTCATCCCGGACATTATACCCGGGTTATGAGTGTTGGCGAAGTCCGGTTGTTAGAACAGGTCATATTGTTGCTGTTCTTTCCTGGACCGGGAGAAAACGGGATTGGTTATATTTCTAAGAGATTTAAGGCAATCTTCCATAATCCTTATTTCCTCTTTGTTTTTTCCCACTCGTTCGCTTGCTTCGACAATGTTGACGCTCTGGCCGCTTTCAATCCTTTTCTTCAGTTCAAAATTCTCCGACTTAAGGCGGCTTACGGAATCAAGCAGGGCTTTCTCCGCGACGACCGCCATTCTGCCTGAAACTTCCCCACCAGCCTGCGAGATTTTTTCAAGCAATTCCCTGTCAGCGATTTCAATCGCGGTGGGGTCTCTCCCGAAGTTTTTCGCAAGCGCAGAAACGGCGCGACCGAGCATTTCGAGCCTTTCGCCAGGTTCGAGCAATGAGTTAGATTCTAAACTACTAGCCATTTCCTAAATAATGCCACACTTTTGGACGTTCTGGAAGACTGGATGTGTCTACCGTAATCATCATGTCAAGGCGACGCCTTGACATGGTTGCCACACCTGATATTTTGAACTAATGGGAATGCGGCGTACTCCTTTCCAAGTTGATGAATGGTTTCATTGCTACAACCGTGGGATTGATAAAAGGACCGTCTTTGAACAGCCCGCCAACTATGAACGATTCGTACAGCTCCTCTGTCTCATAAACTCGGAAAAAATATTGCGTAGAAGCGATATGTTGTCGCATTCAACAGATGAAATTATGGGGATTCCACGGGCAAAACCCCTTGTTTCTATTGGAGCATACTGTCTGATGCCAAACCACTTTCATCTTCTATTGAGAGAAATCAAGGCTGGAGGGATCGCGCGGTTTATGCAAAGACTTGGCACTGCATACACCATGTACTTTAATGTAAGAAATGAACGGACAGGAAATTTATTCACTAAACCTTTTCGCTCGCGTCATGTCGGCGAAGATCGTTACTTTCAACGTGTTGTAAATTATATCCATTGTAATCCGGCTGAATTATTTGAACACGGATGGAAAAAGGGCAATGTGAAGAATATGGACAAGCTGGAACGTATGTTGCGGCAATATCGGTATTCAAGCCTCGCCGATTACGCTGGCGACAAGAGAAGTCTCTCTGCAATTCTTGGACAAGACGGCTTTGACGCATGGGACCCTGTTACGCCGACGAAAATGCTTGAGGATTACCGCGCATACTATGCCGATATATCTATGGATGATGCGGGTATATAAAAAGCATGCACGTCGCGTACATGTCAAGGCGACGCCTTGACATTTGGGATGTTTTCCGCTTGGTCGGTGGTGGAAGTTGCGGTAGATGTAGTGGAAGTTGCGGTAGATGTGGTGGAAGTAGCGGTAGATGTAGTTGAAGCAGGGTCTTCAACAAGTACTGT
>JBBUFE010000035.1:0-7621 GCA_038056635.1 Patescibacteria group bacterium
CGTGCGCGCGAGCGCGCGCGGAACGAAAGTTGCAAGCGTTCCGTCCAAAAATTCTTTCGGCAATTTTTTGAGTACAGATTCCACCTGATTAAACCCTCGCTCGCGCTCGCGAGTTTTGTAAAGCGGAATGGGAACGAGAAAAATCGGGCGAGGTGAGAAACTCCTTGCCTGCGCAATTTCTTCGCGAAGATAATCTGCGAGCGCCTCTGCTAGAAGTTTTGCAGAATGGGACGAGCCGTCGTACTTGAGAGAGCGTATGCAATCTTCAACTGCCGGATTTTTGTAGTCTAAAAGCGTTGTAATGCGAATTCCGCATGCATCGTGGTCCTTTGGGGATACTACCAAATCGTGAAGCGTCCAGTGTTCCGCACGCAGAGTTCTGGCTTTCCGCGGTAAAATGATATCAAGTAGAAAAGCTGAATATTTTCTCATTGCAGTAAGAAAGTTCATCTACCAAATATACACCGTTGCGTGATACAATTCGCATTCAATATGGACATCACTCAAAAACACTGCATTCAATGCGAAGCCGGAACCGCGCCGCTCTCTCTTTCGCAGGCAAAGGAATTATTGAGGCAAATAAAAGGCTGGGCGCTAGGGGAAGACGGGAAGTGGCTAATAAAACAATTCAAATTCAGCAATTTCATTGATGCGATGAGTTTTGCGAACAAGATAACTCCTGTTGCCGAAAGAGAAGAACACCATCCCGATTTGCATGTCTCTTATGGCAAGGTAGTCGTGGAACTTTCAACGCACGCAATCAAAGGACTTTCGGAAAATGATTTCATTCTCGCGGCGAAGATAGATGCAAATTATCTCGCATAAAGTCAGACGCGAGCGTTGACCGCACAGGACTGCAAATCAACCTTTTTATGTCTAAGTTGGGAATCGTGTTATCCAACCCGTACGTGACCTTGACAGAAAGAACGGGGTAGCTACCATGCACATGCTGATAAATAGATCCTAATCTTATGATAAGGGAATTTTGGAGACTGCGTACTCTAGGCGCGACGGGAACAACAGACCCTGCAGGTAGGGAAGCGTCGAAAGTCGATGCGGTTCTTGCAGACCTACGAAGAAGAGAAATAGAAAAGAGAGAGATTCCTATATCAAATGAAAATTTGCGGAAGATACTCAAGATATACCTCATCCGCGATGGACTTCTTTGTCTGAAAACAATTGATGGCGAAATAGAAATAGAAATGCCAAAAGAAGAAGGCGGCCGCTGGGCGGATATTTCTCCGACAGCCACAATGTATAATAGTACACACGAACATGATATAAACACCCGGATAAAAATGACCCGAGCCGAAAAAGAAGAATTCTTAAAAGCATTTCCCGTTAGTAAGCTGTACGCCGCTTTTTGGGCTGCCGATAAGGAACTGGAAAACATCAAAGCCAAGGAAGTTGCCGGTAAGATTTAGTCATCTGACTCTTTAATTATCTTTTCCCTCGCGCTTCTGTGCGCGAGCGTTTTCGGTTGTTTTTTCGTGGTACAATTGCTGATACAGTCAGTAGAAAATAGTAAGTAGTTAGTAGAAAAATCCAACACGTTTTCTGTGTTTCTCACTACAGACTACGCACTACAGACCACGAACTAATTCAACCTATGTCTTTCTCAATCGGAAATGTCACAAAATGGATTGGTTCCGCACTTGGCGGAAATGCTGAAAGAAGCATTCTGGGAATTGATATCGGCGCGAGCTCGGCGAAAATTGTGCAACTGCGCGCTTCGCGCGGAACAGCAATTCTTGAGACTTACGGAGAAATTGCGCTTGGACCTTACGGAGAGGTAGCCGTCGGAAAGGCGGTAAAGCTCACGCCCGAGAAAATTTCAGAGGCCCTCACTGACCTTATACGGGAAGCAAATGTTACAGCTCGCTCTGGCGGTCTCGCGATACCGTTCGCCTCGAGCATCGTATCTATTTTGGACATGCCGAAGGTGGACAACGATGCTCTGAAACGAATGATTCCGATTGAGGCAAGAAAATACATACCGATACCAGTGACAGAAGTTGCTCTCGATTGGTTCGTAATTCCGAAAGACGAGAGTGAGAGAAGCGCGTTTGACCAGATAGAGGAGTCATCTCCCATGCGGGTGAAAGGGCAGGAAGTTTTACTTGTCGCAATTCACAACGACACATTGAGCAACTATCAAACAATCGCCAAAACTATCGGGTTCACCGTAAATTTTTACGAAATAGAGATTTTCGGCGCGATTCGTTCTTCTATGGGACATGGTATCGCGCCCTCGCTCGTTGTGGATTTAGGCGCGGCAACGACAAAAATGTACATCGTCGAGCGCGGAGTCGTTCGACTCACGCATCTTCTGACGGCAGGCGGACAGCATATGACGGAAACCCTCGCACGCTCTCTCTCCTGGGAATTCGAAAAAGCGGAACGCGTTAAAAGAGAGCGCGGACTAAGCGACTCGAGCGCATACAGCGCGGACGAGAACGATAAAATTAAAGGCGCCTTGTTATCAACACTCTCGCGCGTGTTTTCAGAGGTAGACCGAGTATTATTAAGCTACGGGCAGCGATACAATAAGAATGTATCGCACGTGTTGCTTTCAGGCGGCGGCGCGTCGCTTCCCGGACTCGCGGAATATGCGAAGAAGTCGTTGCAGGCGGAAGTTGAAATAGCGGACCCATTCTCTCGAACCGAGGCGCCCGCGTTTTTGGGAAATGTACTGCGCGAGATAGGCCCTGGATTTGCTGTTTCTGTCGGCATCGCGCTTCGCAAGCTGAAGAGGGGTTAAGAAATCAATTATGGATTCAGGAATAAACTCCAATTTCATACCGCACGATACTGCGCAGAACGCAGGCAACATGCGAACACACTCGGGAAGCATCTGGGATTTGGTGGCGCTCATCGCCGCTGTTCTTTTTGTCGCCTCGATTGTTCTCGGCGTCGGCGTATTTCTCTATCAGCAGTTTCTTCTGAAGAACAGTTCCAGCAAGGTGGACCAGCTAGAGCGCGCGAAGGCCGCTTTTGAGCCGTCTCTCATTCAAGAGATTACGCGCCTCGACGATAGAATGCGCGCCGCTGATATAATTCTAAGCAATCACATTGCACTCTCGGTATTTTTCCACATGTTAGAGCAAGTTACATTAACCACGGTCTCTTTCAGGTCTCTTGACTTCGAGGCCACAGACCCGCAAAACATGACTATTAAGATGGACGGCATTGCAAAGAGCGTGAATTCCGTAGCGCTGCAGGCGGATACATTTAGCAAGGTGGGGGTAATCGTGAGTCCGATTTTTTCCAATATTAACCGAGAGCTGGACGGCGTTCGTTTCAGTTTGACCGCGCTTTTAAATCCGGCGTCCCTTCGATATGTCGGAATGAATACTCCGCAAGGCGCCAGCGCCGATGGTTCAGCCCAACCTTCTTCCGAAGCGCAACCGCCTTTCTACTCGCAACAGCAATAATATGATTCGCACAATCATTTCCTTAGTCGGTCTTATCATCGCTGGCGTTGTGTTTTTTCAATACACGCAACCGACATACAGCAACACCCGCGTGCTTCAGGCGCAGATTAATCAATATAATCAAGCGCTTGATAAATCGGATGAACTTCAGAAATTAAAAAATACATTGCTGTCTCGCAGGAATGCCTTCGACCCGCGGGCGATTGATAATCTGCACAAAATGGTTCCTGACCATGTGAGCAATATTCAATTGATATTAGACCTTGACAGCGTCGCTAGCCGTTTTGGCATGAATCTTCAGAATGTTGTCATAAGCAATCCGGCAAGTGAAAGCGGCGACAAGACAGTCATAGGCGCGATAAATGCAGGAAAGCAGAAGTATGACTCATTGACCCTGAAATTCACGACGCGCGGCACTTATTCGAATTTTGTTCAGTTTATGGAAGAGCTTGAATCAAGCCTGCGCATTGTGGATATCGTCTCTTTAACCGTGGCGCCGGACGGTTCAGCAATCCGGTCTTCGCAAGCGGAAGATGGCGCGCGAGCAACAATTCAGCCTGAATCCACCTACAGATACGACATTACAATCAGAACCTACTGGCTCCGATAATAATTTATGGACTTTATTTCTAGACACAAGATGATTCTGATACTTCTCGCCCTTGCTGTGGCCGGATTTTTCTGGTACAGCTCATCCTCGCAGGCACCGGGCAGCATACTGACCAAAGATAATGCGGAGTTGAGAGGAAATTCTGCTGACAAAACACTTGTTGAAACGCTTCTCACCCTGCGCGCGGTCTCTCTTTCCGGGACCATTTTTTCGGACCCGTCTTTCCGACGCTTAAAAGACTTTGGTACGCCGATTACTCTTGAGCCCGCGGGTCGAACTGATCCTTTTGCGCCGCTTTCCGCTTCGGCCGCGCCGCAAGTCCCTGCCAGCTCCCAAGGCGCGCAACCATTTAAAGCGGACCAGCCTTAGGAGTGTAAGAGCGTCTCTAAAGAAGTATGAAGTATAGAGTATAGAGTATGGGGGAAAAAACAAAAAGTATGAAGTATAGGGTATGGAGTATGGAGGGCGAAACAGAAAACACGAATTTCCAATCCCGCCATACACGATACGCCATACGCCATTCTTAGAATTATGCCTAAATCGACACAGAGAACGGACGATAATTCTGCCCCGGTTGCTTCACAATTTGTTTTCAGCACTGAAGTTCCAGCGAGAGTTCTTAGCGACAAGAAAATTGCGTATGATGTTTTGCGGTACATTCCGGAGGAATCTGCCGAACACTACAAATTAGTGCCGCTTGCAGTCGAGGACGGAGTGCTTGAGGTCGGGATGACCGACCCGGATAACCTCGGCGGAATCGACGCGCTAAACTTTGTAACCAGAAACACAGGGATGCCTTTCAAGGTGTTTCGCATCTCCGAAGAAGACTTTAACCGCGCGCTCAAAATGTATCGCGGTTTGAGCGGGGAAGTCGACAGAGCTGTGTCCGACCTTGCGACGGAAGAGAAGACACACCCCGCTTTTAAAGAAAACGAGCTTTCTTCCTTGGATTTGGACGACCCTTCTATAGGCAAACGCGAATATGGGACGGGGGAGAGGCATATTCAGGAAGATGCGCCGACCATTAAGATTGTTTCGACGATTCTTCGTTACGCGATCGATGGCGGAGCATCAGACATTCATATAGAGCCGCTTTCGTCCAATGTGCAGGTGCGTTATAGAATCGATGGAGAACTGCACACAAGCACAGTGCTTCCCTCGAGCACCCACCGCGCACTCGTGGCGCGCGTAAAAGTGCTGGCAAGCATTCGCCTGGACGAACAGCGCAAGCCCCAAGACGGGCGGTTTTCCGCCTCTATTGATAATCGCGAAATCGATTTTCGCGTTTCTACATTTCCGTCTTACTATGGCGAGAAAATAGTCATACGCATACTTGACCGAGAGCGCGGATTTATTCCACTGGATAAAATCGGCCTTACAGAGCGCAATTTGGGCCTCATTAGGAAGGCAATCCACCAACCGCATGGCCTTATTCTCCTATCCGGCCCGACCGGAACTGGAAAATCAACGACGCTTTTCTCGATGCTGAATGAAATAGACCGCGAGCACAAAAATGTTCTCTCGCTCGAAGACCCCATAGAATATTTTATTGATGGCGTAACACAGTCGCAGGTGCGTCCTGAAATCGGGTACTCATTTGCGAATGGCTTGCGCACGACACTGCGTCAAGACCCGGACGTTATAATGGTGGGTGAAATCCGCGATTCCGAGACTGCAAAACTTGCTTTTCAAGCCGCTCTTACGGGGCATCTTGTTTTATCCACCATTCATACAAATGACGCCATTGGAACTATTCCGCGCCTTATAGATATGGGCGTGGAGCCCTACCTCATTCCTCCTGTTCTCATCCTTTCCATGGCGCAGCGGCTTGTGCATACGCTGTGTCCGGGTGGAGGAAAAGAAATGGAGATTACTGCGAGCGATCGCAAAAGCATTGAAGCTCAAATAGCCACATTGCCGAAGAAATATCAATTTGCAATACCAAAAGTCGCTTATGAAGCCGTACGGACTCCGACATGCCCCACGGGGATTCGCGGGCGATTAGCGGTATTCGAAGTTATGGAGATGTCTGCGGATATTGAGCGCATAATTCTCGACAACCCGGTAGAATCGCGGCTATGGGCCGCCGCGAGGGGAGAAGGGATGCTGACAATGAGAGAGGACGCAATAGTCAAAGCATTTAATAAGCAGATTCCATTTTCCGAGATAAATTCCTTGAGCACCCTGCTTCTTGCAGAAGAGGAAGGATTGGAAGCGGAAAGCAAGATTGCTTCTGCCAAAGAGAGATTATGATTCCGCTAGAAGTTATCAGCGCCGTCGCCGATGAGACCAAGAAGAAAAAGGAGCGCCGGCGGCTATTTTCTCTTGACCCCGTTAAATCCCGCCGAAGGCGGGACGGCGCGCGCACTTTATTTTCTGACGCGGAGTTCTGCACAATGCCATCAATTAAGTGCCTGATTATATAGTACAATGCACATAGCGAACCGTATTTAACAGGGTGTAAGAACTTCCCCGCCTGCGCCTAGCTTGCGGCGGGCGGGTAAGCTCGTGTTGCTCACTAAGAATTTCTAACATGGATTACGCATCACAATTAAAAAAGTACATCAACGTTCTTGTACACGAAGGCGCATCAGACGTTCATTTTTCTGCTGGCGCGCATCCGACAATCCGAGTTTCCGGCGAACTTGCGCCAATGTTGAAAGAGCCAGTTTTGACTAACGAAGATACGCTCGGATTTCTCAAGGCGCTCGTGAGTCCCGAACACGAAAAACATTTTGAAACAACGCAGGAAATCGATTTTGCTTATGAGACACAGGATGGAATTCGTTTTCGCGGAAACGCGTTCTATCAGCGCGGCTCTGTGGGCGTCGCTCTGCGCCTTATCCCCAGAAAAATTAGCACGCTTGCCGAATTGAATCTGCCTGATGTGCTTGCGACTTTTGCGCGTAAGTCGCAGGGATTCTTTTTGGTGGTTGGTCCTGTGGGGCAAGGCAAGACGACGACCCTCGCGTCTTTGATTGAGCTCATAAATACCGAGCGCATGGAGCATATTCTCACGATTGAAGACCCGATTGAATACATATACGAGCCGAAACAGTCTCTGATAGAGCAGAGAGAAGTGCGCGTGGACACGCAGGATTTTCCTACGGCTTTGCAATCGGCCTTTCGGCAGGACATTGATGTTTTGATGGTAGGCGAGATGCGCGGGCCTGAAACTATGGCCGCTGCGGTAACTGCCGCAGAAACGGGACACCTCGTCTTTTCTACGCTTCACACCAACAATGCCGCGCAGACGCTTGATAGAATAATCGACACTTTCCCGCCGACACAACAAGACCAAATTCGCTTGCAGCTCGCGTCTTCTATGGCTGGCATTTTCTCTCAACGGCTTATTCCTCGAATTTCCGGGGGACTCATACCTGCGTATGAACTTCTCATTAACAACAAAGCGGTAGCCAACTTAATTCGCGAGAAGCGAACGCACGAAATAAACACTGTCATTGAAACCGGTTCTGAAGATGGGATGATTGACATGAATCGCTCGCTCTCTGAATTAGTGGCGCGGGGAGAAATAAGCCTTGAGAGCGCATATCAGAATTCGCTGAATCCGAATATG
>JBBUFE010000035.1:7721-21097 GCA_038056635.1 Patescibacteria group bacterium
GCGGGGAGAAATAAGCCTTGAGAGCGCATATCAGAATTCGCTGAATCCGAATATGCTCCAAAAGCTACTCTAAAGAAGTATGGAGTATCGTGTATAGAGTATGGAGTATAAAATGCAAAACACTAATTCGCATTCCCGCCATACGCCATACGCCATACGCCATACGCTATGAGTTTCTTCACCTACACCGCGCTGGATTCCGAGGGCAATGAACGGGAAGGCACCATTGATGCCGTAAATATAGACGTCGCAATTGTTGCGCTCCAGAGGAGGGGGCTCATCATTTCTAATATAGACCCTGCGGACAAGAAGCCCGCGAATATCAGCGGCCGGCTTTCTTTCTTTGACCGCATTACGAACAGCGACATTGTTATTCTCTCGCGGGAAATAATGACGCTTTTTGAAGCGCAGGTTTCGGCATTGCGCGCATTCCGGCTCCTGGCATCCGAGGCGCGCACGCCGAAGCTCGCGGAGAAATTAAGCGCTGTAGCAGATGACATACAAAGCGGAAGTCCGATATCAACCGCGCTCTCGCGGCACAAGGATGTGTTTTCAGATTTCTACATCAGCATGGTGCGCGCCGGAGAAGAGACGGGCAAACTAGATGAAACCTTCGCATTTCTTGCGGACTATATGGACCGCAATTATGAGATTAGCCAAAAGGCTCGCAACGCTCTCATTTACCCGGCTTTCGTGATGGTTACATTTGTTGTAGTCATGATTCTTATGATGACACTGGTTGTTCCAAATCTCGCTAGCATGCTCAACGAAGCTGGGCAGGAAATACCCGTATATACGAAAGTCGTTATCGGCATAAGCACTTTTTTTGCGGACTACATTTTTCTAATCATTGTCTTAATAATAATTGGTTCTGCTTTTCTCGTTCGTTATTCGCGGACAGAAAATGGGCGAATGCTTCTTTCAAAAGTGCGGCTCCAGCTTCCGTATCTTGGGAGTGTTTATCAGAAGCTATTTCTTTCTCGTATCGCAGACAATCTCTCAACCATGCTTAAAAGCGGCATACAGGTTTTGCGCGGCATAGAAATAACCGGGACGGTTGTCGGGGACGCCGTATATGAACGCGTTTTGGCTGCTGCTTCTGAAGATGTGAGGAAAGGACTTCCCGTTTCGGAAGCGCTTCGCAGGCACAAAGAAATTCCTGGGATTGTAGTTGCGATGCTTAAAATTGGAGAAGAAACTGGAAATATGGGAAATATACTAGATACTATGGCTCGCTTCTATCGGCGAGAAGTTAATAACTCCATTGATACTCTGGTCGGCCTTATAGAGCCGTTCATGATTGTGTTTCTTGCCGTAGGAGTCGCATTATTATTGACTTCCATCTTGATACCTATTTATAATATTGCCTCCGGCTTCTAGCTTCTAGTGTCTAATCGCTCATTCGGGATATCCCCACCTCATTGTTGAGAAGCCGGAAATGGGTATACAATTAGGCGTACATTTTAGGAATAGCAGATTAATGGCTTATTTATTACCAAACATGAATATAAATAGTAAGACGCACGGCTTTACACTCATAGAACTTCTCGTTGTTATCGCGATTATCGGAATTTTGTCGTCAGTCGTTCTCGCGTCTTTGAACACGGCGCGTCAAAAGGGTCGTGATGCCAGACGGCTTCAGGATTTGAAGTCGATAGTAACCGCAGTTGCTCTCGCGGACAGCGGGGGAGCCGCGCAAGCTTTTGGCGGTTGCACTGGACCTGGTGCGAAAGTGAACACCTGTACATCTACTCCTGACCTTTCTCTTTTCAAGGACCCTTCTACCGCAGTCACAAGTGCGGCATGTACGACGAGTTCAATCGCAGTGTGCGAGTATTCCGTAGGGCAAGCAACTCCAGTAGCACTTGCGGCTGGCGCAACCACGCAGAATTGGGAGGTGTGCGCTTATCTTGAGACCAAGTCCGGCCCGTTGACCTCGGATGGCGGCAGGGTCTCTGTAGATTATAACGGTTCAATAAAAGTAGGATGTTAATAATTATCAGCCATTATTAAATAATAAGATAAATATGCAAAAGGAAAGTATGTGGTATCGTGTATGCAGTATGCAGTATAGAAAACTCAAGATGCGGAATACGGAATACGGAATACGGAATACTACCCGCGGATTTACACTTATTGAACTTTTGGTAGTAATTGCGATTATCGGGATTTTGTCCTCGGTCGTTCTCGCGTCTTTGAACACGGCGCGGCAGAAAGGGCGCGACGCGCGCCGTATTTCCGACATTAAACAGCTCCAGCTCGCGCTTGAACTCAATTACGACTCTGCGCAGACATATCCTGTCGGTAACATCACATCCCTTGCGTCTCTTGTTTCAAGTAATTATATCTCGTCGGTTCCTACCGATCCCTCGTCAGGCACGACAGTCATTAATTACTCGTACCAATCCCTCAACAATGACGGCAGTACTGCGTGTGCAGCACCGGCAACATCGTGCACCAAGTATATTCTCGGAGCAACTCTTGAGGTTGGCGGTAGCGCGGTACTGACTTCAGATGTCGATGAAATAGTCGGAGGTGTTACTTGTACCGACCCTGTCTTCTGCGTACGGCCATAAGGTTAGGCACTAGGCACTAGGAAATAGGCACTAGGAAATAGAATTTGGAGAAAGCATAAAATCCCGCCATTGGCGGGATTTTATGCGATAATACAGACACATGAACGCCATTATTTTCGGATTATTCGGTCTGATTGTCGGAAGCTTTCTAAATGTTTTGGTTTTGCGAAATGGGGTGCGGGCAACGACCGGGAGAAGCTCTTGCATGTCGTGCGGGCGAGGAATCCTTTGGTTTGATTTGATACCGGTTTTATCTTGGGTGTGGCTCGGGGGGCGTTGCCGATTTTGCTCCTGTAAAATTAGTTGGCAGTATCCGCTTGTTGAACTAATTACCGCGCTTCTTTTTGCCGCCGTTGGCGTTTCTCCGCTTCCTATTATTTTGCGCTTGGCAGTTCTCCCAATAATTGCCATTCTTGTCGCGATATCTGTCTACGATTTACGCCACACGATAATTCCAGACGCCTGGGTGTGGAGTTTCAATGCACTGGCTTTTTCTTCAGTTTTCCTTTTCCCTCCGTACGCGATACACGATACGCTATACGCTCTGCTCGCCGGCCCGTTTGCCGCCCTGCCTTTATTTGCGTTCTGGCTTTTTTCCCGAGGCAAATGGATGGGCCTCGGAGACGCGAAGCTCGCGCTTGGAATCGGATGGCTCTTGGGGCCAGTCTATGGAACAGTCGCGGTATTTTTTGCATTCATTCTTGGCGCAGTAGTAAGCGTCCCGCTCCTTTTCTTTTCCACCGCTCTATGGGGAAGAGTTTCGGCTAGGTTTACCCGCACACTAACATTGGCATCCCTGCTTTCCGTTTTCAATTTCAGGGAAAGCGGAAATACGGCATCTCATACCGAGACCTATCGCTCGTCCACAGTTCCGCAGCAAAAAACAATGCCAATGTTAGTGTCCGGGCTTACAATGAAGAGCGAGGTGCCGTTCGGACCGTTCCTTGTTGCATCGTGTTTGTTAATTTGGTTCTCATTGATGTATAGCATTCCGCTTCCGTTTATATGGCAATAAAAGATAGTATATCGTATATCGTATATCGTATATCGTATGGAAAATACGGGAATCGAGGAAATAGAATAGCACCCACTGTGCCTGGTCTTTATACTAAATACGAAATACCAAATACAAAATACTCCGCGCGAAGCGCGGGGTTCACCCTCATCGAGCTCCTTGCAGTAATGGCCATTCTTGTGGTAGTTACCGGAGCGATTCTTACAAGCAATGCGCGTTTTGGCGGCGCTGTGCTTCTTCAAAATCTTGCGTATGACATGGGGCTCACCATACGGCAGGCGCAGATATACGGCATATCTGTGCGCCGTTTCAGCGCAAACGATTTCAGTTCTGGGTATGGAATGCACTTTGAGATATCAAGTCCGACAACCTATGTTCTGTTTGCCGACGCAGTTGCCAAGAACGGCTTGTATGACCAGGGTGAGCTGGTTGAAGCAACGGATATCGGCCGAGGGTACCGCATTGCGGACCTTTGCATTATCGCAAGTGGCGCAACTTCCGAGACATGCGGCATCGAAAAAATCGACATACTCTTCAAACGGCCTGAACCGGACGCGTACATTCGCGCCAACGGGGCCTCCGGCATCAACGAGCGCGGCAGAATCGCTGTTGAATCCCCAAGAGGAGACAGAATGAGCATTGTCGTAGAAGCGACCGGGCAGATAGCAGTGCAGTAGCGCGTATCTTGTATGAAGTATCTTGTATATCGTGTTAAAGAAAGTATATCGTATATGGTATCTAGTATATTGTATGGGAAATGCAGGAGCCGAGAACATCAAACAAGTCATACTTGGTTTCGCATTTATACGAGATACAAAATACTAAATACTAAATACTCCGCGCGAAGCGCGGGCTTCACTCTCGTCGAAATGATAGTCGCAGTGGCTCTATTTGCGGTTGTCATGCTTGTTTCAGTTGGGGCGCTTTTGTCCCTCACGGCTGCAAATCGCAAAGCGCAGGCGCTTCAATCTGTTATTAACAATCTCAATGTTGCGCTCGATGGAATGGTGCGCTCTATTCGAATGGGCAGTGATTATCATTGCGGAGGAGGAACTTACGCTCTCCCGCAAGATTGTGCCGTCGGCGGCACAGCGTTGGCATTTGAGGCATTTGGGGGGAATACTGATGACCCGGCCGATCAAAGAATCTATTCCTATGATTCTGGAGCTAAGCGGATTTATAAATCAGAGGACGGAGGCGCGCACGCCTTTGCAATTACGGCGCCGGAGGTATCAATCGAAAGCATGAAATTCTATGTAGTTGGTACTGCGCGCGGCGATACTACACAACCGAAAGTTGTCATGACAGTGCGAGGAATCGCCGGGGCAACAAGTATAAAAACACAGACGGCATTTAACATACAAGCTACGGCCGTACAGCGGCTTTTAGATCTATGAGTATTAAAAAAAGTATCTTGTATATAGTATCTCGTATCTTGTATGGGAAATATGGGAGTCAAGAACATCAAGCAATTCATACTGCGTGTCGCATTTATACAAAATACAAAATACAAAATACAAAATACGCCGCGCGAAGCGCGGGGTTTACTTTCATCGAGACAATGGTTGCGATTTCAATACTAACTATTTCCATCGTAGCCCCGATGTCGCTTGCCACGAAGAGCCTGTCCTCGGCGTATTATGCCCGTGACCAGATTGCCGCATTCCATCTTGCGCAAGAGGCCATTGAATCGGTACGCCATGTTCGCGACGGCAATGTCCTAAACAATGCCCTGGGAACATCGGTAAATCTTCTTGAGGGTATTCCCTCCACAAATGGAGGCGCTTTCACTATTGATACGCGCGATGATTCTATGACCCTGTGTCCTCTTGATGGATGCCCGCCTCTCAAAAGTAATGGAGAACTTTACGGATACGACAACTCCGCCGGCTGGGTACCGACCAGGTTCACACGTTCCATCCGGGCAGTATTCGTGAATGGGACGACGGACGAGATTCACGTAACGGTCACGGTTTCTTGGACGACTAGCGGTTTTCAAACCAGGTCGTTCACCATTTCGGCCAATCTCTATCGTTGGGTCAACGATGGAAGCGGAAGCACGATATAAACGCAGTATATAGTATGTTGTATCTTGTATATCGTATGAAAAAGGCATTAAGAAAAAGTATCTTGTGTCTCGCATCTCGCATCTTGTATGGAAAATACGGAAATCGGGGAAATAGAATAGCACCCACTGTGCCTAGCGTTTATACGAAATACGAAATACGAAATACGAAATACGCCGCGCGAAGCGCGGGTTTCACCGTTCTCCTCGCGGCTCTTGTCGCGTCAATCACTCTTGCAATCGGGGTGTCGATTTTCGAGATTACACAGAAACAAATAATACTCTCATCCTTAGGCCGTGATTCGCAGTTTGCCTTCTATACCGGGGATACCGGAGCGGAATGCGCGCTCTACTGGGATGTCCGGCACGGATACTTCGGAACATCAACACCTTCCGGGAGTGCAGTGTGCGATAATCAGGCGCTTGATATGAGCGGTCGGTCGACCTCGTACCCATATACGATTAGTTTCCAATTTGAGCCGGGAGGATATTGTTCACAGGTTACTGTAAAGAAAGCTGCAACAAACCCGCGCACTGTAATTCACGCAGACGGTTTTAGCACAAACTGCGCTTCTATCGGTACGAACCCGCGCACCCTCCAGCGCTCTGTGGAATTGCGTTATTAAAGAAAATAATGAGCGTAGCGACTATATTTTCTTAACCCAGCACCATTTTGGTATCCCGCAACCTTCACTTGACCGCGAGATATCGTTGAGACCGTCTCAACAAAGTCGTACAATGTTTATGTGAGTACGGATACCAAAATGGTGCTGGGCGTAAGAGCTTCTAAACTCGCGTTACTCGTTAAGAATCTCTAACGTGATTCCTAAAAACATCCAAGCCAAATACGACAAATTAAAAACGGCGATTAACCATTACCGTCGTCTATACCATGTCTATGACAAGGAGGAAATTTCCGCAGATGCGCTCGATTCTCTGAAGCGGAATCTCGGAGATTTGGAGAAACAGTACCCCGCTCTAATTGCGCCCGATTCTCCATCGCAAAGAGTTGCGGGGGAGCCACTCCCGTTTTTTACAAAAGTTCGGCACAAAGTATCACAGTGGTCTTTTAATGATGCCTTTACGCCTGAAGAAATACGAGAATTCGATACGCGAGTGAAGCGATTTCTTAAACCATCGTTTGGCGATGCATTACCGGAATATGTTTGCGAGCTGAAGATTGATGGATTAAAAATCGTTCTTGAATATGAAAAGGGATTACTGAAAGTGGCCGCCACTCGGGGGAATGGCGAAGTCGGGGAAGATGTAACTAATAATATTCGCACAATCGAATCCGTTCCTCTTTCATTGACGCGTCCAATAGACATAATCGTTGAAGGTGAAGTGTGGATGAGTTCAGAGAACCTTAAAAAACTCAATACCCTTCGACAGGCAGAGGGCGAAGCAAGCTTCGCCAATCCGCGCAACGCCGCCGCAGGCGGAATCCGCCAGTTAGATCCTGCTATCGCCGCTAAGCGCAAGCTCGATGTTTTCATCTATGATGTTGCCGCAACGTCAGAGAAATTTCCGGCGACACAGATAGAAGAACTTGGGTATCTGCGCGAGCTGGGGTTTAAGGTTAATCCGCATCATGCTCTCGCAAAAACGATTGACGAAGTAATCGCCTATTGGGAAAAATGGAGAAAACGCGGAAAGCGAGAGGGATATTGGATAGACGGCATTGTTGTGAAAATTAACGAGAGGAAATTTGAAGATGCGCTCGGCTATACCGGAAAAGCTCCGCGTTTCGCAATCGCTTTCAAATTTCCCGCGGAGCAAGTAACAACGAAAGTTGCGGACATCGTTCTTCAGATAGGCCGTACTGGAGTATTGACCCCCGTCGCGCATTTGCAGCCGGTTTCAGTTGCTGGCTCTGTAGTTTCGCGAGCGACTTTGCACAACGAAGATGAAATAAAGCGGCTTGATGTGCGCGTTGGTGATACTGTAGTGCTTCAGAAAGCCGGGGATGTCATTCCGGACATTGTGCGAGTGCTGAAAGAGTTGCGGACGGGACGGGAAAAGCCTTTTGTTTGGCCAAGAAAAGTCTCCGCGTGCGGGGGAGATGGCTCAATCGAGCGGATAGAAGGGCAATCCGCATGGAGATGCGTTTCCCAAAATTCATACTCCCAATTCAAAAGAAAACTATATCACTTTGTCGGCAAACACTGTTTCGACATTGATGGAATGGGACCGAAAATTGTTGATGCTCTGTTGGATAACGAACTCATTTCCGCATACGGAGATATTTTTACACTAAAGCGGGGGGACTTGCTGGCGCTTCCTAGATTTGCCGAAAAGTCGGTTGATAACTTGCTTTCTGCGATTGAAAAATCGAATGTAATTAAATTGCCGAGATTAATTGCCGCGCTTTCAATTCCGCACGTGGGCGAGGAGACCGCATATGTTCTGGCGGGGCAGTTCAAGACCTTGGGCGAGTTAATAAGCGCGACTAAGGAAACTCTGCAGAGTGTTGATGGAGTAGGAGACATTGTCGCGGAATCAATAGTTAATTGGTTCGCCGACAAAGAAAATAAAAAAATACTGCATCATCTGCTCGCGCATGTAAATATTGAGAATCACTCAAAACTCAAAACTGAAAACTTAAAACTATTCGGCAAAACTTTTGTTTTGACGGGCACACTCTTAAAAATGTCGCGGGACGAGGCAAAAGTCAAACTTCGCGCCCTTGGCGCCGACATATCCTCGACAGTCTCAAAGAAAACAACAGCAGTTATCGCGGGAGAGAATGCGGGCTCGAAATTGGACAAAGCGCGCGAGCTCAATATTCCCGTATACACCGAACAGGATATCCTTAAGTTATTGAGAACCTGACATACACTAAGTATACGCTATAGCGTATACTTAGTGTATGGGTGTTTTAGAAGAATCCGGAAGACGCAAAACGAAGAGGAAGAACGTTATATCGCTTGTTCTCGGCACGGTTGGTATCGCGGGGATGCTTGGCATCGCAGTAGTGGCGCCCAACGTGCTCGGCGCTATGGGCAAGCTAGGGATTTTGCCGGGGAAACGACAGAAAGAAATCGTAAATCGCGCCCGCGATCGTCTGCTGAAACAGGAATTGCTAAAGCGCGAGAGCGGATTCCTGCGCCTCACCGCGAAAGGGAAGGCTACTCTGCAGATTCTAGAAGCCCGTGAATTTAAAATGGCGCGGCCTAAGCGATGGGATCGCAAATGGCGCATTCTCATTTTTGACATTCCCGAATACCGCAAAGGATTGCGTGACAAGATCCGCCGTACCCTTGGCGTAATCGGCTTCGTGCGCTTGCAAGATAGTGTCTGGGTATATCCGCACGATTGCGAGGATTTGATAGCATTTCTGAAAGCTGATTTCAGGGTCGGCAAGGACATGCTCTATATGATCGTTGAAGAATTAGAAGGCGATGGGCATCTTAAGCGGCATTTCGGCTTGCGTTAACTACATCATCACACTAATTATACGCGGTCGCGCAAATTAAGTGTATGCGGGTACGGGGACGTTTTACTGATTTTGAGGCAGTGTCCAAACTCGGCAAGGCACGCGAGCTTGTCGTCTCGGTGCTGACAGAAGCCGAATTTCTACGTATTATAGGGGCATGACGGACAGAATAGATGTGCGCGCTTTGGCCCAGCTTGCCCGTTTGGAAGTTTCTGACGAGGAGCTTGCAAAGCTTGAGAAGGAAATTCCTGACATACTTGCTTTTGTACAAACTATCCAGAAAGTAGCCGCTTCCGCGCCCGTTCGTGAACCATCCCTCCGAAATGTTATGCGAGCGGATGATAATCCACACGAGGGCGGAATGTACACTAAAGCACTTTTGAAGGCAGCACCGATTCGCGTTGGCAACCGAATAGCGGTCAAACAGGTCATAAAGAAAGGGGCCAGCCACTAGGGTATAGCCATTAGAGGATATGAATCTAGAATCATTGACGATAAAAGAGGCACGGCGTGCTCTCGACGCGAAGAAGTATTCTGCGCTTGAACTCACAGACGCATATCTTGAAGCGATTCGCGTGCGCGACGGAGATATACACGCGTATCTGGAAGTGTGGGAAAAAAGTGCGCGCGAGGAAGCGAGCATTGCTGACAAGATAATAGAACGCGGAGAATCATGTCCGCTCACCGGAATTCCGATTGCGGTCAAAGATAACATTCTCATCGAAGGGCGCATTGCGAGCGCCGCTTCCAAAATTCTCGAGCACTATGTCGCCTCGTATGACGCAACTGTCATTAAAAAACTGAAAGAACAAGGAGTCGTCTTTTTGGGGCGGACGAATATGGACGAATTCGCGCTCGGCGCTTCTACGGAGAATTCTGCATTTGGTCCGACAAAAAATCCCCATGACGCCTCGCGCGTTCCTGGAGGCACATCCGGCGGTTCCGCCGCGGCAGTTGCGTGTGGCATAGCGCTCGCGGCCTTGGGTTCGGACACAGGCGGTTCCGTTCGCCAGCCATCTGCTTTTTGCGGTGTTGTCGGTTTGAAGCCCACGTACGGCGCGGTCTCTCGCTTCGGATTGATTGCCGCCGCCTCATCTTTAGACCAGATAGGAACGATTGGGAAAACGGTGGACGATGCGCAGGCGCTTTTTTTGGGTATTCGCGGGCACGACGAAAAAGACAGTACAAGTTTGCCAGAATCTCCAAGGTCCGACCTTGGGAATTCAGAAGGTCGGACCTTTAGAATTGGGGTTCCGCGAAGTCTTTTTGCGGGCACGCTAGAGGCGGATACGCAAGAGAGATTCGAGCAATCGTTAGAAATCTTGCGCGCAAAAGGATACAAAGTCAGCGATATTGAATTATTCGCGGACCCTCAAGTGCCGATGGCCGTGTACTACATAATTAATCCCGCCGAGGTTTCTACGAATCTCGCTCGTTTTGACGGCATCAGATACGGTCTTTCAGTAAACGCAGAAACGATTCAAGAGGTGTATTCCAAAACGCGAGGTGCAGGATTCGGGCCTGAAGTGCGACGCCGAATTTTGGTCGGCACATTCGTTCTTTCTTCCGGCTACGCGGACGCGTACTATCGGCGCGCGCGCGAGGTGCGCGAACTAATCCGGGCAGATTTTACGCGCGCGTTTGATCCATCGGCTGACGGGGTCGATGCAATCGTTACCCCGACAACCCCTGGACCTGCGTTTAAGTTTGGCGAGAAAAGCGACCCAGTTTCAATGTATCTCGAAGACATCTTCACCGTGCCGGTGAACCTCGCTGGCGTGCCGGCGATTTCCGTGCCGAGTGGTATGGCAACGAGAAGAGGAGTGTCTTTGCCAGTCGGGTTTCAGATTATCGGCGCACACGGAAGCGAGGAAATGCTGTTCGCAATCGGTAAACATATTGAGGAGGCATAGCCTGCCCCGAAAAATGGCGTCGCCATCTCGGGGCTAGCCCCGTGGTCGCGAAGCGGCTTTACGGGGTATAATCTTCGCATGGACGGAGGCACTACATTCGGCGCGGCGCTCGCAAAGATTTTTTGGTTCATGGGGGAGATTTCTTTCAAGTTAGTCCCTGGCACGGTGGCTTCTCTTGTGGGTACGGATAGTTCCGGGATAGGCCCTATCCCGACTGGGCTCACGCCAATCACGGCGCCGGTCACGACTACGAGCATCGTTTCATTTCTTGAGACATCGTCCGCCCCCGAACAATATGCCTCACTCGTACACTTTTGGAATGTATTTACTTCCACAACACTGACTATCTCGCTTCTATTAGCGTCACTAATAATCTATTGCTTTGTTCGAATCAGGCAAATCAGGCATATTGAGCACCTTAAATTTGAAGCGGCCAAGCATCCAGTTACAGCGAAGGATGTACCGCGCATCCAGTTACGCTGGAATAGAATTCAAGAACAAGCCCATTCCGACAACGAACAGAGCTGGCGTCTCGCCGTTCTTGAGGCGGACATCATGCTAAACGAATTATTGGACATAAAGGGATATAAAGGAGATACGATGGCTGACAAAATGAAACAAGTTGATAGGGCAGATTTCAACACGATTGACAATGCTTGGGAGGCGCACCGCGTCCGCAACCGCATCGCGCACGAGGGGTCGGCGCATCTTTTGAATTCCCGCGAAGTTGAACGCGTAATGGGTTTGTATGAGCGAGTATTCAAGGAGTTTAAATTGATTACTTAATTTGTTTCGCTATCGCATCGATTGATCCAAGAATTCTACGCCGCAACGCTGTTGCCCTACGGACCTTGACTCGCAGTGTCCCGTAATGTTGCTCCGGATCTGAATATATTTTTCGAGGGCTTGTCCTGATGAGACTGGTCTTTGTGAATTGAGAATGTGGAATCCCTGTAACTTTTGACCAGTATTTCTCCACAACATCAATCCTATGATGGTGGAGATTATTAATAGATACTCGAAGTATTAAATCTGAAGCAGGAATTGAGTATGCTCGTTTAAGCCACAGAATAAAGGCACGGATTATGTTCGGATTACTGTTTGTAAGTCCACACTCTTCATTTCCACTTTTGTAGCCCTCACCCCAGTATAGGGCGATGCCCAGTATGAAAAGGTCTCTTTGACTCATTATACCTACGGCTTGGGCGCCGTGTCTCGATTCAGTTTGTACTGCCTCAATACGGATGGATCTTTTTCTCTCCGCGGCTCGCAAACGCCCCACGGAACCGCCTTCGTTTTGTCTTCGCACCAGATTTTGAATTTGTTTATCGGATAGTGAAATATCTCTGCACCAATAGCTCACGGTGCTTTTGCTAGCGTGCAGTGTAGTAGCTATTTTCCCGACACTTTCTCCGCCTTGTCTTAATGCCCGGGCTTTTTCTCGGAGTTTGATGTGAGCCATACCAACATCTTATCACAAGGTTGTCAGGGGGTTAATCGGTGGTACAAATACTTGCGTGAGAGACAGCATGAGTCTATACTCCAAATAGCGGGGTGGAGCAGTAGTAGCTCGCAAGGCTCAAATGGGCTCATCCAGCAGTAATGTTGAATGGAACATCTGTCAAAGTCGGTGAAATCTTCCGCGCGTCGCGATGACAATACCGAGCCAATCCCAGTCCCAGTTTTGGAAAGTGAAAATGTCATTTCTCAAAACTGGAGCTGGGCAGGTGTAGAGACTAGACGGCAGATTCCCGAACGGTGCGATGCCAAGGGAAAAGGTATAGTCCAGACCACAAATTCGGCTATCGGTTGATGGACGGAGCGATGAAAATCGTAGATGGAATGCATAACCTTGAGGTCGCAGGTGCAATTCCTGTCCCCGCAACAGAACAACCGCTGAAAGGCGGTTTTTCTGTTGCGGGAAGAAAAGTGCCTGCGCACTTTTCGTCAGGAATTACAAGGCGCCTGCCTGTCGGTAGGCAGGGAGCCATTAGAGTTTCTAGTATTCACTCTTTGACCCTGTTATGAGTTCCGTGACCATAAGCACAATAAACACTGCGATTGTTATCAAAAGCTGTTTCCACTCGCCGAGAAGAATCGCCGCACCTATTGAGTACACTAGAAACACCGCGGTAAGAGACATCAAAATCCCATTTGTGAGCATCAAAGTATTCCACATACTTATATTCTCGCACACAATCGCTCGGTTGTGGAGTATTATTCAAAAATCGTTATTATATGCCTACGCCGACGTAGCTCAACGGTTAGAGCGGAGCCCTCATAAAGCTCAGGTTACAGGTTCGATTCCTGTCGTCGGCACTACTTCGCTCCTCCAGGCTGGGAGCTACGAAGTGCACGGCACATTATTTGC
>JBBUFE010000036.1:0-1740 GCA_038056635.1 Patescibacteria group bacterium
TTGTCCCCCCTGTGGATTACTTAGGCTTCCTCGATTTAGTTTTCCACTCATTGATGTTTTTGTGATTCCCCGAGAGTAGGACCTTGGGAACTTTGTATTCCTTTCCCTTCCAAACCAAAACTTCCGGACGAGTGTAGACTTCCGGACTCGATGCGCGAGAACGCTCGAGTGATTCTGCTTTGCCGAGAACCCCCGGCACAAATCTTGCAATAGCATCAACAACTGTCGCGGCAGGCAATTCTCCGCCTGTTAGAACATACGGGCCGACTGACACCGGCCTCGCCTTAAGAATCTTTTGGACCCTCGCGTCCACTCCTTCGTAGCGGCCACTCACAAGTAATATGTGTTTCTTGCGGGAAAGTTTCTTTGCCATTGCCTCGTCAAATAACACGCCGTCGGTGGAAAAAAAGATTCTCATGTCAAGGCGTCGCCTTGACATGGCTTTTGAGGCGGCGCGCAACATCGCGTTCGGCTCCAACACCATTCCCGGCCCTCCTCCATACGGACGCTGGTCTACTCGCCGATGTTTGCCAATGGCAAAATCTTTGGGGTCGTAAAAAGAAATTTTAATAAGATTTGCTTTTTGCGCGCGTCCAAGAATCGAGCTAGAGAGATATGGCCCGATTGATTCGGGAAAGAGAGTGATTATGTGGAAATGGAGCATATGAACAGGTTCTAGCTTCTAGATACTAGCTTCTAGGAAATACAAAGCGCGAACGAATTTAAGCTAGAAGCTAGCCACTAGTCCCTAGTAGCTATTCTCCTTTGAGATCTTTAATCACATCCTCAACTGTCGTGTCGCGCACATACGGCTCGGAGCTTGCCGCGCTTGCCCCCTCCCTTTGCGGGCGCTTGCTTCCTTCCGGTTCTTCTATCTTTAGGTTTACGCGAGCATTATTTTTCATACCGACCACGCGCAAAACTGTGCGAATCGCCTTCGCGGTCTGGCCGGAGCGGCCGATAATCTTTCCCATGTCGTCCTTGTTGACGGAGAGCACAAGAAGTACGCCCATTTCATCAACCGTTCGATTAATCTTCACATCATTCGGATAATCTGCCAACGCCTTCACTACATACTCCAAAAACTGCTGGTCTTGCTCCATATAATCTTTTCCGTCGTTCTATCTTGTAATGAACTAGAGAGTACAAGAAAAACGCATTTGGGTCAAAGGTTGACAAGTAACAGGTACGTGTAACAATACTAGACATGGCAGAAGCGACAAACGGAAAGCAGAGAAAAAAGCTTTTCTTGAATTTACTCGCGATTGTGGGATTCGTTATAATAATTGTGGTCGTTATCTTAGGGCTTTTCCGCTTGGCCACTCTATCTAAATCTTGGTTCTATTCCCTGTTCACTCTGAAGCCCGGGTCTATTCAGGTAACCGCCCCGTCTGCAATGAAGGAAAGAACTTCTGCGCCTTCTGATTCTGCTCCGGCACTCTCCACTACCCCCGCACAGTCAAGTGCGCTTTCTAGCGGAGATGGGGCAAACGTCCCAGACCTTTCGGTGCGCATTTTGTCTGCCGGCGTCATTGACCCAATAAGCGGGAATGTTATTCCTCGCGAACCCACCGCGCCTAGCGACTTGGTTGCGGTACGCTTCTTAATCTCAAACAGCGGGAACGCGCCGACTGGTTTGTGGTACTTCACGGCGCAGCTTCCGACAAGTCCCGCTTATTTATATTCCTCGCCTGCGCAGACATCTCTCGTGCCGGGCGGAAGCATCGAAAATATGTTGCG
>JBBUFE010000037.1:0-7381 GCA_038056635.1 Patescibacteria group bacterium
AAGCTAGAAGCTAGAAGCTAGAAGCTAGAAGCTAGAAGCTAGAAGCTAGAAGCTAGTTTAAGCTACTACTTTTGTTACGACTCCGGCACCCACGGTCTTGCCTCCCTCGCGGATTGCGAAGCGCTGTTTGTCTTCCAGAGCAATCGGCCCAACGAGTTTCACTTTGAATGTAACCGTGTCCCCGGGCATAACCATTTCTACGCCTTCTTTCAGAGTTACTTCGCCTGTCACATCGGTTGTGCGCATATAGAACTGCGGCTTGTACCCTGTGAAAAATGGCGTGTGACGGCCTCCTTCTTCCTTGGTGAGAATGTACACTTCCGCTTCAAATTCTGTGTGAGGTTTGACAGTGCCTGGCGCGCCAAGAACTTGTCCGCGATGCACATCGTCTTTCTTCGTTCCGCGCAAAAGTACCCCTGCGTTGTCTCCCGCCTGCCCTTCCTGGAGCGATTTGTTGAACATTTCAATGCCGGTAACAATTGTCTTCGTGGTGTCAATAATGCCGACGATTTCCACTTCTCCGCCGACCTTAATTATTCCGCGCTCGATTCGGCCCGTAACGACGGTGCCTCGTCCTTCGATTGAAAATACGTCTTCAATCGGCATAAGGAACGGCTTGTCGATTTCGCGTTTCGGAATCGGAATGAATTCGTCAAGAGCTTTTACGAGTTCCAAGACTTTATCGCTCCATTCATTGCCCGGCTCTGGATTTTCAAGCGCCTTCAATCCCGAACCGCGGATAACAGGCGTCGCCTTTCCATCAAATTCGTATTTGGTGAGAAGTTCTCGCACCTCTTCCTCGACGAGGTCCACAAGGTCTTTGTCGTCAACTTGGTCTACTTTGTTAAGAAATACTATAACTTTTGGAACACCGACTTGGCGCGCCAAAAGAATGTGCTCGCGAGTCTGCGGCATGACGCCGTCTGAAGCCGCGACAACTAGGATTGCGCCGTCCATTTGCGCGGCGCCGGTAATCATATTTTTGATGTAGTCGGCGTGTCCGGGAGCGTCCACGTGCGCGTAGTGCCTATTCGGAGTCTCGTATTCGGAGTGCGAAAGAGAAATCGTAATCCCCCGCGCCTTCTCTTCAGGCGCTTTATCTATATCATCAACACCCTTAACGGTGGCGCTGTAACCGTTCCCCGCTTTAGAGAGAACGTGGAGGATAGCCGCAGTCAATGTCGTCTTGCCGTGGTCAACGTGCCCAATCGTGCCGACATTCATGTGCGGCTTCGTTCGATTAAATTCTGCCATATGATTTTGCGAAATCATGCCGCGCAATCGTCCTTAAAGGCGCGGCCTTCTTTCTTTTTTTACTCTATACTATTATTAATGATTGATAATTTCTAACTTATCTAACACTCCAAGGCGCCACAATTAAAAAGGCGCATGAATGCAGTCGGACCATACTACCAGAAGCGCTAGAGGCGTCAAGCTACTTGTGATTTTTATTCGTTTTTAAAACTTCCAGCGAGGTCCGTGTTTCGCGTTTATGCGGTCTCTCGCAGGCCGACGGGCCGAGAGTGAGCGCTCCGCGAGTACGCGGAAACAGCGACCGCAGAAATGCGAAACGCGGTCGAGCGCCTCACTTCTCCTGGAATATCGGAATGATGTCCACCGTTACCTGTTTTACCAAGTCTTTGGAAAGCGCCCTCTTGCAAGTGAATGTGTAAACTGTCTGCTCAACAATCGGCGAGGATGTCTGTCCATTTGGACCCGACTTCGGCAAATCCCATGAATCGCCGTTCGAGCCGACAACTTGGCATGATTTAACGCGGTCGGAAGTCCAAAAAATTTGCGTAGTGTCTCCTCTGCGGACGATTGAAGAAATGGCTTTGAGGTCTGTGGTCGCGAGCCGCGCATCTACTGAATCCAAGTAGTCTTGATAGGTGGCAGATATTTGTTTCGCTGGACCGGTTGCCGCACCTGTCATTTCTGTCTGTGTTGTGTTTTTGATAGTGTCTTCACCTTTATCACTTGCACTGCCAACATTTGCACTGCCGGCACCGGCTCCGCACTGTACCTCGCGTGTCCTGCTCTCGATAATCTGGCATGCCGCGGACTGGGATGTCAGAGTTCCTGATGCGCCACCCGGAATCCCAACGTTGCAGTACGTATGTTGATTGGCGCGAAATCCGAACGAGCCTTGTATTATCTCGCGCAGGCCTGTGTAAGTTCGCTGTTCAAAAATAGAATTCGGGCAAGAGCCTGCAGACGATTGGGAAACGATATTCCATTGTCCCCATGCGCCCCCCGAGCATGCTCCCTGGTCTTCAACAGACTTACTGCAGGGTATGTCTACGTTACTTCTCGCTAATTGAACTCCCCCAAGAATTGCCAGCGCGATAACAACGGCGCCTATTAAAATAGCCCATGGCGCTTTTGATACATGCGCGTCTACGGCCTGCGATAGCGTTCCCTTCTGTCCATCGTTTGAATTCAGTCCGTTATTATTTGCTCCGTTATTTGGCATATCCTATAAAAATTAGCTCTGTTAATTTGTATAAAAGACAGTTTGGATTGTCCCCGCGACATCGAGAACACGCATGCCGACATTGTCCCACACGCCCTTTTGCCGGTCAAAGACCCAAAACGGGGGAAAACGCAACAGGCGGTTTTTGATAAGAAATTCGCGCGTGATTGGGAACCCTGGGTACCCTCGCGACGCGTCTATCATTAACTGCATATCCGCATCCGTGAGTTTTCCGTATGGAAAACCGTCTGTATTGCTTCGCAAATCTTGCATTCCTGGGATTTTATATGTGAGCAACATCGGTTTTCCGCTCATCACATGAAGCTCCTCTCCCTTCTCTGTAAAGAATTGTATGTAAGGCATTCCAAACGACTGCATGAGGTCGCCCGCATAACCCATCACCTGGTCGAAGGTGTCTAGCGTTATCAGGTTTTGGGGTACTGTGTCTCGCGTGAATTCGTAAAGATATACGTCAACCGCTCCTCTGTATGGCGTGCCATCTTCTTTCACGATTGCACCATCCGGGATTTCGTATGTGCTGTTTGAAGTGCGGAGCACGAAACTGCCGTCCAGACGCGCTTCGTCTTTAGAGTCTGTAACTGTATGCTTTATTGTATTTACAGTAACAATTGTGATAGGGCTTCCGAGAACAATATTCCCTGTTCGATAATCTGTTTTCCCCGGCCCGATTACAATCACGCTTGCAACGCCCTCCGAAAAATTGCGTTTAACTGCGCTCACGCGAATCTTTTCCATCGGTTTCGCAGACAATTGTATGGAAAAAGTTCCACTCTCATCCGTCAGCGCTTCTTTATCTAATGTGCGCCCCAAGAGGGATACGCTGGCTCCTTCTATCGGACGCAAGCTCGTATCCACTACATTTCCTCCCAGACGAATTGAGAGCTCGCTCGCGCAGCGCACTTTGAAGCGCTGGCAATTTTCTTGATTCAATTCGTCGCGCTTCGCGTAGTCGCCCTCTAATTCGTAAATGTACGATAGTTGCCACAATTGCTCTGCAGTTACATTTCGGAAGGCACGCGCTTTCTCTAGCTGTCCGCGCATGTCCGATAATTTGCCCGCCCGCCCGAACGAGTAAAGATTGTTGTGGAATTGCAAAGCTGGAGGCAGGTCTTTCTCGGACACAGGATTCATCATCTCTCTTGGAACGCGCTCCGATGCGGACACCTCCGCCGCAAAAGTGTTGATTTGGGGGTCCGAAAGATTCGGCTTTCGTGCAAAAGCATCCGGGTCAAAATACACGACATTTTCGTTTCCCCACGCATCTTTATATGTGTACCAAAATCCACGCACTGCTTCTTGCGATTCGACTCCAGCGGATTTGAGAGCAGACAGAACGAGGGTGCGGTTCGCGGCAATCTCTTCGGCGCGAATTCTGTCCTGCCGTATTGCTTCTGTAAATGCCAGATAGCGCGCGTATAAATCGTACCCGAAATATCCAACGCCGGTAAAAACACCAATAAGCACGAGCCACACTAAATAGCGCTTGAGATTCATCCACTGCATTTTAGCACCTCGTCGTGTGACGAGTCTGTGTTTCTACTACTTCCTCGACGCAACTATCTCGTCCGCCGCCCCAGTACCATCCGCCTGTTGGCGGATGGGCTACATGGCTGGCTGCGCAACTTTCAGTTGTTCAATACTTTTTGTATATCCTGTCGTGATGGTCGAGGTCAATAAGACATACTTCGCGTTCTCTAATTTCATACAAAAGAACAAACGAACCCTCAATATGTACGCGTCGATAGTTTCGCAAAGAATGCCGCATGGGCTTGCCCAGTTCAGGATTACTCACAATCTTGGGCAGGTGCTGTGTAAACGCGCGAATTAAATCCGGATTCTTTCTTTTCAGAGAGCGGAGTATTTTTTCAAACCAAGGCGAGAATGTGAGCTGATTTGGTTCCCGCTCACTCATACTCTTCTATATACTGTCTATAAAAGATAGAGCGTCCTTCATAGAAGAAAACCGACGGCCTTTTCCTTTATCGAGCAACCGAGATTCTCGTTCGAGAAGCTTCGCCTTTTGGGGAAGAATCTCGCTAACGATACCAATGGAAAATTGCCCTTCGGCAAAAGCTTTCGTTGCGAATTTGAGGACGGAGGCAAACGGCACACCCGCGCGCTTGGCGCGGCGCATCGCCTGCGCTTTAACCTTCGGATCGATATTGAATACAACTTGCGTAGTCATGCACACATCTTATATACAGCTAAGATATATGTCAATGGAAGATCGTCTTGCATGCTCTCAAAGAGGGCTCTAAACTTGGGAACATTCTCATATTCTCAAGAATGTGAGAATGTTCCAGGATTTATTTGCGCGACGCAACAATCTCGTCCGCTACACTCTTAGGCACAATTGCGTAATGAGAGAATTCCAGATTTGGTACAGCTCTTCCCTCCGTAAGAGAACGTAACTGTGTCGTAAAACCAAAGAGCTCCGACAACGGGACTTTTGCCGTGATGACTTTCACTTGCCCGCGCTCGCCCATAGCTTCTATTTGCCCGCGCTTGGAGTTTATGCTTCCAGTCACATCGCCCATAAATTTCTCCGGCGTGACAACTTCCAATTTCATAATCGGCTCAAGCAAAGCTGGTTTTGCCAGTCGCATGGCTTCCTGCATCGCATTGATGGCCGCGAGTTTGAAAGCAATTTCGGAAGAGTCAACGTCGTGGTACGAGCCGTCATATAATTCGACAGAAACATCCACAACCGGAAAGCCCGCTTGGATGCCCCGCTCCATCGCCTCTTTGATTCCTTTCTTGACCGGCGTGATGTACTCCTGCGGAATCACGCCGCCCTTGATGTTGTTGATGAATTCAAAGTGGTCCTCCCTATCAACATTGTTCTTTACTTTCTTGCCCTCGACCTGCGCCTCCATCGGCTTCACGCGGATTTTCACGTGCCCGTATTGTCCGCGGCCGCCCGTCTGTTTGATGTGCTTGTATTCCACATCAGAGGCGCCCTGCACAGTTTCTCGATATGCAACTTGCGGTTTGCCGGTCGTCGCCTCAACGCCGAATTCTCGGCGCATGCGGTCCACGATTATTTCAAGGTGAAGTTCGCCCATGCCGGAAACAATCGTCTCAAGAGTTTCAGGGTCGGAAGCGACGCGGAAAGTCGGGTCTTCATCCGACAAACGCGAGAGCGCCATACCCATTTTCTCCTGGTCTATTTTCGTCTTCGGCTCTATACGCATAGATATGACCGGCTCCGGAAACACGATTGCCTCAAGCGCTATCGGGTTATCTTCGTCGCAGAGAGTCTGGCCGATTTTTATTTCTTTAAGACCAACGGCCGCCGCGATTTCGCCTGCGAACACTTCTTTCAAATCCTCCCGCTTATCGGCCTGCAACCGCACAATGCGCCCCAAGCGCTCTTTCTTGCGCGTCGTCGCGTTGTACAGAAACTCGCCGGCTTTAACGCTACCGGAATATACTCGGAAGAAAGAAAGCGCGCCGACGAACGGGTCAACCTGCAATTTGAAAACGAGCGCGGAAAAAGGCGCATCGTCGCTCGATGCCCTGGTTTCTGCCTCGTCAGTTTCCGGATTCGTACCCTTGGCTGCCGGCAAATCAAGCGGGCTTGGAAGATAGTCTACGACGCCATCGAGCACGAGTTGCACTCCCTTGTTCTTTAGGGACGAACCGATAAATACTGGAAAGATTTTGTTTGTTATAACGGCTTTGCGAAGCGTCGTCTTCAGCGTACCAACCGAGATTTCTTTGCCCTCAAGATACTCGTGCATCACAGCGTCGTCGTTCTCGACAATTCGTTCTACTAATTCGTGTCGCAATTCTTCGGCCTCTTTCTTCAAATTTTCCGGAATCTCTCCCGCGACAACTTCTTTTCCTTTATCACCCTCAAAGTGGTACGCCTTCATTGTGAGAAGGTCGATAACACCTTCAAACACATCCTCCAAGCCGATTGGAATCTGCATTCGCACCGCTTTAGTTGAAAGCCGCTCCAAAATACTCGCGTACGATTTTTCAAACGATGCGCCCGTGCGGTCCAACTTGTTGATGTAGCACAAGCGCGGAACATTTGCTTCCTCTGCGTAGCGCCAGTTGGTTTCTGATTGCGGTTCAACTCCTGCGACACCGTCGAAAACAACCACGGCGCCATCCAGCACGCGCATTGAACGCTTTACTTCCGAAGTAAAGTCGATGTGCCCGGGGGTGTCAATAATATTGAAGCGATGTTTGTATGATGTGTCGGTTCCCGCGTAAGAAGGATTCCAATAGCATGTGATTGCGGCGGCGGTAATTGTGATGCCGCGTTCGCGTTCCTGCTCCATCCAATCGGTTACCGTGTTGCCCTGATGCACCTCGCCTATCTTGTGACTCTCGCCTGTATAAAAAAGAATCCGCTCGGACGTGGTCGTTTTCCCCGCATCAATATGGGCTATAATCCCAAAATTTCTTACCTTCTCTAGTGGGTAATCGCGTGACATAACAAAAGTTTACAGACAACAGTTTACATTTGGCAGAAAACTCAAATTAAAATCGCCCGAAGGCGTGGAGGGATAATACCGCAAATTTACAAAAATGAAAGGCCAAGGTGGTTTTCACTTTCTATTGTTCAATCAACAGCTTGCGCTCTCGTTCGAATTCCTTGAGCCGCGAGAGGTCGCGATTCGTCCAACGACAATCCAAGCCCAACTTGTGAGGTTTGCATAGCCCGCATGAGTGCTTTTTAACTTTTGTCCTCTTGCGCATAAATGCATTATCGATACATACTGACATTTGGGGATGTTCCTCGATACTAGCCAATCTCTAGCAGGAGAGTAAAGATGTCGCGATGCGTGTGCAAAACTCGTACAAGGTCGGCATGCCCGTCGCGTTCAAAATAAAACAGCACATAGGGAAATCCCCCAAGCAGGTGGGCGCGCA
>JBBUFE010000038.1:0-2894 GCA_038056635.1 Patescibacteria group bacterium
AAGAGGCCGATTAACGGCAGAATGAATGCAACGACTGAAACGATAATGACCGTCAGGAAATATTTGCGCGTTTTCTCTGCCGAAACATACACAGCATCGATTTTTTGTTGAAGCGCATCTAGTCTTTGTCGTATTTCCAAATCTTCCATATATAATGATTGTAACCCCAATTCTGGCTTTTCTTAAGTCTTGTGCAATCAACATCGCCTTTCATCGCGAAAATATGTCAAAATGAACGACTTACGAAGTCGTTCATTTTTGGAGGAAAACTGATTTTGGGTGATCGATGGGATTCGAACCCACAACCGCCTGGACCACAACCAGGAACTCTACCATTGAGCTACGACCACCACATACAGCGCACCGATAAAGAGTGCGTGCGTTTAGCATCATAACCACGAATGAGAAAACGGCAAAACGCCGCCCCGAGCTTGTCGAGGGGCGGCGTTGCAACAAAACACGAAAAACTACACTGCTCCCTGCACTCCGCCCATTCCGCCTGCCGACTCTTTTTTGCCAAAGCCGATGTAAAGCGCAACTGCGGCAATAACAAGGTGCAATACATTGCCGGCGCCATTCACTGCCATGATTCCAAGTACCGTGTCTCCCTGGAGGAAACCGACAACGGTGGCAAGCGCATACACGACGCCGACTACCTGGAAGTACAGGCGTGCGTTCGTCCCTGCCCCGTTTGCTACGACGAACGCCAGGACACCCGTAAGCAGGTGAAAGATGTTATGTATCGCATCCACCTGAAAAATTCCAAGAAGATTTCCATTGCTCGTAATCCCCGGCACGAAACCAAGGACCCCGACAGCGACAAGAACGGCTCCAAAAACTCGCGCGAGTTTCTGCATAATTGTTCTTTAATTTAATGTAGTTTAATAAACTGGATCGACCCCCCTAATCCGCCGACGGCGGACGGGCGAAACTAAGGCTATACCCTATGCATAGCCGCGTATAATTCTCGGCTATCTCGGCATCTAGTCAAGCGCGACGGGTGCGCAGGAATTTCATTTGCGCGTCCTTCAGTCTCTTTTTTCAATGGTCGCAACTGGGACAGAGACATCTACAATAGTGAAAGAGATTCGCCCTATAATCAGCCCGTTTCCAGTCTTAACGTTAACGCGCCACTTCCCCGCCTCAATATTTTCCCGAAGCGTGTACCCGCGATAACCGCCGTCCCTTCCTCCCGTAATTGGAAACCCAAATGTACCGCTTCGCACCCACGCACTTGTTTTTTCATCATAATACTCCCACTCATGAAGAACCGTTGTCGAAAGTTTTGTCGGAGCGAACACAGACGAGAATACGAAAACGCTCTCTCCCGGCGCACGATTGAAAACCGAGTTGTATCTTAGATACACCTCATACCAGTGCGAGGGCTCGGCTAGAAGCGCGTAGATATCTCCGGATTTTTCAACCTTGTGGTACACGCCTGATTCCTTGAGCGCAAGCGGAAGGGGCGGTATCGCGTTCGTGAAATAAAGAATATTGAATAATAGGAATACCGAGCCGACGACTCGTGCTACTTTCCCGCGCTCGCTTACTATCGTCGGCACGAGGTATGAGGTAAGCCGGAATAAAAAGAACATGACGGCCAAACTCGCAACACCGCCAATGAGGAACACCGAGGTGCCGATGCGCCCGAGAATAACTGGCAAGAAAAATGTCAAAAATGAAAATACCCCGAAGAAAAGCAGCGCAAATTGGAAAGCGAAAAGTTTGTAAAAATTGCGAAATCGTTCATTGCCGATTAAAAGAACGGCAAGAATAGCGACAAAAATCCAACTGACGGCGAGAGCGGCGCTCTGGCTGTAGAGAATGACGTATCCGCTAAACAGTGCGCCGAACGAGAACTGAATGATTGCAGGCAAGTATGGCGCGAATGAAGTCCAAAAACGTCCGCGCAGAGCGCTGGAAATAACTAGATTTAAAAGCAAAATACAGATGCCCGCAATCGCAAGATACGAAAAAAGAAGGAGGTTTGAAAACCATAAATCCACGCGCCGAACGATAACAGTGTCTATCGTAAAACCGGCGATAAGCGTTATTGGAGAGATGTATCGCTCGTACCATTTAATAAGCTCCTCTGTGCTTTTTGGCAGTCGTTTCTGCATGATATTTTTATGACTTTTCTATTTTTACGCATTCACGGTGTATCCTATTCTCAAATTCTTGAGAATTTGAGAATAGACTATCGGTAACTCGGCGGCTTTTCTGCCACTCCTGCGTAGCGATTTGCGAGTCGCGTGAGCGCATAGAAAAGCGACGAGAGCCGATTGGCATACGTTCGGCTGGAATCGGAAATCGCGCGCTCGCCCGATTCGTGGAGTTGAACGAGGCGACGTTCTGCGCGCCTTGACACTGCGCGCGCAATATCAAGCCGGGCGGAGAATTCCGTCCCGCCCGGCACAAGAAAAGATTTTACTTCGGGAAGCGATTTTTCTATTGTCTGGATAATTTCGTTCATTGAATTGGTACTTGCTTGCGCAATCGATTTCGGGGCGCCAGCAACTTCCGCCTGAAGCGTGAAAAGATGGTCCTGCACATCAAGTAAAATATCGTGCACGTTCCTCCCACCGGCTTCTAGCTCGCTTGGTGCCACAACGCGACACCAGCCCGTAAGAGTATTCAACTCGTCTAACATTCCGAGTGTCTCAAATATCGGCGACGACTTTGACACCCTTTTGCCCTGCGGGCTATCAAAAAGTCTCGTCGTCCCATGGTCTCCCTTGCCGGTATAAAAAGCCATGGTTGTAATAATACACTTCCGTAGCCCAAACGGCTCATACCCGTATGAGCCGTTTGGGATTTACAGCAAATCACTCAACAATCAGTGCCCGGGACAGGACTCGAACCTGCACGCCCTTACGGGCTTATCCACCTCAAGG
>JBBUFE010000039.1:0-5395 GCA_038056635.1 Patescibacteria group bacterium
AAACGATAGTCGGAGCTGGTTTACCAGCCCTGACTTACGGTGTGATTGTCGGATTGCCAGACGATAGCCACGAAACCCTGACCGAACTGGAAGGAGCAATCAAGGGGCTGTGCGAGAGTCTCAAAACCATGAGTCCAAAGCTCAGGTTCGTAGTAGTCCCGTACGCCATCCGCCCCCTTCCTGGAACACCGATGTCAAGGGAGATTCAATCCCAAGGACTTATGCGGTTTGAGGATACAGCAATCGTAGGCGGATTCTGGACCGCATGTGCCAATACTCTCCACATTAATTACGAGAAGGTGTCGGATTGGCAAGAGCGGTTGATGGCAATAGGCGACCCCATGACCCAATGGTGATGGTTCGAGCTCGTTGCCAAAAAAGCCCTGCGATAACATCAATGGGCTTTCTTTTTTAGAAAACTTTTCATTATTTTCGATTGACTGCCCTTCATCCAGAAAATCTTCGCCTAAATTCCGACGTACTTATAATATCCGGTCGGATATTATAAGTACGTCGATTCGGGTGCTTGAATCACGAGACGATACAGCGTATATTCGGTAAATGTCCCCGCACACTAAATCATCTCTCTCCACTGTCGGCGCTGTCGGAATTATCGCTGGAGCATTTTTTATCCTTACCAGCCCACAGCCGGTTGGACTTGAACCACCCCTACAGGAAGACGTAGGAACAATAGGCATAATTAGCACATCGTCAGGCGCAGTTCTAACAACACCGGTGGAACCCGCTGTCGCAACAACTTCCTCTCCCAAAATAAATCCGAGTAGCGAGGTAAAATCCGCTCCAATCAAGCAACCTGCGCCACCCTCCGTAAACGCGACAAAGTCAGACAGTTTAGAAGTCAAACGCATAGGGAACCCGTATCCATTTCCGCCCCTATCATTCGCAATCGTAAACGAGCAAACGCGCCTTGCCCTCGTCAACATCCTGTGCTCCGCGCGAAGCGGTTCTCTCCGGCCAATATCCGCAAGCGCAGTTATAATCGACCCGCGCGGCGTAATACTCACAAATGCGCACGTCGCGCAGTATGTGCTTCTGGCAAGCGACCCGAAAGTTGATCTTTCGTGCGTCATTCGTGTTGGCTCCCCCGCAAGGGCGCGTTTTATACCGGAGGTTTTATACATTCCGCCAGTATGGGTAAAAGGACACGCCAGCGAAATCAAGACGTCACGACCGCTGGGCACGGGAGAGCACGACTATGCGCTTTTGCGCATAACGGGAACTACGGACGGTTCCCCGCTTCCGCCTCCGCCAACCGGCGGATTTCCATACCTTCCCCTCGACGTACGCGAAACAATCGGATTTATAGATGATTCGGTTCTTGTGGCAAGTTATCCTGCCGAGTTCATCGGAGGCATAACGTCGCAATTAAATCTTTTCCCTGTATCATCAATTACGACAATAAAAAACCTTCTGACTTTTAGCGACGAGGGAACAGTTGACTTAGTTTCAATCGGCGGAGTTATTGGAGCGCAAAGCGGCTCATCTGGAGGCGCAATTGTAAATGCCTGGGGACGGTTGATAGGAATAATTTCAACCACAAGTGAGGGCAAAACCACCGCAGAGCGTGATTTGCGCGCTGTAACACTAAGCTACATCAATCGCGACATCGCCGTACAAAGCGGGTTAAACCTGCTAACTATCTTAGGAGGAGATATCGCGTCAATGGCAAACGCATTCAATGCAAGCGAGGCGCCCGGACTTATTCGTCTTCTGATTGACCAAATAAGCCCCAGCCAGCGCTAATATTTTGTCGGGGCGCCGAGAATCGAACTCGGTCTGTCTGCTCCCAAAGCAGATGTACTACCGGTATACTACGCCCCGTTTTACCCTTTCGTAGCTTTATGCGAAGGCCCGCAGAAGATCGCGACGGTGGGGAAACTCATGTATCTTAACACAGATTCTATCGGACACTCGCTAGCAGGCGGACGGGTCATAAAGAACAGATTTGTCCTTTAGAGATTATCTTCCAGCGCCTGCTCTATCAGCCGACAGCGAGCCGTCCGTGTACCCTCGTGCAGTACAACGCCAACAACATCAATCTGGAATTCTCGCTTGTCTCGCTTCCCTTCCATGTAAAGAGCCGCCGTTCTCGCCACTTTCTTAAGTTTGCTCAATGTCACCATTTCCTCTGGCCTATAGTCCATTTCACGTGAAATATCGGGCAGACTTTCACGTGAAACTGCCTTGACTTCAACAAATCGGACAACTCCAGCTTTTTCGGCAACGATATCAATCTCGCCCCAGGACTTGCGGTAGTTTCGCTCCAGTATCTTAAAACCCTTCCGTTCCAAAAACTGACAGGCAATGTCTTCCCCGATTTCACCCACCGCTTTCCTAGCATTAGCATTGTCATCCATGTTTCGCGTGAAATTATACAGCCCCATCTGCTTTCCGCCAACCTTAAATGTCCAGTTTCCAAGATCAAATTGATCATTCGGAGCCACATTTCATGTGAACCATGTTACGAAGTAACACATTCTAACTTAGACCATTTAACTCCGGTGGCTTAGATTTATGGCTAAGAAGCTGACTATACCGAGATTATTGATGCAGGATAACAGACATTTCTCCTAACGGACGCTTGTCCGTTATCCACATATCCCCAGAGTTATCCACCGTTTATCCAAAGAGAAGCGCAAGAAAACGGACTCCCGTGTTATCCTACTTACATGAGGACTGATAAGGAAGAGGCCATACAGATGAGAAAGACTGGTCTTAGTTATAGAGAATTGCATGCGAAATTAAGAATCCCAAAATCTACACTTTCGGATTGGTTTTCAAATAAAGATTGGTCTAATGAAATCAAAACTAGGCTAGATAAAAAGGCCAGAAAGGGTCATATTGTGCGTATAATAGAATTAGATCGAATACGCGGTCTCAATCTAGAAAAAGTCTATAACGATGCCCGTCTTGAAGCCCGTACAGAGTTTGAAACACTTAAATACGACCCGCTTTTTATCGCAGGTATAATGTTGTATTGGGGAGAGGGTAACAAAAAAAACAAGAACCGAGTCAGCTTAACAAATACAGACCCTGATATGATCCGTTTATTCGTAAGATTTCTCACGCATGCATGTCGAATTCCTACTGAAAGAATCTCAGCACAGGTGCTTATCTATCCAGATCACGATGCCAAAACTTGCATAGATTTTTGGTCAGCTAGCAGTTCTATAGTTTCATCAAAATTCACTAAATGCACGGTTATCAAGGGGCGACATAAAACTAATCGATTGCCGTACGGAATATGTATGGTTAATGTATCCAGCACATATTTGAAAGAAAAAGTAAAAGCGTGGCTAAATATTTTGCCCAAAGAGTTGATGCAAAAAAGGAATCATGAGAGTATGTGAGTTGCGCGGGCATGGTTCAGTGGCAGAACGCGTGCTTGCCAAGCACGAGGCGGGATTTCGATTATCCCTGCCCGCACAAAAAAGAAAACTAAACCCTGTGCTCCCGCCAGGATTCGAACCTAGAATAGCAGTTCCGAAGACTGCTGTGATATCCGTTTCACCACGGGAGCAAGCATTACAAGTCTACACTTATGGTCGCTCAAATACAACGCACGAGATACAATGCAGGAGTGGAATCCGTTAAACTTACAGTTCCGAAAGAAGTTAGCGAGCTTTGCAAAACACTGCGCGATGCGGGGTTTGAGGCATATCTCGTCGGCGGGTGCGTGCGCGATTTGCTGCTTGAACGTGAGCCGAAAGATTGGGACATCACGACAAACGCCAAGCCGGAGCAAATCCAAGCGATGTTCAAAGAAACTTTTTATGAAAACAAATTTGGAACTGTCGGAGTTGTTACAGAATCTGCAGACCCGCGGCTTAAGGTCGTCGAGGTCACTCCGTATCGCATTGAAGGAAAGTATTCTAATGCGAGACATCCGGATGAAATAAGATTCAGCGAGAGCCTTGATGACGATCTGAAACGGCGCGACTTCACAATAAATGCCATTGCGTACGAGCCGGAGGAGGGGGCGCTAGTAGACAAACATGGGGGCCAGGAAGATATTAAACGCCGTGTCATCGCCACTGTGGGAGAAGCGGAGGAGCGTTTCAATGAAGATGCTCTGCGAATGTTGCGCGCAGTCAGACTATCCGCTGAATTAGATTTTGCTATCGAAGCAGAAACTGCCACGGGTATTTCAGCAAATGCTGGACAACTTGAAAAAATATCGCGCGAGCGCGTGCGTGATGAGCTAATTCGGATACTTATGACGGAGCACCCAATGCAAGCATTATTTGTGGCTCAAAAGCTCGGTATCCTGCGATATGTAATTCCTGAACTGGAGGAGGGAATCGGCGTGGACCAGAATCAGGCGCACTCGTTTGATGTGTTTGAACATCTTTTACGAAGTCTCCAGCATTCGGCCGATAAAAATTGGCCGCTGGAGGTCCGCCTCGCGGCGCTTCTGCACGACATTGGCAAGCCTGCCAGTCGCCGGTGGTCGGACGAGAGAAAAGACTGGACTTTTCACGGGCATGAAGTCGTTGGAGCAAGAATGGCAAAAAAGATTCTGAATGATTTGCGAATTCCTAATGAAACTGCGTCTGTCGTCGTCTCTTTAATACGCTGGCACATGTTTTTTTCCGACCCAGACACGGTAATGCTTAGCGCCGTGCGCCGAATCATCACAAATGTCGGGGTTGAACACATCAAAGAACTCCTTAATTTGAGAATGTGCGACCGAATCGGCACCGGTCGGCCGAAAGAACAGCCGTTTCGCCTTCGGAAATACATGTCAATGGTTGACGAGGCAATGCGCGACCCAATTTCTGTCGCAATGTTGAAAATAGACGGCACCAAAATCATGAAACTGGGCGAAGCACCCGGTCCCCGCATCGGCTGGATACTAAACGCGCTCTTAGAAGAGGTCTTGGACGACCCGAAAAAAAATACAGAGGAACATCTTGAAAGTAGTACGCGCAATCTTATGAAACTAGGGAGTGCGGAATTGCGCGCGCTCGGCGAACAGGGGAAAAATCGGCGGGAAAAAGAAGATGACGCTGAAATCCAAAAATTGAGAGAGAAGCATCACGTATCTTAACCAAGATGGAATGAGTGGGGAACTCGACCCCAGCACCAAAAAGTCATACGGACTCGCGCTCCCCGAAGGACGGCTTAGCTGCCTACCCCAGTACCACGCAAGCGGCTACGGGGCACGGCGGGGCAGGTCGTCCGAAGATTGCCACTTCGCCTACTTGTCCCGTAGCCAATACGAAGTGTTGTGGTACCGGGATTCGGCACACGCGCTCGCCCTAGGGATGGTGCGGGGTTGAGTATTTGCGACCGCGCATAAGCGCGGGCAAATACTCAAAAGCCAAAAGGCCGCCCCCATGAGGGGCACGGGTTGTTTTTATTTTACCTGTGC